>JACPII010000103.1 GCA_016188175.1 Candidatus Woesearchaeota archaeon | reverse complement strand
TAGTCGCTTTCCAGGGGGCACATGGCGCTTTCTGCAACTGAAGAGCCAATGATGTCCACCCTTCCGTTATTGTCAAGGTCAGTTACAACAGGCGGCGCACCATTCCACAGCTCCATAACTAATGAGTTAGACGGATAAACAGGATTAAGGCCAATGGGTGACCCATCAGCATTCCATGCAAAAATGCCGCCCAGAGAATTCATCTTCCCGCCCTGGAGAAGTGCTGGCTGGATGCCGCCGCCACGCGATATAATGTCCGCTTTATTATCCCCATTGATATCAGCGATTGCCAAAGAAGTATCGCGATAAGACCATGGCCAAATTTCATTTTTCCTCGGCCAGCCAGGAAGCTCTTTGCCCTGATAATCAAGAACATGGGTAAAACCACCCCAATCAGAAATGGCAATGTCCAGGAATCCATCTCCATTTACGTCACCCAACGCAGGAGATGCGGTAAATGCCCTGTCCGTAAATTGAGGCCATCCTTTAAGCAACCCATCTTTTCCAAACACATAAACACCCCCAGAGTATCCTTCAAACAAATTGGATCCTGCTGCAACTATCTCATCGATACCATCGTTGTTTATATCACCTGAAGCAAGCGATGCCCAAAGCATAGCGCCGGTGTCCCTGACAGAGCCGGGAACTAATGAGCCATCCTTGTTATAGGCTGCAATAGCGGTGCAGCCATGATGTGTTGCGATTTCAAGGTCCATGTCATCGTCAAAATTTCCGATTGCCGCGTGTTTACTTCGTTCTGACCAACCGTTCTGGCACATGGGGATTTTTGCTTTAGATATTAGCTTTCCGCCTTCATCCCAAACGTTGAGAAAATTAAAGGGGGCCATTGATCCGTTGGCTATGCCTCCGAGGCTTTTGAGGATTATTTCAGATTTTCCATCCCGATCGAGATCTGCGACCATCCCTTCCCAAAAAAGCCCCATCAGTTCGGCAGGCCAACCGGGCGCTTCATTTCCCTGAGCATCGAGCTTGTGGAGGAGGTCTAAATTTGGATAACCTTCACTGCTCACGATGTATATGGCTGACTCCCCAGAACTATCCTTTTGGCCAAAGAACGGAAGAGAAATCCATGAAGGTTTTGGAAATTCTTTTTTCCAGCGCAATGCCCCATCAAGGCCGTAGGCCAATAATTTTGGCGCTTCCCCGCTTCCATGAGTAGCCTTGTCTAATATGATTAATTCTTTGGTCCCATCACCGTCAATATCAACTGGCTTTACGTCCATCTTGTCATCGGTGAAGACGCTGTATGCAAAGGGAATCCTGACCGGCCATCCCTTTTTCAGCCTGGGGTCAAGATACATAAAAAAAGAATGATCAGTATTCAATCCATTGTTCGTGTTAACCACCAACCGGAGGGTATAAAAATCCGGCGCAGTGATGCCGCTAGTATCCCAACTACCTAATATCCCATCCTTAATATTAGCTTTCCCGCCGCCGGCAAGAGTAATGCCTGAGGCTTTCCAAACCCATGCGGCCTTATCAACTCCACGGGCATATTCTAGAGTATAAGAAGAGGAAGGCCCGCCAATTGCTGTCCCCTTGATTTCGAGGAAGTCTCCTGCCCTCAGGACATCATTGCTCATCGGGGAGCTAAGATATACATTTTCTAATTTTAAGAAGATGGCATCCTCTGCAATAAGCCCAGCATCATCCTCAACACGTATCTTAATCCAGTATTGGCCGTCATCCACTGAGGAGGTGTCCCATTCGATTGCAGCTGGCTCAGAAGGGCCGCGTGAAACCTGAATAGCATCACTCACGATTATCTGATCGTTTTTCGCATAAGAGAATTCCCATTTCTTTATCGGGCGATTACAGGAAATTTTTGCTGATAATGTAATTGTTCCGCTGGCTGTTGGCGGGAGCGGATCCATCGCCGCAGAACAAGGCAGATGAGGAAGCTTTACAGCTGCCGCTGCATCAACGAGGCCCCACCCTTGTTTTACGGGAATATTTCCGATAGGAACTGCTGTCGCCCGTAAGGCGCTTTTTACACCTTCAGGGGACCATCCCTCAACATCTGCAGATTTCGATTTTTGTTTCATAAGTGCAACAATGCCTGCAACATGGGGTGTTGCCATGCTTGTTCCAGAGATTGCGATATGAGACCTATCAAAACATTCATTGCCGGGAGCGTAGGAATCAAACCTTGCAGCGCAGATCCTGACACCGGGAGCTACAACATCCGGCTTGAGAGATGAACCGTAAGAGCCCCTTGAGCTGAACTTTGCAATTGTTGGTGTTGGGCCAGTAGTGTTTGCAGCCCCGACGGTAATTGCTTTTTTGGCAATACCTGGGGAGCCGACCAATCCATTTGGGCCATTATTTCCGGCAGCAACAACAGCAACAACGCCTGCTGAAACGGCGTTGTCAATCGCTTTTGACATGGGATCGCCAGGGCCGCACCCCTCACTGTATTGTCCGCAGTACCTCCCTAAACTCAGGCTAATCACATCGAGATGGTCATCAGTATTTCCGTCTTTATTGGGATCGACGCTTGCCTCAATTGCAGAGATGATATCGCTTGCGCTGCCTCTGCCGTTTCCATCAAGCACCTTATACGCATAAATTAAAGCGCCAGGCGCAACTCCTTTCAGAAGCCCATTTCCGGCAGCAGTCGCCGCAACATGGGTCCCATGCCCCCGGTCATCCATAGGGTCATCGTCCCTGTTTACGAAATCATAACCGCCCGCGACCTTGCAGCCTTTAGGGCTGGCCTCCTGAAGGTATGTCCCATTGGGCATAGAGAGGTTGGCCATATAAATATCATAAGACTTATAGCCGCCCCTGGAATCCGTCCACACAACCAAGTCTTTGTAGATGAAAGGCTGGGCTTGCCAGCTATCCTCTCGGTAGGTTATCCGGTGCTCTTCATTTTTATCCAAATCGAACATATAAATTTCGCCAAGCTCCCTTGAGTCAACCCAAACAATCTTATTTTCATAAATAGAGGGGTGCACCTGTGAAGAATTATCAAAGGTAATCTGCCTTTCCTCATTGCTCGAGAGGTTTAATAAAAAGATATCAGGGTTCCCGTTCCGGTTATCAGACCAAACCACCAGGCCTTTGTATATATAAAGGGAGTTAGTTCCGGGAGGATCAACAGGAAAACCGGTAATGTTCCTTCCTACGCCGCTGAGCAGGCTGTACAGGAACATGGTAAGCTTGTAGCCACTCGTAGCCTCGACCCAGACAATATTATCTCCGAAAATTCTCGGAGCGGACCTAAAGGCTGGAGGCAAATCCTTAGTCAGCTTCCTTTCGTCCTGGCTGCCAAGGTCATGCAAATAAATGTCATAAGACGCAATATTTGAGGTTAAGGAGCGGCCTGCCCACACCACTTTATCCTCAAAAATCCAGGGAGTTCCTGCAAAGCTTTCCGTGGAATTAGATATTTGAATGGTTTTTCCGCTCGTGATATCAAAGAGATAGATTTGGCCATTCTGCGCCCAAACAACCTTATCCCCATAAATTGCTGGAGAAATTGACTTATTATCGGAAGTAATCTGCTTTGTCTCATTCGTTCGTAAATCAAACATGAAGATGTTATATGATGCCCCGTTAGAGGAGGACTCCCAAACGACCTTATCCCCATAGACCGACGGATTATTTTGCACCCCGGGAGCAGTAGATATGGGAATCTCATTGATTGTCTTTTTTTCAAATTTTCCACTTAAACATCCCCCTAGGTCAGGATGGGTATAATCAACTCCCGTATCAATTATTCCGATAGTGGCTCCTTTTCCTGTCAGGCACTCCCTGCCGCTCATATTGCAGTCATTTCCTTCTGCATCAAGCCTCCAAACTTCGTCTGCATGGATCAACGGGACAGAATCCATCAGAACCTCCTGAACTTCATAATTGGGGAAGACAGCTTTAACTTCAGGCAGTTCCAACAAATTAATTGCCTCCTCTTCTGAGATATCGAGGGCAAATCCGTTGAAGGCAAGAAGATAATCGCCAAGGACAACAGGCTGGCGTTGCTGCCCGTTTCCCTTGGAGGCAGGCTGGCTGAGTTCTGCAAAAACCTGGACCGTTGCTCCAGCAACAGCGTTGCCCGTGATGGGGTTTGGAGGATTATCTGGATTTTCATTTGTACTTTCAACCAGACGCAGAATCTTACTTCTTGCAGATTGATGGCGCTCCGTTATCTCTTCATCTGAAAAAAGCTGTTCGGGTACAGGGATGGGGATTTCTTGTTCAAGAGGCATTTGCGCTGAAGGCGGTTGAATTGGTTTTTTCAGGGATCTTGTCCGGCCCTTTACCCCCTTGACAGGCTCAGAAGACGATGGGGAAGGTGAAGGCGGAATTTGGCTTGCGCCCAACTGAATTCCAGGCTCCGCTTCAAATGGACTCGTGAGGGCAAGGAGGGGTGGATCCTTCAGTTCAATAATGTAACCAGTGCTTATTATGGGCTCCCCCTGAGTTTCCTGCCTGAGTATTTCCTGCACCTGTTGGCGTTCCAGGCTGTCAATTAGCTCCCCACTTTCCCGATTAAGAACAGATGATCCGGGGCCAATCATCTCAGGATATATGATTATGGATTCCCCCTCAACATTACTTTCCACAGCAGGAAAAAAGACCCGGCCATACGCTTTCCCCGTCGGAGTTGCTCCCAAAGGGCTTTCCGATGATTCCTGAGAAGTTTGTTTGGCGATGCCGTTGAAAATTGCGACTCCAACAAAAAGAACAAGGGCAAGGACGATGACCGAAGAACCCGAGATTGAATGGGTTTTTCCCTTACACACCATGCTCCTTAATCTTTGAAGAAGATGTATAAATAGATGCCGGTTACGTGTTGTGAAAAAAGAGACTCAGGACAGACCCCGTAAGTTGGCTGGTAGCGCAGGTCAAGCGGCCAGCACTCCAATCATTGCATAATCTTTATTAACCGCAATCCGCTTTATTCCGATATGGGAATATTCAAGGCTTATGATATCCGGGGCATCTATCCCCAGGAGCTTGATGAGGATATGGCCAGAGGGATAGGAAAAGCTCTTGTCACGTTCCTCAAAGTGCCTGCGGTGATGGTGGGGAGGGATGTCAGGCTGAGCAGCGACAGCCTCTTTGCAGCCCTCGCTTCCGGAATTACCGAATCAGGCGCAGATGTCTTGGACATAGGAAGGGTGAGCTCTCCGATGGCGTATTTTGCATCCCACCACCTGAAAGCACCGGCATTGGTGATGATTACAGCATCCCACAACCCCAAGGAATACAACGGGTTCAAGCTCGCAAGGGAGAATTCTGCGCCGATCAGCGGCGAGACGGGGATAAAACAGATTGAGCATATCTTCAATACCCGCAGCTTTATCCCGTCCGGAAAGAAAAAAGGAAAGATTACACAAATGGATGCTGCCCCTGCATATGTAAAGCATGTTTTCAGCTTTGTCGACACAAAAAGCATAGAGAAGGATTTGCGGGGGAGAAAGATAGCTGTTGATGCCGGACATGGGATGGGCTCGCTGGAAACGTCTTTTATCCTGAGGAGGCTTCCCTGCCATCTTGCCGAGCTCAATACCACCCTTAACGGCTCCTTCCCGAGCCATGAACCGAACCCCCTCGAAGAAAAAAATACGCTGGAATTGCAAAGAGCCGTGCGGCAGGAGAAGGCTGATATGGGGATTGCATTTGACGGGGATGCCGACAGGGTATTTTTTATCGACGAGCAGGGCAGGAGAATTTCGTCAGACATCATCACCTGCCTCATCGCGAAGGAGGAATTGCGGGCTCATCCCGGATCATCGATCATCTTCGACGTGAGGAGCAGCAGGGCCGTGAAAGAAACGATCGAGGAAGCTGGCGGAAAGCCGGTCATGACCCGGGTCGGCCATGCATTCCTAAAGGACATGATGAGAAAGAAGGACGGAATATTCGGCGGGGAATTTTCCGGCCACTTTTATTTTAAAAATAATTTTTTCTCGGATTCCGGCATTATCACTGCCTTAAAAGTGATTGAGGCGATCTGCAAGTCCGGAAAAAAGCTATCTCAGCTCGCCCATCCCTTCCAAAGATATGCAAGTTCAGGCGAGATAAACCTGACGGCCCCCCATAAGGAAAAGATTTTGGAGTCAATAAAAAAACATTATTCTGACGGGGATATACTCACCCTCGACGGCATACGGGTCGATTACCCCGACTGGTGGCTTATTGTGAGGCCAAGCAACACCGAGCCCTTGCTGAGGGTATCCATTGAGGCAAAGGAGAAAAGCATCCTTAAGGAGAAAGAAAAAGAGTTGCTGTCACTTATCAACAGAGGCGAATAACGCTGCCAGTGGCTGCACTTGTGTCCTGACACATTAGTTTCCATACATCATTGCTGACGATAGAAATGTTGCATAATCAGGTTGCCAGAGTATTAGGAATACAAAGAGACTGCAGGCCGACCAAGCTGAACGGAGTGAATGTGCAACGTTGTCGACCGCTGAAGTTGCGAAGAAGCCAAGGCTATAATGATTAAGAACCCTATCTGCCTTCTTTCCCCGGGCTCACATTGAGGGCATTTGAATAGATAGCTTTTTGTGTTCCACCCATCGAATAGGCGACTACAAAAGGGGGCAGGGAAAAACCGCCGACAATCGGCAGGTGGGTCTTTACCTTGTAGGAGATGACCCTGTCCTCGCCAGGGTCGAGGTGCTCAACGACCCACTTGATGATGGTCCCCTTTTTCTCATGCCTGAGGACTTTCACAGGATGAAGAGTCCCAATGGCCATGCCCCGCTCCAATTCAGCGATATCGGGAACACGGTCAACGACATGGATATCCTGAAGGCGGATCTTGCCGCGATTTTTGATGTGGATGATCACTTTAAGCTCGGCAACTCCCCCTTCCCGCATCACCACATTGGACCCGGCTTTCCGAAGGGCGACGGGAGCCCTCATGACAAAGTAAAGCCCGGCCCCGATAATCACCAGGGCAGCAATGACGAGGAGAGCAAGGTAATTTTGGCTTACTACCCAGACAAACGCGCCCCCGGGGGGGATACTGACCTTGAGGGAAAGAAATCTTTTGCCATCCTCAACGGCCACATACCCTTTTGGGTTTGATGTGGTAAAAAGGCTTTGGACGAAATTCTGGGAAACCTTGACGGTGCCCTCGAACGGGACATTTCCGATGTTCGTGTATGTTATCTCCTGGGTCTTTTTCAGGAGCTTCTGGGACAGAGAGGAAGAGCTTTCAAGCTTCTGGTATTTAACGATGCCAAACCTTTTGAATTCCCTGTCCAAGGTCTTATCCCTCAAAAGGACGGTAGCAACGATGGTATCGGAACCGGGGGGGGTTATAGGCGGAAGCGCGACTTCAAATTCAACCGTTTTCTTCTCCCGCTTTCCAAGGATGATTTCCTGCTCCTGGGAGAACATGCTGCTTTCAATCCTGACCAATACTTCGCGGTATTCAATCGAGTTCTGATTGTTCAGCTTGACTTTTACCGGAATCGGCCGTGAGGGGTTCACTTCATCATCCATAACGATGGTCGCAAGGACGGTCTCGACATAATCCCCGGCCTCAGGAGAGACGATATTGACCCTAAGAGTAGAACTCACGGAATCTTCTGACCCTTCTTTCTGGACAAGGAGGTTTACGTCATAAACCCCAAGGCTTTTCAATTGCAGCGGGCCAATCAAGATATCCAGGCTCCTTGACCCAAAGGGGGGGATGGCGATGGTGATAGGATTGGAGATGGGGTCGGTAAGGACTTCCCACAAAGGATAATCCATCGTCTTTATCCGAAATTCTTCCGGGCTGGCCGCGCTGTTCGTTATCGTAATGCGGAACTTTGCTTTTTGCTCAAGAGTGATCACATTATCCAGCGGATCGGCGGAAACAGAAAAATCAACCTCAGCAGCAACAGTAGCAGCAAGCAGGACGAAGAAGAGCCCGACAAATAATACTTTTTTTCCCATACCAAAAGCGCCGGGGGTTTTCAGTTGAATGAACTATATAAACCTTTCGAACGAAGGAGAATTTATGCTGAACCATAATTCTTGCACAGTCAAGCCAAGCGGTATGGACCAATTTTGAGGAATAAAAAGTCCATAAGGCAATAAGATGCTTTGCCCGTTCATAATACTTCCCACTTTTAAGGATCCAAATTCTCATCCCGTCCCGACAATTTATTCGGAAGAAACATTTTTAAAGGGGTGGCTTTCCCTGAATAATGCATTACTCTCCGGCTTAGGGGATGGATTCCAAAACCATAAGCGGGGCATAAAGCCTGGATTTCCTGTTAACCGAGAATGGACAATGGCAAAGATACTCATTGAAGGAAACGAGCGCGAGGTCCCTGATGGATCCCCGATCATCCCCCAATGCGAACAGCTGGGCGTAACGTTCGGCTGCCAGGATGGAATATGCGGAACATGCATCGTTGTTGTTGAAGAAGGGATGGAAAACCTTTCGGAAAAAAACCAGGCAGAGATAGACATGGGCCTGGAGGCGAACCAGCGCCTTGCCTGCCAGTGCAGGATAAACCAGGGAGTTGTTAAGTTAAAATATTGAGAGTTTTGAATAACCCAGAATCCAGCGGGTTATTCAAAGTCCCCCGTTAATAAGCAAGGTGATTAATGTATGGATCCATTTTGTCAAAACAGCTGCGAAGAAAATTTGGTGTGAAATGGTAAAAAAGATAATCAGGGAATTTTCAGTGTCCTATCAGCAGGTGATGGATGAGCACGGCAATGTGGATTCTGCCCTTATGCCAAAACTCTCCAAACAGCAGATAAAGCAGATGTACAAGACGATGGTCCTTGTCAGGGCTTTTGACAACAAAGCATTCTCTCTCCAGCGCCAGGGAAGGATCGGAACTTACCTCCAGGTTAAGGGCCAGGAGGCTGCCCAGGTTGGAAGCGCGCTTGCCCTTGAGGACAAAGACTGGGTATTCCCGATGTACCGGAGCAGCGGGGCATTGATCGCGAGGAAACAGCCAATCCCAGCCGTCCTGTTATACTGGGGCGGTGACGAGCGCGGCCTGAAAAGCCCCCTCGAAGTGAACAACTTCCCAATCGCAATCCCTGTCGGTACCCAATCGCTGCATGCCGTCGGTGCTGCCTGGGCGTCAAAAATCAAGGGAGAAAAAACGGTTTCATTAGTATATCTCGGTGACGGTGCAACATCAAAAGAAGACTGCCTTTCGAGCATGAATTTTGCCGGGGTGTTCCAAACTCCGACTATTTTCCTTGTAGAAAATAACCAGTATGCGATCTCTGTTCCCCGGAATGCCCAGACCCGTGCAGAAACCATCGCCCAGCGCTCCCTTGCGTTTGGGTTTGAGGGAATACAGGTCGATGGAAATGATATTTTTGGAGTCTACAAAGCAACGAAAGATGCGATTGAAAAGGCAAGGAAAGGGCTTGGCCCGACGCTCATCGAGTGCTTCACCTACCGGTTGGCCGACCACAGCACATCGGATGATGCAAAGCGCTACCGTGCCGAGCAGGAGGTTGCCGAATGGCTGAAGAAAGACCCTCTTGAGCGGCTGGAAAAATACATGCGCGCCCAAGGGATCCTTGACGACGCATACAAGGAAAAAGCTCTTGCAGGCGCAAAGGAAAAAGTTGAGAAAGGCGTGGAGGAAT
This sequence comes from Candidatus Woesearchaeota archaeon, assembly GCA_016188175.1. Lineage (GTDB taxonomy): Archaea > Nanobdellota > Nanobdellia > Woesearchaeales > JACPBV01 > JACPII01. The sequence goes on along the minus strand of JACPII010000103.1, from coordinate 5,400 downwards.
ATGAAAATACCCCTCCCCCGGACCCTGCCGATATGTTCAGGTACATGTTCAAGGAGATGCCGCCTTCGCTGAAGGAGCAGTATGAATCGTTTTTGGAATCAAGGAAAAAGTGAATGAAGCTATGGAAAAGATAAACATTGTCCAGTCGGTGAATCTTGCGCTCCGCCAGGAGATGAGGAAAGACAAGAATGTCATCATCTTAGGTGAAGATGTCGGGGTCAACGGAGGAGTATTCAGGGCAACCGATGGGCTCATCAAGGAATTTGGAGCAAACCGGGTAATCGATACCCCCCTTTCCGAGCTGGGAATCATCGGGGCAGCAGTCGGGATGGCTGTCAATGGGCTAAAGCCAGTTGCCGAAATCCAGTTCTCCGGGTTCCTCTATGCCGGATTTGACCAGATATTCAGCCACGCTGCAAGGATACGCTCACGAAGCAGGGGAAGGTTCACCTGCCCGCTTGTCATCAGGTCGCCAGCAGGAGGGGGCATTAAAGCATTGGAACTTCATTGCGAGCATGGTGAAGCGATATTTGCCCATATCCCCGGCCTGAAGGTTGTTATTCCGTCTACTCCCTACGACACAAAAGGCTTGCTTGCTTCCGCGATCAGGGATCCAGACCCGGTCATTTTCCTTGAGCCGACGCGAATCTACCGCGCGATAAAAGAAGAAGTTCCCGAAGAGGATTATACAGTCCCTCTAGGGAAGGCCAGGATCGCTCAGGAGGGGACGGATGTAACGCTGATAACCTGGGGCGCTTTGGTCAAATACTCGCTCGATGCGGTCAAGACGATCCAGGACACCATCAGCGTTGAAGTTATCGACCTGAGGACTATCTACCCGTTTGATGTTACTGCAATCCTTGAGTCGGTAAAAAAGACGGGAAGGGCCGTCATCGTCCATGAAGCCCCTAAGACGGGCGGCTTTGCTGCGGAAATTATCGCAACAATAAATGAGAAAGCTTTGGAGCACCTCGAAGCTCCTGTTGTCCGTGTCACGGGCTATGACACCTGCCTGCCTTTTGCAAGGACAGAAAAAGAGTTTATTCCCGATGAGCAGAGGATCGTTGCAGGAATAAAAAAAGTGCTTTCATATTAGCGGAGGAAAAAACAATGGCATACACGTTTACGTTTCCCGATGTCGGAGAGGGCATCCATGAAGGAACAATCATCAAATGGAAAATAAAAGAAGGCGACATCGTTGAAGCAGACCAGGCTCTTGTTGAGATAGAGACCGACAAGGCTGTCGTCGAGATACCGAGCCCAAAAGCAGGGAAGATCCTCAAATGCGTCGGCAAGGAAGGGCAGATAATCAACGTTGGGGACGTGTTGGTCGAGATTGAAGAGAAGAAATAACTGCCCCTATCAATGATGCGAGTTTGTCAAAGGATCTAATCAACTAATCAACTCTTTGAAGGGAATGTGGAAAAATGGCAGGACAGGAAAACAATAAGCCCAGCGAGCCTTACACCGGAAGTGTTGTCGGTTTTCTGGAAGAGGCCCCTGATGATGATGGCGGCCAGCCGAAAAAGCAGCCAACCCAGATCTCTCACGAAGAAAAAAAGCATGTCAAGGCAACCCCCATGGTGAGGATGCTTGCGAAGAAGCTTGGAGTGGATATCGATTCCCTGATGGGGACTGGCCCCGAAGGGCGTGTGACCAGGGAAGATGTGGAGAAGGGTAGAAACCTTTAAATAACCCCAAGATTTGCCTATCTACAGAGGTTTTGACAATGGCAATAAAATCAGATCCAAAGGGAAAAAGTTCATCGGGGAAAAAGCCGGCAGGCTCAAAGGTGAAAGTGTATTCTACCGAATCCTGCCCGTGGTGCCATAAGGCAAAGGAATTTCTAGCCGAATTAAACGTTCCTTACCAAGAGATTGATGTGTCCCGGGACGAAAATGGCAGGAATGAGATGATTGAAAAATCGGGCCAGCTCGGCGTCCCTGTCCTTGATGTCAACGGCACGATTATCGTTGGGTTTGACCAAGAGGCGATTGAGAATGCCCTCCATAAGAAGACCCCGAGCGAACTTCACCAGGCAGCCTAGGTTTCTTAATTTTTTATTCTCTTTAAGATTGTTTATAGCAAGTGACACAAATTTTTATACATAATGCCACTTGCTGATTAGGGGGCGACATACTAGTTTGTATAAATATTTATGTTGCTGAGTATAGATTATTAAGATTATGGCATTATATTTACCAGAACATTAATTTTTTCTTCTCTTCAAGAGAACTTTTACCAGAAGCAGGGTGATTGTGCCCAGCATGATGAGGCCGATGACGGTAAAGCCGGCAACGAGGAAATGGAGAGGGGTAACGGAAAAGGTTCCCGAAGAACCGCCCAGGTCTTCTTCAACGATAGGCAATGCATCTTCTTCCTCCCCAAGGGGAGGTGAAGCAGAAACTGCCCTCTTCTCGCCCTGCCGCTTTTTTTCACCCGGCATCTCTTTCACCGGGGAGTCTGCCTTTCCGACAGTGCAATCTTTTTTTACAAAGGTAGAATTCCCCACAGCAACTTTCTTCTCGTAGAACGCATGGGCATTGAGGGGATAGCTCCCGGAAGGGCTTTGGGTGTTAAAGGGGATAGTATACGCCCTTTTTGCCGTGCTTCCCTCCTCAAAGGGGTCATTGTTAAGGTGGAAGCTGTCATTGAAACCTATCCCTAAAATGTCGTGCTTTACCTCGAGGGCAACCGGCTCGTCTTTTGAGCCGATATTGACGATGGTAAACGACAGGCCAAATGACTTTTCACAGGAATAGAAAGGCTTGTCCAGCTTCATATCCGTGAACACCAGCCGATGCCTTTCCTTGGTGACTTCAATGATGAAATCAAGCTCCTTCCGATAGGAGATCCCCAACTTGTCTTTTGCAGTGATTATAACATCCATATCGTAGGTGTTTGATACCACAATCATTGGTATGGAGAAGGGTATGGCTACATTTTTTTCCTCCCCAGGATTGAGGTCAAACCGGTCAAGGTCAACATCAATATCCGCATCATCGTCAATATCTTTGATCCGGGCGTCAATCTCAATATTCTCAATGTCAACATCGGTGCCGGAATCAAAAAGGTTTTTGAGCTCAAACTTCACTTCAACCTGGGATAGCGGAGTCACATTGGCATCGATCTTCAGCTCTGTCCTATTGACTCCGGAATCAGTTATTCCGTCAACAACGGCCCGGACATCATCGAGGCTCAGCATATCGGGAAATGTCCCCGGCTCCCCGAATGCAATGCCGATCGTGTCGCCGTCTAGTGCGCAATAATGGACAATTTTGGACGGATCATTGAAAGAGAAGTCCCTGTTCCAGCAGTCGGACCCGCCATCAAGAGCAGCAGGAATTTTTCTCCATTGGCTTCCGTCAACCATCGCGAAGGTCCAGGCCTTTTCCGATGAGCTGCATCCATTCCCGCTCGGGTCAGAGCCAACCCCCTCGACCTTGCATATCTTCCTTCCCTCTGCCCCAGCCCCGCTCAGGCCAAGCGAAAGGCCGGCTTTTTGAAATGATTCGACGGCGTTGCTGTTGTCCGGAACATCAAGGCATTTTGATGCTGCCTTGTCGCTTGAGAAAAATGCAACGGTGCATACCTGTGCTGATTCTACCGGGATGATCAGAAGAAAGACCCATGCCAGTACTATCGGGAAAATCTTTTTTGCCGCGGGATTCATGAGCTATCATCCCCTGTGTTCTGGAACTGAAATGCAACATGGTCCCCTGAAGACAGCCAGATCCCCTCAACCCCCAAAGGCAGAGGGTTTCCATTCACCGACCCAACCCAATTCCCGGGGATGCTGCACATCCCATCGATGCAGGAGATGGCTCCCTGCGGAGTGAGCTGGACAGCATGCTTTGTCCTGAGCAGCTGAAGGACAGTCCCCTTTCCGAAGGAATAGGTTTCCTTTGCCGTGGATGAGTTATTGATGATTTCCAATGTGACGGTCCCCTTGAGTATGCCTTTCGGCATGGTGGAGATAGTTCCCAGGATTGCAACAAACCAAAACAGCGCAAGGAAAATCCCGAATATCCAGGCAGGCTGCTTGTCGGAGCTCATGGTAAATTCATACCTGTGTTAAGGATTCATCCAACAATGCCAAAACCCCCTTAATACTACCGACCAGAGAAAACACTATCCATTTAAATATCTTTGCTACTAACGGGCATTGCGTGGATATTACCTACCCACCCTGGCAAAGTACGATAACCTTCTCCTGTTATGGAGGATAATCCTCGCAGTTACTTGGGATAAGACAGAGGTTAGTCTCCTCTTTGTTACCATCCCATACCTCATCTTAAAGCTGGAATGGAAGCTCTCGCAATGGCTCCTTTGGTGGTATTCGGTTAGCCATTGCATAACATCAAGAAACAGGCTTAAGTACATGAATTTCCACGCATCGCTGCCATTCAGCTTATTGTTTCTCTTAGGAAACACATAAGGGATCATACCCCTCTCAGCGATTTCCCTCACCAGCTCCCGGTCATTAAAACCTGCATCGAGCCGCAGGCTGTTGCCATACACAGCCTTTACCATTTTATGCATTGCCTTTCCTTCCTGAAGGCCGATCTCAAAAGCCTGGACGATCTCCCTCGAATCAACAATGCCCGTGAGATTGTGGCCAGACATTTTATCGGATTCATAGTTCTGCTTTCTGCTGGTCTCTAACCCAGTTCCATCTCCGCTGAGGATGCCATCAGAGCTTTTTGTCTTGTCGAAGAGCTGCTTCATCAAGGAGAGCACTTCCACTTTGTTGTAGGCGTCCCCAATAGTGCGGTCATCAAGATGCTCATGGATGCCTAAAAAGGGGCCAAGAAGCTCAAGCCAGCCCTGCGCATTCCTCTCTGTCAGGCCAAGAGCCTCGCAGGCAAGGACCGCTTTCGCAAGAGAACGTGGGTTGGTTAATGGCTTCCCGGCTTTTCCCTTCATGGAAGGCAGCTCCAGCTGATCAATGCTGTCCCTGATAAAAACAAGCGTTTCTTTGGCTTCCAGTATCTGCGTGGTGTTATACGCCGGCCAGTGAATTGGCCTGATAATCTCAGGGTCGTAAAACTCTTTTTCCCTCATGACACAGACCAGCTGCCGGAATTCCTGGTTGGGTAATGCTGCCATAGGAGCTCTCTTTTAGAATATATATTAATATATATTTAAGCTTTGTGGTGATGGAGAATAGAAATCTTTATATATATGCATATATATCCTTCATATTATGAGGCGAATAGTGATGCTTAAGGAGAAAATAAAGCTGGAGGATGACATCCAGCAGCTCTATGAGAAGAAAATAACAAAGTTTGGCACTGGGGCCAAGATTGATGCCCCAAAGGAGTTCATTGGGAAGAAAGCCTATGTGTTGATACGGAAATGATGCTCTATCTCGCTAAGTGAATATCCACGCAACGCCCT
>JACPII010000101.1 GCA_016188175.1 Candidatus Woesearchaeota archaeon | reverse complement strand
GTATGCTGCCAGAAGCGAAAGGGATTCCTTATAGAGCGCTTCGGTATTTTTAATGGCATCATCGAGGGTGCAAGATTTTTGGCCTTCCATATTACAAGGAGCGATAGGACGAAAAAAAATCTGAAGGAATTAAACCTCAGGTTTTCTTTTTCGAAGGCTGGGGGACAACCTTCACCGACCATTCACCTCCCGTTTTTTCAAACCCATCGGAGACGGTTACGGAAACTTTTTTCGTCCCCGGGGTTGAGAATGTCCTCTGGAGCGAGGACGTGGAATTGTAGGTGTCGAACAAACCAAACTCCCAGAGGTACTCCAACGTGTCCCCATCCGGGTCTGCTGCGTCCACCGAGAAGACCAGGGGCTTTCCGGCCACCCAAAGGGATTCCGAGGCTGGCTTGATGCCTTTGACAACGGGCGGCCTGTTGACATCGGCAACGGTGATGGGGGCCTCAATTTCTGCATCCTCTTTGCCATCCGTTGCTGTGAAAACAAAAGGAATTGTCACAGGACCCTGCTTTCCCGCAACCGCAAAACTTGGAACCCAGTTAAATATGCCATCTTTGAGGGTTGCATTCTCTATTTTCGGAGAGAATGAAAAAGATAGTTTCTCACCATCTGGATCAGATGCCTTTAGGCTGAAGGTAATCGGCTGATTTTCTGAGACTGAAATAGGAGGAACATCCTGCAGCACGGGCGGCCTGTTTTTGTTGTTCACCAAAATCTTAACCTGCTTGGTGACGGAGAGGAATCCGTCGCTTGCGGTGACGGCAACGATATAGGCGCCGGCGTCATCGAATGTTGTTGTATAGGTTGGCCCTGCCATCCAGCCGCGGAACTGGAACTTCAGGGCGTCACCGTCTGGGTCGGCTGCTTTTGGATCTAACGTTACAACTTCCCCTTCTTCGACGGTAATCGGCCCGATGGCTTCCAAAACCGGCGGCCTGTTGATATGCTTAACCCAAATTATGGCTGTCTGGGGCGTTGAAAGCTCGTTGCTTGAGGCAGTAAAAACAATTTTGAAAGGATAGTACAGGGCATGGAACTTATTGAGGAGGCCTTTCAGGAAGCTGTCGCTTTGGACGGTTTCATAATTTGTTTCCCAGGTGAATTTTTTCCCATCGAACGAGGCTCCGTCCGGGAGGCTTTCGACACTGATGGAAACATCTTCATGGTCAGGGTCAACGGCATCAACCTCAAAAGACACTTTTTGGTTTTCCTCCATCCAAACGGTAGCGATGGGCTTAACGACAGGGGGCCGGTCGTTGTTGAGGACAGTTATTTTAATATTTTCTGAAGCCTTAAAATCCCTGTCGGTGATGGTGACAGCAACATCATAGATCCCTGCGTCATCATAACCGGTCTGCCAAACATTTCCTTCCAGGGGAGAGGAGATAGCATACTCAAGATTGTAGGCAGCGAAGTCGGGCAGGGGGATGGTGACTGAATCGGTTTCTGTCACCGTGATGTCTTCGAGCTGGCCAAGAAGAGCTTCCCGGTCAACCTCTTCCACTTCAACTTCCCAGGAGGCAGATGTCTCTTGTTCCCCATCGCTCACCGTTGCTTTTACCGTATGTGTTCCTGCATCCCCATAATCAGCATTATAGGTTGCCGAAGCATCCTGGCCAAATTGAACATCATCAACATCCCATGAATAAGACATTTCATCTTTGTTCAAGTCTGCTGCCGTTACGGAAAAATCGATGCTTTCCCCCTCTTTGATGGAAATGGATTCCTGTTCTGGATTTGCAGAGGAGATTTCCGGCGCCACATTAACCTTATGGACAATCAGCTGTACATCCTGGATCGTAGAAAGCTCCCCATCGCTCACGTTGATAGTGAGATCGTAGGTTCCAGCGTCACCATAGGTGGTCTGCCATTTTCCATCCTTATCCAATGGCTGGGAAAAAGAGATGATAAGCTGGTCCTGGTCGGGGTCAGAAACCTTAATTCCAAGGTTTACTTCTTCTGTCTCGTTAACCTCAATTGTTTTTGCAGCGGCGACGATGCTGAAGCTAACTACAGCAATGGCGAAGAGAATGGCAAATAGAGACAACTTGATACCCATACAACCCCCTTACCGAAGTATGTGCATTGCACCTTCAAAATTCTCGACGGTGTACATGAAGGAGCTACGTACTGAGAAAATTCTCTTGAATTTTCTGGTACTTCGCTCAGCTTCGCTTCGGAGGTTCCCGTAAGGGACGACCCCTCGTAACGCTCATCGATACTATCTTTAAATTGAATTTTGACCTTAGGGCGCTATGCACCTACTACCAAGAGAATAGCCTCAGCCGAGAACGATGTCCTCGATGACTGGCGGCCTGTTAACATTCTCGATCGTGACCTGGATTTCCTGGCTCACTTCGTCCGTTCCATCGGATGCGGACAACGTTATGGTGTAGGTTCCTGCGTCATCATAATTGGTCTCCCAGACAAAGCTTCCGTCTTCCTCTTTGAACTTCCCGCTGTCCACTTTAAAGGAAAGCTCATCACCGTCGGGATCTTCGGCAACAGGGCTGAGAACAACCTGCTCGGTCTCTTTGACGGTAACCGATTCAAAGGATTCAAGGGCCGGTTTCCGGTTGACGTTGGCAACCTCGAGGCTCCATTCCTTTGCTGCGTCAGACGTCCCATCATTGACAGAAACAACGATGGTATGGTCACCGGCTGCATCGAAGTCGAGCGTCAAGGTGATATCTTTTTCAGCCCCTGCTTCCTCGCCGTCGACGGACCACCTGTAAGATAGGGTATCACTGTTGAGGTCAGATGCCTCGACAGAAAACTCAAGCTCAGAATCTTCAGAAGCCTGGAGAGAAGTGTCTTCCGGGCTAAAGGAATCAATAGTCGGGGCTTCTTCCTTCTTGTTCACGATGATGAGGACATCCTGGGAGGTGCTGAGCTGGCCATCAGACGCTGTGATGGAGACGGTGTATTCTCCGGCATCCCCGTATTTTGTCTGCCATGCCCCCTCGCTGTCAAGCGGGGACGTATAGGTGATGGTAAGCTCATCCTGGTCGGGATCCTGGACTGAGGGCTTCAAGGAGACCAAATCAGTCTCTTTTACGATAAGGACTTTTGCTGCGGTAGTTTCTTTCGGCTGCTCGGATGGCTCCTCTTCAGCAGCAGGCTCTTCGGCGGCTTCCTCAGAAGGAGGTTCATCCCCTGCCAAATCCTCAGGTATTTCGGGAGGTGTTTCCTCTGCCGGCGTTTCAACCTTGATCTCTTCCAGAGCAACAAAATCGCCATCGGCTGCCGGCTCAAGGCCGTACAGCTCACTGATAGTCTTACACCCAGAGATTATTATCATCAAAGATATAATGCCCACGAACAACATATTTTTTTTCATGAAATCCCCTCCTCAATTATAGCCGCGGACTTTAATATTCGGATGTTACTTGTTAAAGTCCGCCACTATAGGCAAGGATATCCCCTTATGGAAATTAATCTCCTTGCATATAGATAGCAAAAGTGTTGCTATTCACTAATACACAACTCCTATATAAACTTTTGGGTAGTTAAAATAATATTTCTGTTGTCACTTATTCCGACGAAAAAGAATGGATCGTGGAAGGGAAAGGATGTCTGCCCGGATTCCCACATAAGGGTTTCACCCTTATCAGCCCGTGCACTATAGGTGTTGTTTCACTCCGTTCAACAACACGAACAGGACAACTTGGTAAAATGGGTCTGCCCGGATTCGAACCGGGGACCTCTGCCTGTCTAAAGCGGTTCCCTTTTGAAGGGGAATTTATCAGAGCAGCGCTCTAACCAGGCTGAGCTACAGACCCGCGATAAAGCAGAATCAGGAAGGCATTTAAAAAAGTTCCGGATGAGCGGCTTGATTTTGCAGTGAAGGGAAATATCCAATTATTTCATCGTATTTTCTT
>JACPII010000098.1 GCA_016188175.1 Candidatus Woesearchaeota archaeon | reverse complement strand
GCCCCGCCTCCGATAAGCACGGTATCTCCATAATGGCGGAGTAATGCCCGATTCTCTTGGAGGTAGGTCATAAGTTCATTTCACCAACAGTCGAAAACAACCGCCTGCATAAAAATCTATCCCTAAAGCTTCGTCTCAACTCAGTTGTGTTTTTCCCCCATGGAAATATCATCTTTCCGGGAGAAATCTTTATATAACTTGGGAAAACGGTAGGTGATATGCAAACGGAAGAAAGCCTCCATTGGGCAGACCAGATTGCGAGGAAAGTTGTCCAAACATGGGGAAAAAAGAAGGAATATGTCTGTGCAGCAGGCATCACTCCGTCAGGCACCGTCCATATCGGCAATTTCCGCGAGATGATTACTGTTGATCTTGTCGTGAGGGCATTGCGGGACCTAAAGCACAATGTCCGGTTTGTCTATTCCTGGGATGATTTTGACGTCTTTAGGAAAGTTCCTGCGAATATGCCCAGCCAGGATTTCCTGAACAGGTTCCTGCGCCATCCGATAACGGAAGTCCCCGACACCCTTGGCTGCCACAAAAGCTATGCGGAGCATAACGAAAAAGAGGTTGAGGATGTCCTGCCAAAAGTCGGCATCCAGCCGGAATTCCTGTATCAGCACAAAAAATATCAGCGGGGGGATTACGCGGAAGAGATAAAGCATGCGCTTGCCGGCAAAGAAAAAATCAAGGCCATACTGGACAAATTCCGGGCAGAATCTCATCCTGAAGGCTGGATTCCCTTATCCGTATATTGCGAAAAGTGCAGGACCGACAATACAAAGATAACAGGATACGACGGCAGCTATACCATCGCCTACTCATGCGCCTGCGGCCATTCGGGAACTATGGATTTCCGCAGGAACGCCCTGGTCAAGCTTCCCTGGCGCATCGATTGGCCAATGCGCTGGCATTTTGAAAAGGTTGACTTCGAGCCCGGGGGAAAAGAACACTCCACGGAAGGCGGCTCGTACACGACCGCGAAAGAGATTGTCAAGGAGGTATTTGGTAGGGAGCCGCCCATCTACCACAAGTATGACTTTATCATCATCAAAGGAAAAGGAGGAAAAATGTCCTCCTCAAAAGGGAATGTGATAACGCTGAAAGAGGCCCTGGGGGTGTATGAGCCGGAAATTGTCCGCTATGTGTTTGCCTCAACAAGGCCCGATACCGAGTTTGCGATCAGCTTCGATCTCGATGTGTTGAAGGTGTACGAAGATTATGATAAATGCGAGAGGATAAACTTCAAGAAAGAAGCCGTTTCGGAGAAAGATTTCGAGAAGCAAAAAAGGATCTATGAGCTGTCACAGGTTAATGAGCCTCCTGCGCACCTTCCGTTCCAGCCCTCCATAAAGCACCTGTTGAACCTCATCCAGCTCTACGGGGGGGATGAAAAGAAAATCCTCGATGACCTTAAGGGCAGCCTGAAGACGAACGTTGACGCCGCAAAAGTTAAGGCGAGGCTGGGATGTGCAGGATATTGGCTTGAGCATTATGCGCCGGAAGATATGAAATTTCACTTCCATACCAAACAGGAAGCAGGCCATGTCCAGCTTTCTGAGAAGGAAAAAGATTGCCTGAAAAAAATAGCTGGATTTCTTAAAGATAACGGCAACATAAGCGAGGATGGCCTTCATAACCAGCTTTACGAAATTGCCAAAGCGTCCGGGATTGAGCCAAAGGACTTTTTCAGGTCCGCATACCGGTTTTTTATAGGCAAAGAGCGCGGCCCGAAGCTAGCCAACCTCATTCTTACGGCTGGGAAGGAGAAAATTTTGGATGTTTTATCGTGCCTCTAACTCAAGCCGCAAATTCCAAAAGCTATTGCAGGAATATCCTCAGCCTTTGCGACGTAAACCCGTCCATCTTTAAAGGATTTTGAAGCTTTATACTGGAATGGCTCGAGAGCAACATTCGCCTGAACTGCGATTCTTTCGAGACCTTCCCCCGAATCAAGAATGTTCACGCGGGCAATCACTTCCTGCGGTAGATTTGGGGCAAAATGATTTCCAGGTTTTTCATTATATTGGACGATAAGGGCCGAACCAAGGTTTTTTGACAGGATTTCCACCGGACTTGATGCGCCATCGAACTCGTTTCCAGAATAAATGATGATGATAGGAGACAAACCCAAATAGTTTGCCGCTGATTCAAAAAAGAGGTCAATGGAAGGGGTTGGGTGTCCATTGTTGGAAATAACTCTTGCCCTTTTGTTCCTTTGAATCTGGGTAAGCGCACCTCCCCTGCAGATGTAAACTCCAGAACTTCCAACTTCCATTCCATCATCAATAAACCTGGTGTTCAGGAAGGTGCGCTCAAAAGAGGTCAGCCCCAGAGTATCATCAAGCGCCTTCGTATGGTGTACGGCTATCGCAACCGGCGGGTATTCTATGGGATGTCCCCCCGATTGCCGGGATTTCACCAGAGCATTAAGCCGGTCGAGAAATTGAAAAATATACCCCGGGGCTCCTGTAGATCCGCCAATAAGGATAACATGCCTGTTCCTCCTTTCCTCATTCGGACCGATAGTGCCCATAACCCTTGCTAAAAAAAACCCGAAGTTTAAAAACCTTTCGATTGTAACCATTAACAAGTAGTTATAACAACCCCCTCGTAGCCCATTCCCCCCTTAGGGCATGTCTTGGATGGTTTTGCATCGGTTTTCATAAAAGTTTTTAAATACCCCGTCATCAAGCTCTATGCCATGCTCGTAATGAAGTTTGGCGGAAGCTCAGTCGGCTCCGCGGAAAGGATTCGGAATGTCTGTTCTATTGTAAGATCCAGGCTGGCAGAAAGCCCCGTTGTCGTCGTTTCAGCGTTGCAGGGCATTACCGATTCCCTTATCGATGCTGCCAAAAAAGCAGCGAAGGGGAATGGATATGAAAAAGTTTTTCAGAAGATTGTCGATACCCACCAGGCCGCATTACAGGAGCTCGGGCTTTCTCGCGAGCTTGTTGAGCCATTGCTGAAGGAATTGCAGAAGAAGATGGAGATCATCGTAAAGCTCCGGCAGACGAACGTTGAGCTTATGGATGAGGTCCAGTCTTTTGGGGAAAGGATGTCCGCGAGGATTGTCGCAGGTGAGCTTTCCCGGCAGGGAGTTCCCTCCAAAGCGTTTGACGCCTTTGAAATCGGGATGGTCACCAACCCGAATTATGGGGAGGCTGAGCCCCTTCCGGACACTGAGGAAAAGATAAACGAATCCCTGAAAAAAATAAAAGTGGTTCCTGTCATTACCGGGTTCATCGGCAAGGATTCCGCCGGCCATATCACCACGCTCGGAAGGGGAGGCTCTGATTATACTGCAGCGATCATCGGTGCAAGTGTCGGTGCGAAAGCGATTGAAATCTGGACCGATGTCAATGGAGTGATGACTACTGATCCAAAGATTGTCCCTGAGGCAAAGACCATCGAAACCCTGAGTTTTGAGGAAGCCTCAGAACTGGCGTATTTTGGCGCAAAAGTCCTTCACCCCAAGACGATATTGCCGGCAGTCCAGAAAAATATCCCCGTCAGGGTCCTTAATTCGTTCGAGCCTCAGGATAGGGGCACCACGATAACCAAAAGGGGAGAATTGACCAGGAAGGTTGTCAAGGCGATCGCCTGCAAAAAGCACGTTATCATCATCAGCGTCAGCTCGACACGGATGCTTGCCGCCCATGGGTTTCTCTCGAGGCTGTTTGCTGTCTTTGAGGAATATCGGAAGAGCGTTGACATGCTCGCGACGTCGGAAGTGTCAGTTTCCCTTACGGTTGACGACATGGACGATGTTGACAACATCGAGAAAGACCTGAAATCCATCGCCGAGATCGAGGTCAAGAAGAACAAATCGATTGTCTGCGTCGTTGGAGATGGGATGAAATCAACCCCCGGCATCGGCGCCCGCGTGTTCAGCGTCATGGGGAAGCATAAGATCAACGTCGAGATGATCAGCCAGGGCGCGTCCGAGATCAACATCAGCTTTGTCGTTGATGATAAGGATGGCGAAAACGCAGTAAAAGCATTGCACAAGGAGTTTTTTGGGTAGATTTAAGGTCGCGCTTATCTTTTTGTTTCCCATCATCTCCCTTGCTTTTCAGTTATCTTTTGCCTTCTTTTGTCCCTAGATGGGGGCATTTTTCCGACGGAAAAATTCGCAAATCTTAAATACTAGCCCGAAACCTATAATACAAAACAATTTTTTACGGGGATTAAAACGGCAACTTTTACTTTGTTGAAACTGTCAAACAGGATATTCTCGAGATGCATGAATTTTTCCCATGTTCAACTTTTTTACCACATTAGTGAGATAATAATCTAAAGGGGGGATGTACCAATGCCTGAAGAAGCGATAGAGTTAGTCAATCCTGAACTTAGAAAAACACTCTTTGAGATATTGCGGAGGCATGGAGAAGTTAATCCTGCATACCGCCAAGAAGCCCTAACATTCGTTCAAAAAAGAATGGGCGACCTTGAACGCCATATAGCCGACACATTTTTTAATGGTCAACAAGATATATGGTCAAAAGCACCAGAAGTGAGGGTGACTGCCCCTAACTGGACCGCGTTCAATTCTAAGGAATATGAAGCCGCAAGGAATGCTGTTTCCTCTGGCGGCCTCAAATTCAGCGCTGGCATATGGTACTTGACAGGCAGACTTGGCAGCAGGTTCAGCCCCGTGATTGTTCCTGACGGTGAAAGGCTGAGTATCGAAGATGTAATCAACTTTTGCCATAGGGTGGGTGTTACAGGAATTGCCTGGCACACAAGAGGCGAGATGGGTCCAGGTAATAGAGATGCGATTCTCGAAAATCTTAAGACGAGAAATATGCATGTCTCATCAGAGTTTGCAAACTTATTTACCGAAACCACTATGAAATTTGGCGGTATTACCTCAGGGTATGCTGCAGTACGAGAATTATCATACCTTAGAAAATTGGAAGGAATGTTGTGGTGCGGCCAGGATGGTGCAGATTTCCAGGTAGACTGGCTTGGCCAGGATGGTCCGCTGGTATACCAGCCGAATGCGCCTAGGAGAAGACTCCTAATCGAGTATATGGCTGATGCCCTTATGTTGACCGAGATGCCTATAGCCATCGAATACAAGACAGGGGATCCAGCTGTGAAAATGACAGAGAAGGATGTCACTGCTGCTCTGGATATGGCCAAAGAAGCTGAAAGCTTAGTATATTCAAGAATCAAACAACAAGTCTTAGAGGGAATGGGCGGCAAGCTAAATGCTGCCAATGCACTGGCATGGACAACAGAATCTGTAAGACTATTCTCGAGATTAGCTGGAAAAATTGGGCTCAATATCGAAGATGGCCACGATTATACAGAATCAGCAAGAACTACATCGCATGCTGTCGAGGAAGGAATAAATTCACCTTTGACCCCCGATTTCCTATCGGATGTTCACTTCCTCAAAACAGCTAATATTGAGGTGATAGAAGCCAATGAGGTTATTAAACACTTCAAGGGCAGGTTATTCCACAGGCATCCAAATGACTCGTTCATTGGGCAGGGAGATCCGGATTTTATCCCTGCATCAGTTCACGAAACAGATTTTGTCGTTGCAGCCTATCATGAGCAAAAGGCTGGTTTACATAAAGAAATCAGCTATGAACCAGACCTTTATGCTGTGCGTGGAGACCCATTAAAGGATTTTGTTGAAGCAATCAACAGGGTTAATAGGGGGCATGCAATAGCAGCTAACTTAATAGCAATAGAAAAGAAGGAAGGCCTTAGCTGTATTCTAGACCAACCCCAAGAAAAGTTCTCCAGATACTATGTAATGGCTGTACAAGAAATGCCACTAAACTACCAGAGGATAGATCTTGACATCGTGGACAAGTTCAGAGAGGAGGTTGGAAAGCCAATCAAATTCCCTTATGTGCCGTTGCAGGGGCATGGTAAAAGCCTCCCCATTGCTAAAGCCAGAGCATCTCCAAATTAATGGACAAGGTTGGAGTTCAACAACAGTAGATTTTGAGTATTAAGCCCTATCTCCTGAAAACAGGCTGATGTTCTTTTTTTTGGCCCCTGCTGAGAACCAAGCAAGTTTTCCTCGAACTAAAGAACCACGAGTCATAGACGGTTGGGATTCATTGCGTTCAACGATAACCCCCATTGACGGGTGGTTCTTAGTGCTCAGAAATTTTTCACCTGC
This sequence comes from Candidatus Woesearchaeota archaeon, assembly GCA_016188175.1. Taxonomy (GTDB): domain Archaea; phylum Nanobdellota; class Nanobdellia; order Woesearchaeales; family JACPBV01; genus JACPII01. Next base: position 70 of record JACPII010000098.1, on the reverse strand, counting down.
GATGACACAAAGGGCTTTCAGCCACCAGTCACAGACTGTTGCCGAGCGAAGCGAGCGCAACTAGGAAACT
>JACPII010000105.1 GCA_016188175.1 Candidatus Woesearchaeota archaeon | reverse complement strand
GAGGAATCGACTGTCAGGCTCCTTATTTTTCCCTGCTCCCTCACTTGGATGACACGGCTGACCAATATTCCGGCTGGCCCGACAAGAAACCGCCCCGGCTCGAGGATGAGCCTCATTTTTGGGAATAATCCATGGAACCTCTTTAATGGCTTTTTGATTATTTTTCCCAGCGTTTCAATGGAAACCGCTTTGTTGTTTGCATAGGGGATGGGAAAACCTCCACCCAAGTCCAGATAATCTAGGTGGATGTTCTTTTTTTTGAGGCGGACCATGACCGGTTCTATCCTTTGTAACTCTGCCAGCCAGCCTGCTGCGTCGGTGTTCTGGGTCGCGGTGTGGAGATGGATCCCTATTTTTTTTACAAAAGGCAGCTTTGCACACGTTAGGAGGATGGAAAGCGCTTTTTTTGGAGAAACTCCAAAAGAGGGGCGTTCCTGATAGAGCACACCTTTATGCTTTTGCTCGTCTGGTTTTATCCTGACAAGGATAGAAAGTGGTGGGGCTGGCTTTGCGGCGGAAATCAACCCAAGCTGCTGTTCACTATCGACGATAAACTGGGAGATACCTTCCTTGAGGGCGCTGCGGACCTCCTGTCCAGAGAGGGTTGGGCCAAAATACAGCACCCTTGAGGCCGGGATGGCAAGGGTTTTGAGTGTCCTGAGATGCCTGGGGTGGTATGCCAGAAAAGAGCTTCCCGCCCGGGCGAGGGCCTTAACGATTTCCGGGTGCGGGTTTGCCTTAACTGAATAATAGATTTCCAAAGGCATTATCGCACCAAATTGTGAGCGCAGCGCTCCCATCTGTTCCTGGAATGTCCTTTTCCTATAAACAAAACGGGGCGTTTTGAGACTCTTCAGATTGCAGCCTGCGAAGAATAAATCTCCATTTTGCCTGGTGACTTTTGAGAGCAGCATAGCTATCGCCTCTAAAGAAGAATGTTAGATTAAACGCCTGACACCCTGACGGTATCCATACCATAGAAAGATGGCTATATCTTTTTAAACATTGTGGAATATTTGCTTGTTATGGGGCTCTTTATCGACATCCACTGCCATCTTGACCATCTCCATTTCAACAATGACCGGGATGCGGTTATGGAACGGGCAAAACAAGCTGGAATAAAAGCGGTTCTTTCCAACGGAATCAATCCTGAGACAAACAGGAGCACTTTAGAGCTCGCAAAGAAATACTCCCTCGTCAAGGCTGCCCTGGGCATCTATCCCATCCACGCCCTGCAGAAAGACATTGATACGGGGGCTTATCCCTTACAGCCGAACGTTTTTGATGTTGATGAGGAAATACAGTTTATCGAAAAAAACAGGGGCGCGATCGCGGCGGTAGGTGAATGCGGCCTTGATGGGCTGGATAAGGAACACCTTCCTGAGCAGAAGGCTGTTTTTGACAAGATGATATCATTAGCAAAAAGGGTCGGAAAACCTCTTATCGTCCATTCCCGGAGGGCAGAGCAGGAGGTGCTGGATATGCTTGGCTCTTCCTCAATAAAAAAAGTGCTTCTTCATTGTTTCTCGGGAAAGAAAAATGCCGTCAAAAGAGGCATTGACGCCGGCTATTGCTTTTCCATACCGACGAACATCGTCAGGGCGCAAAATTTCCAGTGGATGGCGGAGCATGTCCCCCTTGGGCAGCTTTTTTGCGAAACTGATGCGCCCTACCTTTCACCGTTCCGCGAAACGATGGACGGGAGGAATGAGCCTGCGTTTGTCGTCGAGAGCTACAAGAAAATTGCTGGAATCAAGAAGATGGAACTGGTTGAGGTCATGAACCATGTGTGGATGAATTGGCAGAAGGTATTTGTTTAGAACCCTAAAGTCGAAATCCATTCATCTACCGACGGCGAGCGCGTTGCGGGGGCCGCCCTCCGTTGCGAAGCAACCGGAACGCTGGATTCTCTCCTTCCCGAAGGGACAGGAACGCTGGATTCTCTCCGTTGCGAAGCAACCGGAACACTACACTCACCCTTACGGGGACGCAGCGCCTGCGGTGTATCGTCTTGGATTTCGAGGCCTCCGAACGAAGTGAGGAGGTTCCAGAAATTACGCTGAATTTCTCAGAACCTCCGAGCGGTAGCGAGCGAGGCACAAGAAATTCCGATGAATTTGTCAGTGGTGCTAAACAAATACTGCAGAAGGTGTTCAACGGATCCTGACTGATGGGCGGCTTGGCAAGATCTTGTTTGGGTGTGGCATGACTCTCTGATTCCCCTGGTGGCTGTTAGGGTGTAGGGAACCTTTTCTTTCTGGACGTTGGTGGTGCGAGTCACCTTCACGGATGGTTGGATGATGTGGTTGGAAATATTGCCGGAGAACCGGATCAATGGGATGTCCGGGAGCATTAAGCGCTTCCGCGAGAGAGAATGGTGAAAACACTGCAAGAAACCCATAATATACACCTCCCGGTTGATAGAAGCGCGTTTCCATCTCTGTTCTTGGGCAAAGAAATTTTGCCAGTATTGATAAATCTTCCTAACGGGGGCGCTTTTATGCAATCGCTTCCTTTCCCTGGTACTCTGGCAACTTATAGGAAATAACCTTAATTTTCGTATGTTTTAAAATGATTGTAAGGTTATTTCCTAATACGAAAAAATTGCAATGCAATTTTTGGTACAAGAAATGCAAGGCATTTCTTTGTAAGCAAATCACTTTTCGCTGTAAACAAAGTTACGATTATTAAAGTGATTTGCTATAATTATGCAACATTTCTATCGTCAGCAATTATGTATGAAAACTAACGTGTCAGGACACTAGCCTTATAATCTACAACACGACATCCGCTTCAAAATCTATTTTTGAGTCCTTTGGCAGCTGGGAATACTTCAACTCTTCAATAAAAGCGGCATTGATGAGGTCGTCCTTCACCTTTTCAAAATCTTTGGCGTCAGGCTTTCCTTTCAATACCATCATCTTGATGGGGGCTTTCAGGGAAAGGTTCTTTTCGGCTTTTGCCTTCCTTGCCTTCTGGAGGGCGAACACGGCGAGGTTCCCCAGCTCTTCGGCATTCTTGTCGTGAAAAAATGGATCAGGCCATCTTGAGATGTGGATGCTTTTTGCCTTTCCGCTTATTGCTTTTTCGTGGCCTGCAAAATAGAGGTGGAAAATCTCCTCGGTGATATGCGGCATAATGGGGGCCATCATCTTTAACAGCGCAAGGGATCCCTGGTAGAGTGCATATTGGGCGCTGGCTCGGGCTTCTTTTCCCCTCTTTTCCGGGTTATACAGCCTGTCTTTAACAATCTCCAGATAATTGTCACAGAAATCGTGCCAGAAGAAATTCTCGACGAGCATCTTGGTCTGGTAATACTCATATGATTCAAACGATGCCGTGGATTCCTTGATGACAGCGCTCAATCTGGATAACAGCCACTTATCAACCTCTTCAAGGCGGCCGGGCTTTTCTCCAGTGTAATCCTCGAGGTGCATGATCGCAAACTTGGAAGCGTTCCATAGCTTGGTAACAAATTTTTGGCCTGTAACGAGGTCTTTTTCCATGTAGGGCAGGTCTTCGCCAAGCCTTGAGGTTGCGGCCCAAAATCTCAGGGCGTCGGCGCTGTATTGCTCAATCGCCTTCTGCGGCTCAACGACATTCCCTTTTGACTTTGACATCTTCTTTCCGAGGGTATCAAGGGCGTGGCCGGAAATGATGACATCCTTCCATGGGTTCTTTTTATGGTGCAATTGGGACTTAACGACTGTGTTAAACAGCCAGAAGGTGATAATATCGTGGGCTTGAGGCCTTAAGGACATCGGATACAATTTTTTGAAGATGGGCTTGTCCTTGTACAGCCATGTTGAAAGCTGGGGCGTCAATGAGGATGTTGCCCAGGTGTCCAGAACATCCTTTTCGGGGATGATATCTTTCGACCGGCATTTGGGGCATTCCCTTAATGGGGCTTTGTCTTTCAGGGGGTCAACAGGAAGCGTTTCCTCGCCTGCAAGCAGCGGAATGCCGCAGGCCCTGCAATACCAAACCGGAAAAGGGACACCAAAATATCGCTGCCTTGAGATAAGCCAGTCCCACTGCAATCCTTTCACCCAATGCTCGTATCTCACTTTCATGTGCTCCGGATACCAGTTCAGCCTGCTGCCCCATTCCAGCATCTCTTTTTTAAGGTCGAGGTATTTGATGAACCACTGCTTTGTCGTCAGAAACTCAATCTCGGTTCCGCACCGGTCATGGACATTGACTGCGTGCTTGATCGGCTTTTGGCCGACGCATAGGCCTGCGGCGGTTAAATCTTCAAGAATATTTTTCCGCGCTTTTTTGATCGGAAATCCATCATATTTTCCTGCGGCCTTCGTCATTTTTCCGTCCTTTGAAATCGCTTCAATAATGGGGAGGCTGTGGGCTTTCTGCCATTCCATGTCAGTCTGGTCGCCAAAGGTGCAGCACATGACGATCCCAGTCCCTTTTTCAGGGTCTGCACGCTCGTCAGGCATGATGTGGACTTCCTGGTTGAACAAAGGGACTTTTGCTCTCTTTCCCTTGAATCTCTGGTACCTCTTGTCGTCCGGGTGGTAGAAGACGGCGACGCATGCCGGCAATAATTCCGGCCTTGTTGTTGCAATGAGGAGCTTTTCATCTCCGACCATAAAAATAATATCATTGAAATGGGAATCCAGGATCTTATCCTGGCACTCTACCTGAGAAATTCCTGTCTGGCATTCCGGGCACCACATCGCTGGAGCCTCTTTTCGATACGCCCTACCCTGCTTAAAAAGCTCGATGAATGACCATTGGGAAATTCTTTGGCAGTGCTTGTCGATGGTAGTGTAAAAGATATCCCAGTCGCAGGACATCCCGATGCGCTTCCAGTCAGCAAGGTAGGATGGCCGAAGCTCTGTTGCAAGGGTTTCCTCGCAGAGCTTAACGAATGCTTCCCGGGACATATCCCGGGCTTTGACATTTTTCAGCTTTTCAATCAATCTTTCCGTCGCTAATCCGTTGTCATCAGTCCCGAACGGGCAGAAGATATTGAACCCTTTCATGCGCTTGTAGCGGACGATAAAATCCTGCTGGCTGAATGAGAAGGAATGGCCGATATGCATCTTCCCTGAGACGGTGGGAGGGGGCGTATCAACACTATACACTTCGGCATCTGAATCAGGGTTAAACTTGTAGATTCCATGCTCTATCCAATAGTTCTGCCACTTTGGCTCGGATTCTTTCGGGTCGTAATTCTTTGGAATGTCCATGATGGCTAGAGCCCTTGTGCTTTATATAAATGTTATGGGGATGTTTGAGCTGGTTTTCTTCCGGGAAATAGGGTTGGGGAGCAGGTATAGATACTTGCGATATTTATAGGAAAGGACATTAATTTTCGTATGTTTTCAAACTAAAGTAATGTCCTTTCCTAATAAGCAAGTGACTTTTTTTCGGGTAACCAAAGTTACGATTATTAAAGTCCCTTGCTATAGTTAAATTTGTCGCAATTATCTATAGGAAATAACCTAAATATTTATACCTTTATTTCCAATATAGCAAATCACATTTCAATAAATTCCAAAAAAGATTAGTGTGATTTGCTATAATACTCGAATTGCGTCTGATGTGGTGATAATTCAAACCATCACCTTTTTACCTAATCAACGCAATTCTCCATTTTTTACATACAGATGGGGAGTTTCATTCGGAACAGGGGTAATTTTATAAATTCAGCCTAATTTTTGCCTCTATGCTCATCGGTGTCGTTGGGAAGGCAAATGTCGGCAAAAGCACGTTCTTTAAGGCTGCAACCCTTGCTGAGGTGCTCATTGCGAACTATCCTTTCGCTACCATCAAGCCGAACAGCGGCGTCGGGTATGTGAAGGTTCCCTGCGCGGACAAATTCTTCAACACCCAATGCAACCCGCGGGAAGGATTCTGCCTTGAGCACAACCGCTTTGTTCCTGTGCAGCTGTTGGATGTCGCAGGGCTCGTCCCTGGGGCCCACGAGGGAAAGGGGATGGGCAACCAATTCCTTGATGATCTGCGCCAGGCAGATGTGCTGATCCATGTTGTCGATATCTCTGGTTCCGTGAATGATAAAGGGGAGCCGATCGAGCCGGGAGGGTATGATCCTGCAAAAGATATCCTTTTTTTGGAGGAAGAGCTTGATTTCTGGTATCTTCGGCTGTTAACCAAAGGCTGGGAAAAGTTTTCAAGGACTGTCCAGCAGACGAAAGCGCAGGTGTACAGGGCACTATCATCTCATCTTTCTGGATTGGGGGTTTCGGAAGAGCTTGCAAAAGAAACGATAACTTCCCTTGGGCTTCCCGAAGGGGAGATTGAGCGCTGGTCTGAGGATGACCTTTTAATGATTGCATCTGCCCTCCGGAAAAAGACAAAGCCTATGATCCTTGCATGCAACAAGATCGATGTTCCGGGCGCAAAGGAAAACTTCCTGAGAATCCAAAAGCAGTTTCCTGGCCGGCTGATGGTGCCCTGCAGCGCTGAAGCAGAATTGGCGCTGCGGGAAGCGGCAAAAGGCAACCTGATAAATTACATCCCCGGGGAGAATCATTTTGAGACTGTTCATGCAGAAAAACTATCCGAAAAACAGAAGCAGGCGCTGGCATTTATCAACGATACTATCCTTTCTGCGTTTGGCTCTTCGGGAGTACAGGAAGTCCTTGATAAGGCTGTCTTCGAAATTCTCAATTGTGCCGCTATCTTTCCCGGAGGGGTTAACAAGCTGGAAGACCAATATGGGAGAAGACTGCCGGATTGTTATCTGATGCCTTCCCAGGCGACGGCGCTTGATTTCGCGTTCCGGCTGCACACCGATTTTGGAAAAAACTTCATCCGCGCCATCGATGTGAAAACGAAGAAGACCGTCGGCAAAGAGCATCTGCTGAAACAGGGCGATGTTGTTGAGATTGTGGCAAATAGGTGAATTATTGGCCGAGGAATTTTTTGCAATGGTGTTTTTCTCTCTCTTTTTTATTACTCAAAAATAGTTAGAAACTTATTTATATCCAACCTGAAAAGTATTTATTGGGGGTGATTAGTTTGAGTTTTTTGAGAAAACAGAGGGTTCTTTCTATTGTATCCTTTTTGGCATTTTTGGCTCTGGCCGGTTTAATCTACGGTGCTTTT
>JACPII010000100.1 GCA_016188175.1 Candidatus Woesearchaeota archaeon | reverse complement strand
TGCCCAACTATTTAAACCTTTCGGTTTTGTCATCATCAAAAAGTGGTGAAATATGTGGTAAAAACTCACTTTCCAAAAGATTTATAAATAATATCCACTCCCTTTTTCTATGGTGGTAGCCAAAGGCGAGTGGAGGATTGCCACTCTGGGATCTCATTCTGCATTACAGATATTGAAAGGCGCGCATGACGAAGGGTTCCCGACCATCGCCATATGCAAAAAGGGGAAGGATAAGCCCTACAGGCAATTCAAGGTTGCCGATGAAATTTTAATCGTCCAGGAATACACTGACCTTTTCAAGCTGGAAAAACAGCTGAAGGAAAAGAAAGCTATCATCATCCCCCATGCTTCTTTTGTCCAATATATCGGGCATGAGAAGATGGAGAAGCTCAGCCTGCCTTATTTTGGCTGCAAGAAAATCCTCGAGTGGGAGTCGAACCGGGACAAAGAGAAGGTATGGCTCACGAAGGCCGGGTTAAAGCTTCCGAAGGTTTTCGCAAAGCCCGAAGACATTGACCGCGCCGTTATCGTCAAATTCCACGGGGCGGGCGGGGGAAAAGGGTACTTCCTTGCAAAGAACCCAAAAGATTTCTATAAAAAGATAAAAGCCCATCCGGGCAAGGGGTATGTCATCCAGGAATACATCCTTGGCGTCCATATGTATGCCCACTATTTCCATTCTCCGTTGACCGGGGAAACTGAGATAATGGGTTTTGACAAGCGCTATGAGAGCAATGTTGATGGCATCGGCAGGATAACCGCAAGGGACCAGATGGTGCTGCCTCAGGAGAAAGTTGATCCAAGCTATGTCATCGTTGGGAACATCCCCGTTGTTGTCCGTGAATCATTCCTGCCCCGGTTTATCGAGATGGGAGAAGATGTGGTAAGGGAAAGCAAAAAAATCGTCCCTAAAGGATTATGGGGCCCTTTTTGCCTGGAATGCGTCCTAACGCCTGAAGAGGAGATATATGTCTTTGAAATCTCGGCAAGGATAGTGGCTGGGACTAATCCTTATATACATGGGAGCCCCTACACGTGGATCCGGTATCCTGAGCCCATGTCGACGGGGAGAAGGATAGCGAGGGAGATCAAGATTGCGATTGAACAGAATCGGCTGAAGGAGGTGCTTGGCTGATGCTCTGGTGGGGAAAGCCTAATGTCGGAAAGATACTGGAAGGCTATGATACGTCCCAGCTGACGGTCGGTGTCCTCGGCGGCCACTCTGCGCTTGATGTGTGCAGGGGTGCAAAAAAACAGGGCCTTAGGACGGTTGCCGTCTGCCAAAAGGGGAGGGAGAAGACCTACAGCCAGTATTTCTTCAACAGGGAAGGCAAAGGATGCGTCGATGAGGTCATCGTGGTTGACCGGTTCAAAGATATCGTCAAGAAAGATGTCCAGGAGAAGCTCAGGGAATTGAACACGGTCTTTGTCCATAACCGGTATTTTTGGGTCTACTGCGATTTTGGGCAGATAGAAAAAAAGTTTTATGTCCCTATCCTGGGAAGCAGGGCAATGGTGAAATTAGAGGAGCGGGATAATCCCAAAAACCAGTATTACCTCCTCCACAAAGCAGGCATCAGGATGCCGAAAATTTTCAAGAGCCCGAAAGACATCAAGGGGCTTGCCATCGTCAAGGTCAATGAGGCAAAACGCGGCTATGAGCGCGCATTTTTCTTTTGCAGCAGCGAAGCTGAGTTTAAGCAAAAGACAGAGGAGATGCTCAGGAAAGGGCAGATTGCAAAAGAGAGCCTGACCAAGGCAGTCATTGAAGAATATGTTGTCGGGGCCCACGTGAACTTTAATTTCTTCTATTCAACCCTAAACGGAGAGCTGGAGCTGATGGGGACGGACATGCGGAGACAGACAGACCTTGACGGGTTTCTCCGGCTTCCTGCCGATGTCCAGCTTGAAGTGTTAAAATACAAAAGGCCAAAGCTCATCGAGACCGGCCATGTTGCGGTTACCGTGAAGGAAAGCCTCCTGGAGAAAATTTTTGAGATGGGCGAGAAATTTGTTGCAGCATGCAAAAAAGAATATCCTCCCGGGATTATCGGGCCTTTTGCGCTGCAAGGAGCGATCGTTGCGGAAGAAGGAAAAGAAGATATCGTCATCTTTGATGTCTCGCTAAGGATACCCGGCAGCCCCGGAATAGCGGCAACACCTTACACTACCTACCTGTATGGGGAGCCGGTCAGCTATGGGGAGAGGATCGCCATCGAGATAAAGCAGGCTGCCTCGTGGGGAAAATTAGATTTGATATGCACTTAATGATAGTTTCCTCTCTTGAGAAAACAGGAATTTTTCCGCGGGAAGCATTAAGGGGCAATAAACATCTACAACCGTCACGATGATCGTCGTCCTAAATTTTGGGGGCCAGACATGCCACCTGATAGCAAAACGCATCAGGTCTTTTGGCGTCTTTGCAGAAATACTTCCCTGCGACGCCCCCCTCAAGGAGATTGTCCAAAAGGACCCTGCCGGAATAATCCTTTCCGGGGGGCCGTCATCAGTCTATGAAAAGGATGCGCCTTTTCCTGACGACAGGATTTTTTCACAAGGAAAGCCCATCCTGGGCATCTGCTACGGCCACCAGCTTATAGGCAAGAAATACGGCATGGTGCTGCCAAGGCAGATAAAAGAATTTGGAAAACAGCCGATCGATGTCCTTGCTCACGGACAATTGTTTTCTGGATTGGGGGCAAAGGAACAGGTTTGGATGTCTCATGGAGACCAGATAACATCCCTTCCCCATGGGTTCACCGTCCTGGCGAAAACTGCAAGCTGCCCCTATACAGGTGTTGAAAACCAAAAAATGAAGCTTTTTGGCGTTCAATTTCATCCTGAAGTGATGCACACCATCCACGGATCACAGATACTCAAGAATTTTGTCTTTGGCATCTGCCATGCGAAAAAGGATTTCTCCCTGGAAGGCCTTTCCCACAAGCTCATCCTTGAGGTTAAGGAAATTGTTGGTGGCAGTTCTGTCATCATGGGAACGTCCGGCGGGGTTGACTCGACCGTTGCAGCGACCTTGATCCACTCGGCGATTGGGGAAAGGCTCCATTGCGTTTTCATCGATACGGGGCTCATCAGGAAGAGAGAGGCAGAGGAGGTCAAGCAGTTTTTCCAACGGCTTCATTTCCATCACTTCCATATGGTTGAAGCTTCGGCATTATTTTTAAGCAGGCTGAAGGGTATCGCTGATCCCGAGAGAAAAAGAAAGATTATCGCCCATGCCTACATCAAGGTGTTTGAGCAGAAAGCGAAAGAGCTGGAAAAGAAATATCCCGATATCCGCTTCCTTGGCCAGGGGACCATCTACCCCGACAGGATCGAGTCTGCACAGCCGACGAATAAGGCATCGAAGATAAAAAGCCATCATAATGTCACCCTGCCGGAGAAGATGAAGCTGAAGGTTTTGGAGCCTTTGAAAGACCTCTATAAGGATGATGTGCGCAAGCTAGGCCATGACCTGGGGATACCTCATGATATGATATCCCGGCATCCGTTTCCCGGGCCCGGGCTTGCAATCAGGATATTGGGAGATGTGACCAAAGAGAAAATCAACATCTTGAAGGAAGCCGATGCCATCTTTATCGAGGAATTGAAGAAATCGGGCTATTATCACAAAGTCTGGCAGGCCCTAGCTGCGCTGCTGAGCGTGCGTGCCGTGGGGGTTATGGGAGATGCGAGAAGTTACGATTACATCATCGCCCTCCGGGCGGTTACCAGCGTTGATGCGATGACTGCTGACTGGGCAAGGCTGCCCCCTGAGCTTTTAGAGAGGATCAGCAACCGCATCGTCAATGAGGTAAGGGGTGTTAACCGCGTGGTTTACGATGTCACCCAGAAGCCGCCAGCGACGATTGAGTATGAGTGATGGGAAAGAAACCGGTGAAAGCCATACAACAATTATCCATTGTAAAAGATTATAAAGAATTATCATTCTCCTGATGTTATGGAAATCACCACGGGCATTTTTATCCACGATCTTTCTCTTTATATCAAGTCGATGAACTCCCTGATCGTATCAGACTTCCACATCGGGTATGAGGAGGCTTTAAACAAGCTGGGAACCCTTATCCCGAGAGCCCCGTTTCAATTGATCCTGGACAGGCTGGAAAAGATTTTTGAGTCTATCAATAAAGTTCACGGAAAGGGAACCCTCAATGAAATCATCATTGCAGGCGACTTAAAGCATGAGTTTGGAACAATCTCGGAGCAGGAATGGCGGAATACCTTACGGCTTCTTGATTTTTTTGAAACAAAGGCTTCCTCCATCGTTATAGCGAAAGGAAACCACGATACGATCATCGGCCCGATTGCACAAAAGCGCAATGTCAGGATTGTTGAGGCTGTGGAAAGGGATAGTGTGCTCATCGCTCATGGGGACAAAATTCCCGATAAACAGCTCCTAAAAAAAGCTAAAACTATCATCATCGGCCATGAGCATCCGGCTGTGAGCATCCACGATGGGATCAGGACGGAGGTGTTCAAATGTTTCCTCAAGGGAACATGGGGAAGAAAGACCATTATTGTCCTGCCATCATTTAATTTAGTGAATGAGGGGGCTGATATGCTCAAAGAACAGCCCCACAGCCCGTTCCTGCAAAAAAACCTGGAATCGTTTTCTGCGTTTATCGTTGCGGATACGGTGTATCTGCCCGTCGTGTTAGGGTCACTTCAGGGAAGCCCTAATTCCTGGCGGTAAAATGCAATCCGGCTCCTGAATTCCTCAGGATGCAGCGTTTCTAAATCGCTCCCCAAAGTATCTGCCAACCCGATAAGAAGGAGGCACAGCCCCATATGGGGCGATTGTTCCCGAAGGGCTGCAAGCTGTTGTTCACGGGAGAGATTTTCGGGGCTCATGATAAGGTGAATATCTCCATGGCGCCTGATAAGCTCAACGACAATCTCTTCTTCCTGCCCATTGAGGCCAAACCGGCTGATTATGCTTCCGGCTTTTTCTGCACCTATCGCCTCATGCCCTGGGAATTTTGTCTCGTCACCGAACGGGGCAAATGATTCAGGCTTCCCGATATCATGGAGCAGAGCGGCAAGCTTGAGGATATCATCCCAAGAATAGTTTCCCAGGCTCTCCCCCATTTGACCGATGAAATGTTGAGGAAGCTGTTCCGTTATTTCCTGCACTCTTTTCATGACGGCAAGGGAATGGGCAAAAACCGTCGTTCCTTTGTGCCAGTGGTTCTGCTGGACAACTTCCTGCAGCTTGTACAATTCGGGAAGCTCTTCCCTAAGCCCGCCATCCCTTATTTTTTCGGCGGAAATATCCTTGAGGGTGAGCATGGGAATCATAGGTGCATGCTTGTTTAAATCTTTTTCTAATCTTTTCGGCGGATAGGCACACCAACTGCGGCATAAATTATTTTCATTCGGCATCTTTATCCGATTCATGGCGTGGTGCAGTAAATTATTTGTTCTTTTTTTCCATTCGAAACGCCATAATTTCCATGATTTTGTTGTGTTGGCCGCCCAAAATGAAAAAAATTTATAAATGAGTAACGAATTTGTGCATAAATAACACAAAAAACCCAGTGAATTTCAAAAAACATTAGGAAAATAGCTCTTTAACATCAATGGAACCAAAAAAATTTTTGTTTGTCTCGATCGATGCCTTGATCGGTGATATCGCCTGGCATGTTTCTAAGGAAGGCCACAAGGTAAAATATTTTATCGACCATGCTGAAGAGAAAGAAGTAGCGGACGGCTTCGTCGAAAAAGTTGACAACTGGGAGAAAGAAGTTGAGTGGGCCGACGTGATAGTCTTCGATGATGTTCTTGGGCAGGGAGAAAAGGCGAAAAAGCTCCGGGATGCGGGAAAGTTCGTCATCGGAGGAACTCCGTATACGGATATGCTGGAGGATGACCGCGCGTTCGGCCAGGAAGAGCTCAAGAAAGTCGGCGTGACGATCATCCCCTATAAAGACTTCTCCTCATTTGATGAAGCGATCTCCTTCGTGAAAGAAAGCCCCGGAAGGTATGTGCTGAAGCCATGCGGCCAGGCCGGCAACAACAAAGGGCTGCTGTTTATAGGTGAAGAAGAAGACGGAAAAGATATGGTCCAGGTCCTTGAAGACTACAAGAAAGCATGGGCAAAGAAATTTACTACGTTCCAGCTCCAGAAAAGGATCAGCGGGGTAGAGGTTGCCGTCGGCGCATTCTTTAACGGAAAAGAGTTCGTGTATCCTATAAACGTCAATTTTGAGCACAAGAAGCTGTTTCCCGGAAATTTGGGGCCTCAGACGGGTGAGATGGGAACTCCGATGTTCTGGTCGGGGCCGAACAAGATATTTAACCAAACCCTCAAGAAAATGGAGCCAAAATTAAAAGAAGAGGGTTATGTCGGGTATATCGACATCAACTGCATCGTGAACAGCAATGGCATCTATCCCCTCGAATTCACCTGCCGCTTTGGGTATCCCACCATCAGCATCCAGCAGGAAGGGATGATCACCCCCATTGGAGAGTTTCTTTATGAGATTGCCCATGGGAACGGGACAAAGCTGAAGACGAAGAGCGGCTTTCAGATAGGGGTGAGGATTGTTGTGCCACCGTTCCCTTTCATCGACAAAGAGACATTCGAGGTCCAATCGAAAGATTCTGTCATATTCTTCAAGAAACCGACGCTTGAGGGAATCCACATCGAGGATGTCAAGCTGGTTGATGGGGAATGGGTCGTTACAGGCACCGTCGGGGCGGTAATGGTCGTCTGCGGGACAGGAACAACGATGCGGATGGCGCAAAACCAGGCCTACAACAGGGTCAAGAACATTATCGTTCCCCACATGTATTATCGTGACGATATCGGGGAGCGGTGGTTTGAGGATTCTGACCGATTGCATACCTGGGGTTACCTAAGGGAAGTTTAAGGGTTTTCTCAGAAGTGTTCCCCCTGGTACTCTGGCAACTTGATTATGCAACATTTCTATCGTCAGCAATGATGTATGAAAACTAATGTGCCGGGACGCTCGTGGGCAGCACATGTGTATTGCCGCAAAAAATAGACTTCCAAAAAAATAGATTGACCTTCCTGGAAGGGGCTAGGGTGTGGGGCAGTAAAAGCAGAATCTAACGCCTGAGAATGATAATAAACGCGAAGGGGCTATACTTATTTAAATAATGGGGCGGTCATCCTGCTTTATGGACATCTACGAACCCCGCGAAGATTCTTTTCTTTTGCAGAAGTTTGTCAAGAAGTTTGCGAAGGGCTATGTGCTGGATATGGGCACAGGGTCAGGAATATTGGCGAATGAGGCAGCGCAATGCAAGCGAGCGGTGAAGGTGTTTGGGGTTGACATCAACGAGGAAGCGATCGTGCATTGCATCAGGTCCTACCAACACAAAAAATTAGTGTTTGCGCAATCAAACCTGTTCAGCCTGTTCAGGAATTATGTTCCCTACAAAGACGTCAAGTTTGATGTTATCTTTTTCAATCCGCCGTACCTGCCAACTGACGAGAAATATCCCGATATCGCTCTTGATGGCGGAAAAGAAGGGTATGAGCTTATCTGCAGGTTTTTTCACGAGACGGAGCCCTTCCTGCGCCCGCAGGGAACTGTCCTTATCGTATTCTCTTCTTTGACAGGAAAGGAAAAGCTCGATATGTTCCTCATGAGGAACCACTGGAGTTTCAAGGAACTGGCAAGGGAGCATATCTCGTTTGAGGATATCATTGTGTACAACGTGCAGAAAATCCCTAAGGGGATGCGGCGGGTGGAAAAGCGATGAGGGTCAAAGGCGTTTCCCATATTGCCTATTTCACCCACGGGAAGCGCGGTAACCTTTACACAGGAATCTTCAAAGGCAGAAAGATTGTCATCAAGAGCAAAAGGCCTGAGAGCGAGGCATTGGGGAGGATAGAGAATGAAATCAGGTTCCTGAAAATCCTTAATGAAGAGGGCATCGGGCCGAAATTGCTTTTTTGGGACAAACGGAAGTTTTCTTATTTTGGTTATGCTTACGTTGATGGCGTGTTTTTTCCTCAGTTTTTGGAAAGGTGCGGGAGAAAAGACAAATCAAAGGTATCCCGGATGATTGCAGATATATTTTCCCAATGTTATACATTGGACAAATTGGGAATCAATAAAGAGGAGATGAGCCATCCTCAAAAACATATTATCATCGGACGAAGGACGAAGAGGCCTGTTTTGATTGATTTTGAAAGGTGCCATTACACCGAAAAGCCGGGGAATGTTACCCAATTTACCAGTTACCTCCTATCAAATCTGATCCATCGGCTCTTGAAAGGCATTGGACTCAGGTTTACCCGGAAGGGGATTATTTCATCGGCAAAGGCTTACCACAAAAAGGGAGACAGAAAAAACTTTGATAAAATCATTTCTTCCTTTTCTTTGTCTTCTTGATCTCTTTCTCCAACTCCAACTCATCAAGAAGCTCTTTGTAGCGGTTTCGGATGGTGACTTCGGTCACTCCAGCTACGTCTGCAACTTCGCGCTGGGTCCGTTTTTCGCCGTGCATCAGTGCAGCGACATAGAGGGCGGCTGCTGCAATGCCTGTTGGGCCCCTTCCTGAGGTTAGTTCGGACTTTTGCGCCCTTTCAAGAATTTCAACACTCTTGCTCTGGGTCTCTGCGCTCAGTTTTAGGGCGGAAGCGAACCGTGCAATATAATCGGCAGGATTGCTGGGAAGGATGGTAATGCCAAGCTCCCTTGTAACGAAACGGTAGGTCCTCCCAATCTCCTTCTTTTCGATGCCGGAAGCTTCGCTTAATTCATCCAACGTCCTTGGAACATCATGCCTTCTACAGGCTGCATAGAGGGCCCCTGCAACGACGGATTCCATCGAGCGGCCGCGGACAAGGCCCCGCTGGACTGCAAGGGTGTAAATCCTGGCTGCTTCCTCTTCGACAGAGCGAGGGAGCTTAAGATAGGAAGAAACCCTGATAAGCTCTGCAAGGGCCAGCTTTAGGTTCCGTTCGATCGCTGTTGAAATGCGGTACTGCCATTTTCGCAGGCGGAAGAATTTATTGCGCTCTTTCCCCTCAAGCTTGAACAGATCGCCTTTTTGCCCGACCTCAGTCCCCAAACCCTGGTCGAACTGGGTATAGGTCATGGGCGCTCCCGTCCTTCTTCTGGATTCGCCGTCTTCAGAATCAAATTCACGCCATTCCTGGGTGAAATCCACCATCTTGTCTTCGATGACGAGGCCGCAATCCTTGCAAGAAATCTCGCCCTTATCCCTGTTCCAGGAAAGGTTGATGCCCTGGCATTCAGGGCATTTTTTTACCAGATCCTTTTGTGCCATTGTTGGTTAGCGTCGAAAGGTCACATTAAATTTATATAGGGGAACATGAACCTCTTTATAAACGTTTCGGTCAAAGAAAAGGTTTTTAAAGGGTGAGGGGGGTACAAAAACACCATATGTTTTTTCGTACCACTCAGCGGCTTTTACGTTCGCATTTTTCCCTCCTCGGCTTAGTAGAAAACTCGCCCTCCGGGCTCGGGTTAGCAGCTTCAAATCCCTGAAAACTGGCCTTGAAGGCTGACATTCCCCGTAAGTGGTTCGAACTTCGGTTCGTATCAAATTTGCGAATGCTTTGCATTCGAAATTGGACTTCCCCCTTGTCAGCTATCTCCTTATCAATTAAGGGATTTGACCTTATGCCGCTAACCACCTTTTCTACTAAGCCCCCCCTCCAAACTTTTATATATCTCTATGCAAAGCCTTTGGCTATTGCCGTCGTGGCACAACCTGGTACTGCGTCAGCCTTGAGAGCTGATTTCCGAAAGGATATCTCGGTTCAAATCCGAGCGACGGCGTGATTGTGTGTCTTGGTTATAAGGGGGGGCATATGAAATTAAGCAAGCTTAGGGGAATTGCAAACAATGCAGTCCAGCCAGGAGCCTGGAGTTTCCCGTTCTCATCAGTCAAGCCGCCCTATGCAATTGAGGTTAATTTGGTTACCGGCAGGATTACGCCTGAACCTCAAGGGGATGACGTCGAAGCACATTACAAAAAGGTTATTGCATGGTTCCATGAGTCCCTCAAAAGAGAAGGGATTCCTTTAAGCGTTATCGAGAAAGCGGTTATCCATCTGAGGAGGGAAACAAGTCCGGCCTGCACGATAATAGCAAGAGGGAAAACGTTTTCCAGCAAAGAGTAATCGATGAGAACCGTTCGTCCTGGGAAGCCAGGCTCCGAGGCATTACTTTATCACAACCCCGTCAAGTTTTCTAACTGCAAATTTTACGAAGGCAAGGCGCTCTTTGTTTATTGAATAGACGGTGAAAATAGGCTCCCCTTTCTGTATTCTGTCTCCAACGTGATGGTATAAGAAGAGCCCTGCGGCCTTATCCGCCGGAGCACCCGCAACCCTCGCTATCTTTGAAATCGAGGAATTTTGGATATGGGTGATAGTTCCTGAGCGGGGAGATTTAATGTCCAGCGAGTATCTTGCAGGCTTTATCTGTTCCGGCTTGGTAACCCTTTCTCCCTGCGCTTTTATAATGTCCACAAACTTCCTGTAGGCTTGTCCGCTGTTGACAATCTCTTCAGCGAGTTTTAAGCCAAGCCCCCTTTTTGCTTTTCCTCCGATCTCAAGCATCATCCCGGCCATCGCTAAAGATTTTTTCCTTAGATCGGCTGGCCCCCGGGCATCGTTGCGCAACACCCATAAAACATCCCGTGCTTCCAGGGCTGGGCCAATTCCATTCCCTATGGGCTGTGAGCCATCGGAAAGGAGGACGTGAGTCTTTATCCCCAGCCGCCCGGTGATATCTTCAAACTCGCGTTTCAGGTGAAGGGCTTTCTTCCTGCTAAGCACTTTTGACCCAGAGCCGAACGGGATGTCAATAAGGACATGAGTAGCACCGACACTGGCTTTCTTTGCAATCACTGACGCAAGAAGCTGCGACTCTGCGTCGATGGAAAGGGGCCGTTCAACCCTGATGATCTTGTCATCGGCAGGAGCCAGGCGCAAAGCCCCGCCCCAAATGATGCAGCCGTTCGTCTTTTCAACAACCTGTTTTACCTGCCTTAAGCTAAGAGAAACGTCCGCGAGCACTTCCATCGTGTCGGCCGTTCCCGCAGGGGATGTGATGCTTCTGCTGCTCGTCTTGGGGATAGTCAATCCGGCTGCCGCAAGAATGGGAACGATGATCATCGTCGTCCTATTGCCTGCAACGCCGCCGATGCAGTGCTTGTCCATGACGGGGTAGGCGGAAAGCTTTAATTTGTCCCCGTGCATCGCCATCTCCCTTGTCAGGCAGAGGGTTTCCTTCTTGCTCAGCTCATTCATATAACAGGCGGCGACAAAATAGGTCAATTCGATGCTGCTCAGCCGGTTATGGACAATGTCACTTACAATCTGCCGGATCTCGCTGCAGGCCAGGGGAAGCCGGTCAAGCTTTTTCTTTATGAGTTCGAGGGAAAATGGCTTCCGCACCGGAAGGATCTCAACAGAATCTTTGTGATGGAGCTGGAGGGAGGAGAGGACCTCTTCAAAAAGGCCGATACTGCCTTTGGGGACGGATTGTTTTCCAACACTGATATTCAACATGACCGTCTCTGACCTATTCCCCCTGACGATCTTTATCCTGTCTCCAGGGTGGAAATCCATGAGCTTGGCATCTTTCTCATTAAGAATCCCAATCAAGGCATCACCTGACGAGATGTCCATATCCTTGACAGAAAGTTTCATTCTTTCGCACCGCGCTCGTTTGCATAAAGCTCAAGGAGAGTTATCGTGATTGCCAGGACAAGTGGTCCTGCAAAAATGCCAACCAGCCCAAAAACGGGAAGGCCGCCGAGAACACCGATAAGGACAACAAAAGGATGGATATTTCCCTTTTCCCCGATGATCTTAGGCCTGAGGATGTTATCGATCCCGCTGATTATAAGGAGCCCGTAGGCAGCAAGGAGGAGGCCGCCAACCCACTCCCCTGTATTGTGGCTTAACATTCCAGACAATATCTTGACAAGGGATGCGGGCAGCCAAATGAGTGTTGGCCCGACAAAAGGGATAAGGGCGAGAAACGCAACAACTGCCCCCCAGGTGATCGGTGAAGAGATCTGGAAGATGAAAAACCCGATGGCGGCGACCGCTCCCTGGATGAGAGCAACGATAAGGTAGCCGAACGTCACTGCGTATGTGACTTTTTCAATCCGGTTAAAAAGATGGTCCTTGTAGGACGGCCGCAGCGGAAGGACGTGCTTAATCTTTGCGATGAGGCGCTTGCCATCTTTAAAGAGGTAAAAAGTAAGGAAGATGAGGATAAAAAAGTTGAGGATGAGGTGGGGGATTGAAAAAACGAGGTCTGAAATTTCCCTGACGATGTAGGTCGTGACTTTTTCGATAGAGGTCTGAATCTGGTACTTCACTTTAGGCTGGCTTAGGATATCCCTGAAATAATTGAGGGTTGAGCATAAGGCATTCTGCTGTTGGCAATCAGCAACAAGATTTTCTATCCCAACAATCTTTTGTTTTGAAACGAGGTAACCGACATAGGCTTCACGGCTCAGGGTATTGAGGATGAATCCCAATGGGACAAAGAGAAGGATGATGACAAATGCGCAGGTGAGGAACGATGACAGGTTTTCCCGGCCCGTTTTGAGCGATATCCAGCGGAAGACGGGGTAAAACAGGTAGGTCAGGGCAAAACTCCCCAGGATCGCCCCCACAAATGGCTTGATAAGGAGAAAAACCAATATAGCGAGGGCTACAATGATAATGACCAGCAGATATTTTGAAAAGTCCTTTTCCCGCATTTGTTCACCCTTCCTGTAATTTTACGCCGTTGCAAGTTTATAAACTTTTGGCTTAAGGGCAGTATCTCCGATTGCTGAGGC
Source organism: Candidatus Woesearchaeota archaeon (assembly GCA_016188175.1). GTDB lineage: Archaea > Nanobdellota > Nanobdellia > Woesearchaeales > JACPBV01 > JACPII01. The sequence continues at coordinate 5,764 of JACPII010000100.1, read as the reverse complement.
AATTTCTCTTTGGCTCTTCTATCCTTCCCCTAATATTCAAAAAACTCCAGCCAACCATGGCGGGGGAGGGTCAAAATTCCGTTTGGGAATTTTGTCCTGCGGGATACTCCGAAGGAGTGGGCGTAGCGTTCCGGTCCCTTCGGCACGGAGAGAATCCAGCGTTCCGGTTGCTTCGCAACGGAGGGCGAGCAATCCCCCCGTCTTTGACGGGGGGTGTCGGATTTCTTTTGAATTAACCGGCTTTGGCTGATAACAAATTCTCAGGGCTTTGCCTTGCTGACGAATCTGTTGCCTTTCAGAAAAAAACGCCAGGGAAGGGGGTTCTTTTCCTTAATGCCGATGCGGGTGGAAATCGTGATTCGGCGTTCTGGGAAATCTTTGTAGTGGAACAGCTTCATCTGGCCGGCTATGGTTGAGCCATTAAAGGTCCTGTCGATGGCTAACGCACTGCATAATTTTCCGGGGCCTGAGCACAGGTTGGTGATGTCATCAGTGTTCCTCCGCTGCTTCATCCTGGCGATGCCTTCCATCGGCTCTAAGGCTCTGATTAAAACAGCTCCCGGCTCCTCTAATCCGTTCGTGGTGATGTTCAGGCAGTAGTACATGCCGTAGACAAAGTAAATATACCAACAGCCATAAGTCTTGAGCATGATTTCGCTCCTTGGAGTTATTTTGTAGGCATGGGAGGCTGGGTCTGTTTTGTATGCCTCTGTTTCTACGATCATTCCCGAGCAGCCATCACAGGTTATAACTTTCCCAAGGAGCTTTTGTGCAACGGCCACTGCGTCCTGTTTGAAGAAAAGCTTCTGCACCGGTTCCATCAATCGGAAAAGAAAAATGGGGTATAAAATGTTTTTGGTGCGATTAAGGCCGCGCAGCGAAATTTGGTCGATTGGGCGGGCGGGCAGAAGCCTGGAGGGGGTTTGGTGTGCCGTTGGGCATGTGAAAATAAATGGGCCCGCCCAGACTTTCCTGCTTTTTTGCGAAGCGTTCGAACTGGGGACCTCAACCGTGTGAAGGTTGTGTCATAGCCACTAGACCACAGGCCCGTAACTAAAGAATAAGTGAAGGTGGTTTTATAAACTTTAGTAATCGGGAAAGAATGGGTTATCGAGAAAAAAATGGGCCCGCCCAGATTCGAACTGGGGACCTTCACCGGTTCAATGGATATCTATCATTCAGCCTCCAATGTCGAGGTGATGTCATAGCCACTAGACCACAGGCCCAGAAAGATAGATGGGTTTATGGCTATTTTTAATGTTTATCCTTTTAACCTGCATATCAGCCCTAGAATAACGTTCCTTTATCCCAATTAACTATCTGCCGGATACCCTGGCAGTATTCCTTCTGCCAGTTTATTCCTGACAAATTTCCGATGAAGATTAAAGATGGCACCCCATAGGGAAGAACTCATCCTGGCACGTTGCTTTGCATTTGCTGATATGGGGAAGTTCCCTCCTGCCCGGAATAGCTCTCCTATAAACTGGCGGCATGTTTGGTATCGTTCTTCTGGGGATTTTGCCAGTGCGGTAAAAAACACATCATCCATCTCAGATGGAATTTTTGTGTTATATAGGGACGCGGCAGGAACGGGGGCATCGCAGTGCAATAATTGGGCCCGATAGGGGTTCTTATCAAAAAATGGGTGACGGCCGGTAATACATTGGAATGCGATGAGGGCAAGTGCATAGAGATCTGCTTTTCCATCTGCAGGCAAACATTTGATGACTTCTGGAGCCATGTACAATGGTGTCCCGGAGGATGCCATCGATCTTCTTCCCCATTCGGTTTCCTGGATAAGATGGCAGTATTCCTGTATGGGTATGAGGAGGTCAAAATCAGTCAGCCTTGGGATGATGCGATTCCCATCCTCCTCAAGAAATATATTTTTGGGAGTAGTATCCCGATGGAGCATTCCCAATCCATGAATAAAATCCAGGCCTAGGGCGATGGGCGAGAGGAAAGAAAGTGTTTCCTGAAATGAGAAAGGGCCGATTTTCATCCTTTCATCAAGGTTTTTTCCCCTTAGATAAGGGGTTATGAAAAAATTTTCTCTTTCAGCAAGCTGGGTCGGGAGCAGTAAGGTTTTTGGATAATTTTCGCCCCTGAGCACCTTTAAGGCCTTTGATGCGGAGCAATATGCTTCTGGATGGCCGGAGAATCTCTTCACGTGGTAAAAGTTGTTTGAGCCATCCCTGGCAATCCAGCAGGTGTTTAGTGATGAAGAAGATCCGTCCAGAGCCTGGAAAATATGATATTCTCCCAACTGAGGGACACTCTCAGGCTCCGGCATCCCCTCAAGGGTAACATCATCTGCAAGGAAATCAAGCGATCCCTTCATTCCTGATTTGAAAAAATGCCTGTTTATTAATGGCAGTTCTAAAAATAATGGAAGAATCCGTAAATTTTCCGGAGGATTATCAATGCCGGAGGGGGGAGATAACAAGCCTCCGGCGGAAGTTGCATCCGCGACCTTCACCTGGTTGGATTCTGTTTTGTTGTTGCTTAAGCCTTAACAACCACAGGTAATACCAAGGTGACGCAATAGCTACTATGCTACGGAGGCGTACTGAGCTGAGTTTAAAGATACTTTATAAAGATTTGCAACATCAAATGCTGGAAGAAAAAAGGAATTTGTTAAATTCTACTTAATTTCATCGGGCCTTTTCCTTTGTATTGACTGGCCCCCATCGACAAGAACAAGCAGGCCAGTCGAGTTAACGAGATAGTGCGAGCAAGCATAACAGGTTGAGGCAACATCCCGCGGGCTGGCTAACCTCCCCGTTGCTGTTTCAGCTGCCATCTTTTCGTAATTCCTCCCATCAGCGCTTGCAGGGGCCCGGACAGTTCCTGGCAAAACAGCAAATGTTCTGATGGGGACACCGCCGTTTTTATCCCCATAGTCTGCGAATTCACCTGCACTAGCCAGGATAAATCCATTTAATGCACCTTTTGAGGCACCGTACCCCCCCTGGTTCATCCAACATTGGATGCCGCTTATCGATGAAATAACGATTATTGTTTTAAGTTGGTGGCTATCCTGAGCAATAAGGGGAGCCATCTCCCTTATAAACTGCAGCGGCCCTAATACATTGGTAGCAAACATTTCTCTCATATATCTATAGTCTGAACTGAGAAACCCTCCTTTCACCTCTTGCCAATCCGGTTTTCCCGCAACGTTGATCAGGTGGGGAACGGAGCCAAACGCTTCAGCGATATTTTTGACGACTGCGCTTATCCTCTTGGGTTCCCTTAAATCCATAGAGTAATACCATGCGTGGACAGAATGTTGTTTGGCAAATTCCATCAGGCTGGTTAAGGTATCATCTGTCCCTTTTATTCTCGTCACATCACAATCAAGAAGAACTGCATCAAGACCCTTGTCCATGTAGAATTGCGCGATGGCAGAACCGATACCGCCAAGGGCGCCAGTTATAGCGATTCTTTCCCTCGAGAGATCGTAACCGGCGGGTGGATTTGGGGTGTTCATCGGATTATTCTATAATGGATGTTTATGCCATATTATTTAAAAACATAGGATGTTAGGATATAGATATTTGACAATAAATGTCCAATAAGGCAAGTTTTCAGGAAAGAAATGCGAGGGGCCGGATTCGGACCGGCGAACGGACTAACCGACGGGATATCCTATTGTTCCTTTCCGCTCTTATTGCTGCGGAAATCTTAAGTCCCGCGCATTTGGCCAGGCTTTGCTCTGAGGACATCATCCTGCACGAAGTGATGTTACCCTCGCATGAACCCGGCGGGGGTTTGAGACCTTTAGAAGGTATATAAAACTTTTGTACCAAATCAAGCGGGAATGTAATACTGGCTTTTAGAGTTCCTTAGAGGATTGCCGTAACCTGTATTTCATCAGGACTTTATGGAGGGTGTCGTGGAGGCTCTGCAGGTCTGCTGCAACATTGTTATCATACTTTCGCTGGGAATATTTGTAGATATACCGTTCAAAGACGAACCGCAGAAAATAGATGATGGGCTTCTGCTCCCATTTCCCTTCCCAATCAGTCTCCAGAATGCCGTCAAAGTTCACCAATAGCTCCCCTTTATCGAGAGTCTGGAGCTTTCCGTGGAGCTTAACCTTTTCCTGGGTGACATTTTTCATGAGGACCCGGACGCGTAAAACCTCCCTGATATGGTGCTGGAGTTCGCTCCACAGCTCGAGAATCCACTCCCGCGCCTTGTGCTTTTCCTCGACGAATTCCCGCTTGACCTTCACTTCTTCTTCCATGCCCTTCTCTCCGGCCCATTGGAGGATAGCATCATAAAGCTCGGAGACGGAAAAAGGCCCTTCGTAGAGGAGCTGCTTGTTTTCGACAACATACTTCTTTTCGACCATTTTCTTAAGGGGAGTTATTATTCTTTATATCTGCCCTAAAACTTTGGCGTCCTCACCATAAGCTTGGGGTGGGTATGCACATTCAAATATCTCTCAATCAATTGGTAAAGCTCGTGGGTAAACTTCGCTGTCTGCCTCTCAAACCGCTCGGTGTACGCCTTGTAGACAAATTTGTCAAACATAGTCCGGAAAAAGACGAGGATGGGGAGGTCGTCCCATTTGTTTTCAGAGTCATTCTGCACAAAGCTGTCCAAAATGACAACGACTCTTCCCTGGTCAAGCTTCTCTTTCCTTTTTTCTTTCATAACCTCAACTTTTTTGATGTTAAAGCAGAGGATGCGGATCCTGAACACGAGGATGGTATAGTCCGAAAGCCGCTTGGTGTAAAAAATCTCATGGTCCAATGCCTTCCCCTCAGGGAGATCGTGCTCGGTATTTTTTACTTCCGTCTTTTCCATGTCACGCTCAAACGCCCAATGGGCGATGAGGGTAAACAGGCCTTTCAGGCCGAATATGCCTTCGTACTCAAGCTTCAGGTGATCGATAACCAATCCGAGGGAAACCATCTAATACCTCCGGTGTATGCCGCCGTAGTGCATATGCTCGTATTCGTCCGCTTCCATCTTGAGCTTGTTCTTGATCATCGCATGGAGCTCATACAGCTGGTAGCGCTGGGTTGTCTCCCAGCCCATGACCATGTTGTTCTTGATGATATACTTGTTGAAGAAATTTTTTAATTCCCTGTAAAACCTGCTGTGGCTCCAGTGTTTTTCCCAGTCGGTAATCATATCCGCCCGGAGCTCGATCCATATCCTTCCCTTGGTGAATTGGCGCTTGTTTCCGTTGTTATCGACCACTTCAATGTCATGGGCATCATAGGTGTGCAGGTAAATATCGTAGCGGAACGCAATATATTCGTTTTCCTTTTTTTCGGCTTCAAACGTGTATTGGCGCTCAACCCCGAAAGGGCTCGGCCGCTTGTGCTTATAGATCCTTTCGTGAAACTTGAATTTTCTCTGGCGGAAGAACTCTGCGATCGATTCATACAGGTCCTGCATGTCCCAGATGCCGGTCTTCCTGATATATACAGGGCCGTCCCCTGATTCCTCCCAGTCGCCTGCCATGGTGTTGAAGTTTTCCCTGGCGCGAGGGTATATAAAGGTTTTCCCGTAATGGGGGAGAACTGCTTGTTTTGGAGTAAAAAATCCATTTAGGGCAGAATTTGACGGTGGTTGGCGCTTACCGCCCGGGCAGCCAATTCATTTCATATAGACAATCCCCCTGAGGCTTTCAAAGTGGGGGTCCCCGCTTATTATCTTGCCTTTAAGCTCCTTTTGCTTTGCTGCCAAAAGGGAATCCATAAATCCAAAATGGGGTATTTTCTTTTTCAGGCGATATCGGATTTCT
>JACPII010000099.1 GCA_016188175.1 Candidatus Woesearchaeota archaeon | reverse complement strand
GCAGCCCGTCCATGATTTTTAGCTGCTCCTGCCTTTTTGCATGCTCCCAGATTGCTTTTCTCGCAACTTCACTCCACTTAATGTCAGAATGCTCTTTCATGAGCTTGTGGAGCTCTTCCGGAATTGCCAGGGTCATATTAGTCATTTTAGGTAGACTAAGTACCTTTACTTATTTAAGGTTTTCGATGCTGCAATGCACTTGGCCTTCACCATAGAGAATATAAGAACCTGCATTTAAATACCCGCCGGCTGCGGATGGCAAGTGGCGAGTGGCAATAAATATTGCCAAGGGAGCATGGACGGCAGACCTGTGCCGCATACCAACAAACATTTTAATACTACCAGCATCAAGGCATACAGTTATGAGAAACTCATTCCGGCTGATTTGTTTAATCGTTCTCGCTATATTCATTATTGGGTGCCAGCCCCGCGGGCTTAAACAGGAAACAAGCATTGTTCCGGAAAGAGTTCAGGAAAATGCCGAAAAACCTAATGAATCAAACCTCCATGAGCCAGAAACCAGCATTCCTGCCGCTTCAAGGGGCCAAGAGGATATTGGGAGAAACTTTGATGGGGGTTCACCTTTTCCCCGATGCTCAGGAAAATTTATCAAGCTTTCTTATCCTCCCGTAAATCTTGACAAGATAACCTACATCATTCCGATGGGCGGGCTGGCGGGAGAGCATGTTGCTCCCATTGACCACCAGTACTACCAGAACTTCTTCAACAAAGAAGCAAACATCGAGGTTTACGCACCGGCAGATGGCATCGTCACCGACATCCAGCATATGGGCTCTTTCCGGGGGGACCAGCAGCGTGAGCCTTTTGACGACTATCGCATCGTCATCGAGCATACCTGCACGATATCAACCATCTTCATCCACATTGACAGGCTCTCTGACAGGATTAAAGCAGTCGCCCCGAAGCCCGGCGAGTATACAAGCGTCAATGTTCCCGTCAAGGCAGGCGAAGTGATCGGGTGGTTTGACAGCAATGTTGACTTTAATGCCGTCGATAAAGAGTTTTCAATACGGTTCATCAACCCAGAAAGTTATGAGAAAGACCCCAATCGGGCGCATATCCAGGACCCTTTCTATTATTATGACGAGCCGCTGAAAACCAAGCTTATGTCAAAAAGCCTGAGGACGGCAAAGCCGGAAGGAGGCACTATCGATTATGACATTGATGGGGCGCTCACCGGAACATGGTTCAAGGAGGGCACGAAGGGATGGGGGGGATTAAAGCAGGAGAGATATTGGGCTGACCATCTCGCAGTCGTGCCGAACAACATCGACCCCGAGCATTTTATCCTGTCGATCGGAACATTCAATGGCATTGCAAGGCAGTTTGGAGTCAAGGGAAATGCTCCTGAGCCTTCCACCGTGGGAAAGGAAACAGGATTAGTAAAATATGAGCTTGTGGAATACAAGCTTTATGATGGCAGCAAAGAATTTGATTATCGGAATCTTGCAAAAGGCCTAAAGGCAAAAAATGATGACTTTGTTCAAGGCGTTGCGTTGGTTCAGCTCCTTGAAGACAGGAAGCTGAAATTTGAGGCGTTTCCCGGAAAGACGGCTGATGAGGTAAACGGATTTTCTGAACGGGCGCAGATTTATGTCCGATAAAATTCTGAGGATAGCGTATTTGTTTAGCACCCCAAAGTCGAAATACTTTCAACTACCGACGGCTGGCGCGTTGCGGGGGGTCGCCCTCCTCCTGCAAGGCAGGAACGCTAGATTCTCCTCCGTGCCGAAGGCACTAAAAAACGTATGTTTTTTGTGTCTCGCTCTCTACCGCTTCGGAGGCACCGGAACACTACGCTCACCCATCCGGGGACGCAGCGCCTGCGGTGTATCGTCTAGGATTTCGAAGGTGCTAACCAAATACAGGATAGTCAATTCTTAACCGGATGCCCAAAAAGCATTTCCAGAAGTTGAGGCTCATAGCTGTCGGGCCGGAAACGTAAAAACCTTCCCGACGTTAAAATGTCATCACTCAGCTGAATGGTGGCAAAGGGGTCATATCCTAAATCATTTTTTGTTGGCCTAAGGGGAACAAGGGATGAATGAAAAGGGACAAAGTGGTTTTCAGGCTGGACGAATAAGAACTCAACCCTTGCAAAGTGCCCATTGACAACATGCCCGTTGTGGGGATCATACCCCTTTAAATGAAATTCGCCTCTTTCGATGGGAGGTATATCGTCACCACGCACTCTCGCAAGCTGGTAAATCCTTAAGGTGGGAACAATAACCATATTCCTCCTTGAACCAGGCCCTGCCAGGTAATCTCTAAGCGCCTCAGCCTTTGCTTCAACAACGACAACTTTTTCGGGAAAAGGATTTTGGCTGGTCCTTCTTGTTTCAACCATCTGTTCAAGCTCTTCTACGGAAGGAACAGGCATAACCCCCCGGATACCTTCAACGTGGCGAAGCGCTTGTTTATTCAAGAAATCAATCCTATCGTCAGCCTGATTTGACGGCCCAGAATAATTACCCCCGCCACCCGAGGCATCCAGCACCATACTTAAGTAATTTTATAAGTTTTATATAAATGTTTCTATACTGAAGAATATATCTTTATCCCCGTTTTCTGAGGGAATTTGCTACCCAGGATAATTCACACCACATACGACTGATCAATCTTCTTGTGCACCAGCGTGGCCACCTGTTGAGCGGCTTTCTCTGACTTGGTCGAGCCTACAAGCGTCACCAGCCGGTATTTTCTTGTAAGCGACCGTATCTCATTGAGGACAAGGCTGAAAAGGAATGGAGCTTCCTCACTAGTTACATCGTCATGGAACACATCGATGGACGAGATGATAAGGGCTCTGCTTTTCGTTTCCTGGATGGATTTTTCAAGCCGGAGAACTATCTCTTTAAGCTGGTAGGCGTTAAACGGCCGGGCAATGAGGATGTTGCGGAGAATAGGAAGTATATTCCTCGGAGAGAGCTTTTTCAAAAGATAGGGGTTAAAACAGTTTGCGGAATCCACAAAGAGGACCTTGGAGATGTTCTGGAGCTTTGCAGCAGCTGACATGAGCAAAGTGAACAATGTTGAGCTGTCGCCCCGGAGCAATGTCACCTTTCCCGCAACCTGTTTGAGCTGAAGCATACCTATGCTTCCGGGTTTCTGGTTTAAATACCCGCCGGCTGCGGATGGCAAGTGGCAAGTGGGGCATTACAGCGTCTTGGCTTCCATTAAAACTTCTTTATTCAACATCTTCTTGGCGGAAAGAACCTCAATTCCAAGCATCTTCCCCTTCGCATCGAAATCAACGATGATATTTTCGTTGATAGCCACCGTATTCTTTGCCTCCCCCCTTTTAATGGGGAATTTTACGTAGATGTACGCTGCATCTGCGTCTGGGTCATAGGTGATTTTCATGTTCTAAAGGACGGTGATAATCTTTATATAGTTTTCTACCTCAATAAAAACAACACGGAGAGACCTGGTACCTGCCATTCCGATTGCTATTTTCCTCCCTTCGGAAGAATTCCTTGTCTCATCGGGAAATTCCAAGACGTGCTTAACTTCCCATAGGGAAATCCCGCGTTGACCCATCCGCATCCTTGCATGATCGGAAAAAACTATCTCCATGGCTGAAACCTTTTGTAAAACTGCCTAATGAAAAATAGGCCCGGGAGTTTAAATACCCGCCGGCTGCGGATGGCAAGTGGCAAGTGGAAAACAAGAAGAAAGGGATGTTTGCACTAGCCAATCGTTATCTCAATGGGGACCTTAACGTCAATGTCTTTCAAATTCTTGGAGCGCTTTTTGAAATTTAAGATTCCTATCCCTTTAACTTCGTCGGTCTTTTCATCTTTCCTGAGAAACACCCCGGGCTCTATCTCATCAGCATAACATGCTGTAGGTTTTCCTGCAGAAATCTCAAGAAAATCCCCTTTCTCGTCGTAATGCAGCCGCATCGGTCCTTTCATTGGATATGCCTCACCAGATAGGCGGTGATAACAAAGCCTTCTCCGTTTAAATATTTAACGATGACAAGCAAAAACCTCCTCTTAGGTTTGATAAACCGATAAAAATAGAAGATGGATGGGTCTTCTGAAAATTGTTTTACCGCGCCAGGATTCCGGAGAGCAGGCTCAAATTCAGGGAAATAAGGAGCAACCTCCGGATGTTCGCTGACGATATGAGCCCATCTTTCCTTGCTGAGATAAATCTCCTTTCCATGCCTGCCGAGTATTCTGAAAACCTCATCCATGAAAATCGACCAGGTACTCAGGGCCGGACGGGTGATTTAAATACCCGCCGGCTGCGGATGGCAAGTGGCGAGTGAACTTTTCAATTCTCCTTTTCGTTGTTGGGCAGGCAGCGAACATCAAGGATGGCAAGTGGCGAGTGACCTGCACCCATAAGTATATTAACCGGAAGGAGCGGCAATTCAACGTTATGAGCTTAACCATCCCCCCATGGGTAAATGAGAAGTACCCCGAGCTTTCCCGGGAAGTTGATGAGTTTGAAAAAATTCTTGCATTAACCAGGGAAAAGCAGGAAGTGGTTAGGGAATATTCGCTCCATGGGCGCGAACAGAATATTTCGGGATTAAGGGTCGTCATCAAAAGGCTCAAGAATCTCCTTGCTGAGGAAAAAGGCGAGGTTAAAGCTGAGAAGAAATTTACCATAAGGCTTGCTGCTCGCCTCGAAGAAAAAGGTTCAACGGCTCTTGGTGCAGAGGGAAGAGAGCTCCTCTCGAATGTTCAAAAACTTGGTGAGCTCCTTTCTGGGCAAATTGCATTGTTCCATAAAGATGCATTACAATGGGGCCTTAAAGTAAAGTTCCATCACTTTTTGAGGCTCGTAAAGGAAGAAGAGATTTTGGTCCGGGGGGAAGAAAAATTCCTAGAAACCATTGAAAGGGATATCGAAAGGGGATTTTCTGACGAGTTGAAAGCCAATGCTGAAAAAGTCCTGAATATCGGGCATAGGGGTGCCAGGGAATTGTGTCCTGAAAACACCCTGAAGTCGATGCGCCTCGGCCTGACGTTTAATGTTGGCATGATTGAATTTGACGTCCAGCGGTGCAAAACGGGTGAACTAGTGATCATGCATGATGATACCGTTGACAGGACTACCACTGGAAAAGGGAGGGTTGTTGACCTATCGCTCGATGCATTAAGGAAGCTGAATGTTAAGGATGCTCCCGGTGAAAAAATCCCCCTTTTTACAGAAGTGATTGAGCTGTTAGAGAGAAAGTGCCAGATGGACATTGAGCTTAAAATAGCGGTTGGCCTGAGACGGGAAGAAAAATATCTTTTGGCCCAGGGGGTCAAAGAAGCCCTTGATCGTTACAGAGTCCACCATTCCCGGTTTATTATCCATTCTTTTGACAGGGAATCCGTCGAGATAATCAAGAGGATGGACTTGAGGTACAGCACTGGAATTGCATTTGAGAATTTTGCCGCAAGCGTTCATGAATCAGTTATTTACAAACTTAAAAGGGTGGCGTTCTCGAAAGAAGGGGGCAGGCTGAATAGGGCCATAACTCAAGGATATATCAGGAAAACCAAATCAGCCGGCGCTTCAGTGATTCTCCCCCCGTTAGACATTGTGGACAAGGGAATGGTAGATGCAGCCCATAACGACGGGCTCAAGGTCATCGTTTGGACAGTTAATAATCCCTACTTTATGTTCCGCCTGTTAAGCATGGGAGTTGATGGCATTATAACCGACCGGCCGGATATCCTGCAGGAAGTGAAAGCGTCGGTAGCAAGGGGGAATATTTCTGGATTTTCAAAATATATTGATAGGGGATAAGAGTACAGAAAAAAGGAACTCCATCAGGTTAATGGTTTTGTTATTTCTTTTTTGACAAAATTTAAAAATAGTGCCAATTTATTTAGATAAATGACAATAATCTCACAAACGGTAGCTGGTTTTCTGGAGAAAAACCCCATCATCGTCAGGCTCATCAACAGCGGGATCATCAACATAAAAGCACTGGCAGAGCTGATCATAAAGCAGCACAGCCTTAAGGCATCCACCCATGCGGTGATGTCGGCGTTAAGAAGGTACCATTTCGAGGAAAAAGTGCAGGAGTTCGGCGACATTGAAAAAGTGCTTGCAAAATCAAAGATTTCTACGAAATCAAGGCTGGTGTATATAACCCTCCGCAGGGATTTTAATTCGCTGGCAAGGTCCCTTCCCAGGATATTCAACCACATCAACCCGAGCGTCGGCGAGGTGTTAAGGATCTCTGAGGGAAGGATGTCGTTCAAAATCCTGATCGAACAGTCAAAAAAGGATGAGATACTCTCGCTCGTAGAAAAAAGCAATATCCTTGATGTTGTGGAAAACCTCGGAGAGATAAATATAGTCCTCGGAAACGGGTATCAGGACGTAAGGGGCATCCGAGCTGCAATCCTCAACGAGCTTTCCATCCATAATGTCGACATCGAGGAAACGATCGGCTGCCTCCCCGAGTTCATGATCCTTTTGAGAGAGAAAGACATCGGGAAGGCGCACGATGCGCTGCTTTCGTTTTTCTACCGGTAAGGATATGACAGGCCGGAGCATTAAACCCTTAGGCCGCATTCCCTATCGATACCTGCAATGGGTAATGGGCTGAAAGCTGCCAAGTACTCTGGCAGCTTAATTATGCAACATTTCTATCGCCAGCAAGGGTGTATGAAAACTAATGTGTCAGGACACTAGGGATGAATATCAAAAGGTGGATGGCGGGTCGGGAGCAAGAATGTCCCCAAAGCTCATCCTTAAATAATGAATTTCACCGCCGATGGTTCTCACCCCGATAGCCTCCTGGGGCTGATTATTCACGACGATCCGCTCAAGGCCTATCCGGGATATTTCTGATGGCAATGTCTTATGCCATTCACGGTACATAGCTTCCCGGTTGATGGCAGACAGATTGTTTCCATGCCCGATAAAATAGATGTTGTTTTCCGATGGATTTCTCCAGGGTAAGATAATCGGCTTTTTTTCTTGCCCAGAGTTAAGTTGGTTTCTGTATTGAGCATCGGTCATCGGGGGATTTAACTCGACCCATACCTGCTCCCCAAGGTCCCGGGAATAATCCACCCAACGTCCCCTATACTGGACTCTCCAAATAACAGCGGAGTCATAGACACAAATCATAAATGAGTATCCGTTCTGCGAAAAAGACTCCTTCAAGAGCATCCTTCTCCTTGTTCCCATTTTCAGCCTTGGAACAAGCATTTATTTAAATCCCTTCTGCTAAGTTAAGGATGATGAGAAAAAACAACCCCATGAAAGAATGGAATAAAAGAGATATCTGGAACCTGTTGGCGGACAATGCAAAAACCCTCCCGAGGTTTCCTGACGGCAGGATTGATTATACTTATGCGCCAATGGTCCCCGTCGTTACCTGCTTCATAAAATATAAAGGCAGAGTTCTCCTGATGAGACGAAGCGACAAAGTCCATTATTACCGCGGTAAGTGGAATACGGTTGCCGGCCATCTGGATGAGGTAAAAATGCCGGATGAAAAGGCATTGGACGAAGTTAAGGAAGAGACGGGAATAACAAAAAGAAATATCCGAGCGGTCAAGCGGGCAACCCCGTTCTTCCTCAGCGACAAAAGGATCGGAAAGAAATGGCTTATTTTTCCCCTTGTTGCCGAATTGCACAAGAAACCAAAAGTCAGGTTAAATGGGGAGCATACCGAATACCGGTGGATTAAACCAGGTGAGCTCAAACGATTCAATCATGTTGAGAGATTAGATAAAAGCCTGAAAAGAATTTTGAATGAGACTTCCCGATAACCAAGATTTCGGCGTCAATGATAGAAAATATGAATTGGGTTTATCTTAATCTTGGCATGGTTTTTCCAACAATCATTGCACGAATGTTCTGGAGATACCCGGTTATACCCTTAATTTATATTTAGGCCTATATCCCCCCAGGTTATGGTTGGCCCATCGGAAGATTACGAGGCAAGGGAATTGGCCGAAAGGGAAAGAGCCAAAGCCTTGTTGCCTACTTTTGCCGACAAAGTGGTTATCTCGCCCTTTGCCGTAACAGACAGGTTTGGGCAGGAGTGGGGCATTGAAAATAAAATGGAGGTGAGCGCAAACTTTCATCCTGTCAAGGGATGCTCCCTTACGGGGATTGAGGTCTTGGAAATTATGCAGGGAAATCTCTTAAATCTAAAAAGTTACGCTGCCCTGTTGGCGCTCGCTGAAAAGTATTTTCGGGGAGATGTTCTTTCGGGAATTCCTGAAGCAACCGTTTCAGGAGCTGTTCAATTTACCCTAAACAGGCTCCACCAGGCATTCTGCGCACAAAGATTTGGGCAGGAAGAAACTGATGTTGAACATTACCATGGCTTGTGGATGAGAGACCAGATATGGGTAAACAATATTGATGTTGCCGCCCGGGAAGCAGGTGTCCGTTGGGTATACGACCCTAATGTCGGAAGGGATAAAAAAACAGGTACTCCCGCCGAATATTATAGCTTTTCTACTGACATCAAAGTTCCCATAAGCCAGGGGTTTGCTGTAAGGACAGAAAAGGGGTATTTGGACCCAAAAACCGGGTTCCCTTATTGTACGGAGCCAGGTAACGGCCAAGGAAAACCATTTATCGAACGTGCAGAAGAAATGGTTCTAGGCTATTTAGTTGAGAATAAAATTCTTGATGGAGAAAATCTTGCCAAAGTTAGGTCCTTAATGGAAAAAAACTATATATAGGGGGTTCCTTTCATAATCCAGCGCCTTGTTGCCGACCATCGTCCATTTCACCAGCTTGAAAAAAGCAAACTTGGAGGTCTGATGGAATTGTTAAGGCCTGAGCTGAGGTATTCCCATGGAGACGAGGACACGACCCTCGGCGACAAAGAAGCAATCTGTTCGGTAATGGTTGGGAAGGATGACTATCTTGGGAATCCCCTCGTCATTAGCCTGGATTCACTTTCTATGCCTCAATGCGGCGTTGTTGCATCTTTGGCGAGAAATATTAAGCCCAATTATAATCCTTAACATCCAATCTCCCCTGCCTTGCTTCGCTGAATGCCTTGGCGCGCTCCAACAGCTTCTTTTGGGCCTTTTCAACATTCCTTGGGTTTCCTGCCCAAACATCCAAAGCCTTGTCCAGCATTGCTCTGGAATAAGAAGCCATGAAAGTTTTTTCTTTTGCAAAGGGGCCTTTTTCAACAAACCGGTTCAATTCATGGAGATATTGGCCCGAGGGCAGGTCATCCAAGCCTCCGGACAGCATGAAGAAAATGGAGATTGATTCAACGCCGTAGAACCCAAATCCTTTTGCAAGAGCCTGAAACGTCATTTTGGCAACTTCACGGGGAGGTATTGTACCGCCACAATCTGCACCCTGGACGGTAAAATTTGTTTTGATTCCAACATCGGAAATTGCTGCACCATACTGCCTGAGCTTCTCATTCAGCCGCGAGTATACTGCAATGGCATAAGATGAGCACTGGTCTATGGTGTGGGTTCCGGCACGCTCAACCTCCGGCTCAACAATAGGAAAAAGCCCAGCTTCCAGGGAAACAAGAGCGTCGAGCGCCATCATCGCCCCATTGATGTCAATCGCACGGTTTGAGGGGGTGTTTGGGCCGATGGAAAACAATGACCTGCATTTGGTGAACTGGACACCGTGCGTTTCCCTGTATCTCTTGAGGGTTTCCAACAATTTCCTGGGGCTCTCCATCTGGGTGATATTTTCACCCCATCCCGCGGGCTTGTAAAGCCCTTCATCAGATTTTACTCCGATGACAATGCCCTTTTCATGGAGAGTTTCAACGAATGGTTTCCCGTGGCTGCCGGCCTGTTCCAACGTTTCCTTAAAAAGGATTATTCCGCTGACGTACCTCTCAAGTCCAGGAGTAGTTACAATCCATTCCCGGTACAGCCTGATGTTTTCATCTGTCGGAGGAATGCCTTTCCTTTCAAACCTCTCGGTAACTGTTTTTTTGCTTTCATCGGCGGCAAGGACGTTTTTACCTTTAACGGTAAGCTTTCGGATAACTTGAGCGATTGGTTTTGAGCTGGGCATAGTTTCTAGACCTGGAAATGAACGGTTGATGGAACGATGCAATCAATGAATTTTTATAACTACCCATAGAAAATCCGAGGAGAGGCAGAGAATTTACCGGGTTAGATAATCATCCAAAAAAATTGGGTTCAAGCCCTGAAAGCTCCTTCCTTAATTGCTCCAGGCCGTAACAAATCCGGGAACTGACATTGCGGGGATCATCATTGGTACGTTTGGCTATCTCCCGCGGAGCAAGCCCGTCAAAAGTTCGCCGACCGCCCCCCCATAGAGGGGCGGCATGCTCGCTCCGGTCGCTCGGGTCGGATTTTTTGTTCTCTATGCCATCGGCATAGGCTCAAGAACAATGTTCTTGTTGTCATTCTCCACAAGATATTATTCTTGTGGTAAACCGCCAGTGAAACATACTGGTGGAAAACTTGAGATTTTAACGGGCTGAGCTTTTAATAGATGTTGTCGTGATGATCATAATCGAGAAGTCGCACTGCTTTGTTCTGTTCATCTATTTCAAACGTTAAAACGAAAGATTTATCGATATGAACTCTAAGTGCTCCGTGCATATCCCCTCGCAAAGGTTTATAATGCTGCGGATTTTCTAGAATTTCATTAACCTTTTTATGGATAATCTCTAATTGTTTTTTATCTTTTTTGGATAATTTAAAAAAAATCTTATCAAGATGCTTTGGGATATCTAAATCATAAGCCATGATTATACCCCGTATCTATTCGCAAAATTATCTACCCTCATAAACTTCCCTTTCCGTATTCTATCTAGCTTTTGGAGATATTCCTGTTTTGCTTCGGGTTCTTCTTCCACCATAGACTCCATAAATAGCTCTACTTGTTTGCTCATGCTAACTCCATGTCCTTTACAAAAAGCTGAAAATTTTTTATATACCATCTCTTCAACGTTAAATGTTTTTAATGCCATTTTCTCACCTTGTTATTTAATATTAAATAAGATTATTTAATACTATTTAAATCTTTTGTTTTTCAAGGGGGCTCACGAGGAAAGGAGAGCATAACACTGTTAGGTTCAATTTTTGAGAACCCCTTTTTATTATCGCCTGCTTATATTTCCCTTGGCTTTCGCATTCCTCAGCTCCAGCGGGTCGATAAAATATACCTCTTCCTTCATTAAAGAAAACTCTTCCTTGACTGCTCCCTGGCGAACAAAAAATTCGGCAATCTCCTGAACGAGGTTTTCCGGCGCGCTTGCCCCGGCGCTGATCCCAACAACGTTCGCTTCAGAATGCCAGTTAGGCATGATGTCTTCAACATTGTCGATCAGATAGGCAGGCTTCCCCAAGGCATGAACTGTTTCAACGAGCCTGATAGAATTGGAGGAGTTCTTCGAGCCGACGACAAAGACAACATCAACGCCACCAGCCAGCTTTTTAATCGCAGTCTGCCGGTTTGTCGTGGCATAGCATATGTCTTCTTTTGGGGGGTCCCTCATCTGGGGGTATTTTTTCTTCAGTTCAGCAACGATGGCTTTTGTTTCATCAATGCTCAATGTTGTTTGGGTAAGATAGATCAGTTTTTCAGGATTTCCGATATCAAGATTTTTTACATCCCCAACAGACTCGACAAGGGATATCTGGCCCGGCAATTCTCCCAGAACGCCAACCCCCTCAACGTGGCCTTTATGGCCGATATAGATTATTTTGTGGCCGTCCCCTGCAAACCTATGGACCTCGAAGTGGACTTTAGTGACTAACGGGCAGGTGGCATCAATAAGCCGGATGTTTTTTTCCTTTGCTATCCGGTACTGCTCGGGCGGGCTGCCATGGGCGGAGAAGATAACAACTGCATGGGGGGGAGCTTCATCGACACTCTCAATCGTTATTGCCCCTTTTTTCGCAAGGTCTTCGACAACATGCTTGTTATGGACAATCTCATGCTTAATATAGACCGGCCGGCCAAACAGCGAAAGGCAGTCTTCAACTATCCTGATAGCCCTTTCTACACCCGCGCAGAAGCCCCGGGGGCCTGCTAAAATAACCTTTTTGACTGGCATAAAAATGGTGGGTTAAGGATGTTATTTAAAATATGGCATTCTGGGTAATCAGTCAGGAGCCTGAAGTTTTGGTTTTGACATTCCTATTTATCCGGTCGGGAAACCCAACAACAATGGCGAGGCAAAGCAAACTCTTTTTTCTAGTGAAGTAAATTATTTCATAATTTATTCACTTCCAGAAATTCCAATGAATTTCTCAGTACCATTGTTGTTGTCGGGTTTCTTGGTTAAGTCACTTCAGCCGGCTAACCTATTACCATTCTGGTCCCGTTACGCGGCATAACTTATTTTGGCTCGGAGCGTAGGTTTACTGACCATACCCCATTCTGCTCCCGCTAAGAGAATAACGTCGGCTCCCGAAACTTATACTCAATCGGCTTTTTGTTGTGCAGGAGTTGAACTACTTTCGCCCTTCCCCAGGAATCGACCTTTGCTTCAACGGTCAGGTTGGTAAGCGGGAATTGCGCACCCCTTTCAAAGAAGAACTGCTCGATCCCATAAGTGATTGTTGTCCGGCCATCCTCTGAGGATTCTATTTCGCCTTTGATAACAACACCTTGGTCCTGGACGACGGGCTTTTCGGGGGAATGCCGGGCATATTGATAAACGCCATCTTTATCCGGCGTCAAGACAAGATAGATAGCATCCCCCGGTTTTGAACTTTCAATCTCGGGAATGGTAGAGATGTTGTACCTGATTGACAGATACTGCCCCCTGAAGGGATCAAAGGGGTCAACCGGAACCGTCTGAAGGATGATCGTTTTACCAAACCATAAGGGAAAGCCCATAAAGACGATAAGGAAGCCTAATAGGATAAAAGAAGATGCGACAGCAAAAAGTTCCTTTTGCGCTTTCATGCTGCTTTTTTTACTAACTTCCTCCTCCATTTTTCAATACCCCAGCCGCCAAACACGAGGAGTATTCCTCCCGTGATGAAGATGATGGCAAGGCTCGTATAGCCCCACAAGTCCTCGATAAACCCGATATACCTGGTGACGATGTCTAATGCAAAGAAGGCAATACCGAGGTTGATGATGCGCGGGGTTTTCTGCCATGTCCCATAGGCGATGATCCCGAGGATGATGGCGATGAATGCCACATTGATGAAAATCCAAACGACCCATAAGATGAGGGGCTTGCTATCCCTGCGATAGTATCCGGAGTTCCATTGGCAGGAAGATTCTGCGTTGCACTGCCCGTATTGGTTGTCAAATTCGCTGCAAGGGTCATACGAATCGCAGGATTGGTGTTCCCAAGAGCAGCGGATGGCATTGGAGTCTTTTTCGCATTCGCTTTCCGTCGTGAACCGGTAACATTGCATTTCCTGGCAACCTCCGTTTTCCCAAACACAGGACAACGATGAGTTGTTGCATTCCTGTTCGCTCTGGTAGTATTTCCGGCAATCTTCTGCCTGGCAGTAGTCACCGATCCAAAAGCATTTTGGCCTGGCACTTTTTTCACATTTTGTTTTGTTTTCGATGCTGGAGCAGGAACTTCTCTCATCGATGCAGCGCTGCCGTTCCCATATGCAGCCATTTTCCGAAATGGGCGGTAATCCATTTTCACATTCTTGTTTGTTTTCCCGGCCAAAGCAGGTTTTCGTTGAACAGCCCCCGACTTTATTTGATGTTGCAGCAGTCAGGGCAATGAGGAATCCCAGCACAACAACTGTAATCACAACTCCAACGATTTCTTTCTTATGAAGAAATTTTTTTGTTAAACCGGCACGAACTCCAAAGACAACAGAAATAACGGAGGCTGCTCCAAGAAGGGATAACAATGCAAGAGCGGGGGCGCTCCTCTCTGCATCGGCAGGCCAATAGTGGGGAAGGAGGGTCTGGAAAGAAAGGAAATACCCAAACGCGAGGATATAGAATACCGTCCAAAACTGATAGGCCGTCGAAAAAGGGTGGCCCCTGGCTTTGTGGATCAGGTAAAGGCCGTAAAAGAGGAGCCCGGAAAAGAGGAAGTAGAACGCCAAAATACCTGGCGCGGCCTTCATCCGGTAAAAATCCGAGAACGCCAAAAACTGGACAACTAACCAGACAAGAAATTCAACAAGAGCGATGACAAGATTCGGCCAGGAGCGGAGGATATAAGCAGACAGCAAAACGCCAAGCCAGGAGAGGAGGAACAAGAACGCAATACCTTGGATGGAAACATCAAAATGGTAGATCTGGGCGATAAGAAACACGGTAAGGGTGTGGAATAAGCCACCTAAGGCATAGAGGGACTTCCCGATCCCTGCATGGCCTTTCCGTGAAAAAAATCCTCCCGAGAGGAAGGAGACAGCAATAACTGCAAAAAGGATGGCAATCTTAACCCCATTCGCGAACTGATGCCAGTTCTGGGCGATAAGCCATGCAAAGCCAAGGGCGATGAGCACGGTGCCGAAAACGGCCACGATGGTGCCGAACGAAGCACCTCTTTTTCCCCCGATTGCCATGGCCGGGGTGAGCCTGCCAGCTTTTTATATCTTCCTGTTTTTTGCTTTTATTCCAAAACCTTTTTATTGTTGCGCCCTTCAAAATTCATTATGTCCAAGATATCCTATAGAAAACATGGAAATGGGCCGAATAACGATGGGAAAGGCACCAAAAACAACATCATCCTCATCGGGTTCAAGGGGTCGGGAAAGACATCCATCGGGAAAGGAATCGCCAAACTCCTCAAGAAAAAGTTCATTGATCTGGATGATATCATAAGGGAGATCCATAAGAGACTCAAAGGGACGGACCTATCCATCCGTGAGATTTACCAAAAGCACGGAAAAGGGCATTTCAGGAACACCGAGCACCATGCGATAATAAAACTGGGGAAGCATAAGAACATTATCCTTGCGACCGGAGGAGGGGCTCCCGTGCTGAGAAAAAACAGGCAGAAGCTCAAAAACATCGGGACGGTCGTTTTCCTCGATGTTGAGCCGGGGGTGCTATTCAGGCGTATGGTTAAGCGCGGAATTCCGCCGATCATAGACGCTAAGAATCCCCTCAAAAGCTTCACAGCATTATTCAAAGAAAGGAAAGCTGTATATAATCAGCTGGCAGATATTATCGTTTCCTTGAAGGACGACCCTCTTGGAAAAAACGTTGAAAAGGTCATTCAGGGGCTTTGCAGGCGGGAGAGATAATATGGGAAACACTTTTGGAACCTCATTGAAGGTAACTACATTTGGAGAATCTCATGGCCCAGCCATCGGAGCCGTTATTGACGGGGTTAAGCCGGGCCTTCCCATCTCCCGGGAGGAAATCCAGCGTGAGCTTGACCGGAGGAGGCCTGGGCAGAACAAGCTCGTCTCTCCAAGAAGGGAATCAGACCAGGTAGAGATCCTCAGCGGCATTTTTGAGGGAAAGACAACAGGGATGCCGATCGCGCTCCTTATCCGGAACAACGATGCACAATCAAAATCTTATGAATCTATCAAGAATCTCTTCCGGCCGGGGCATGCCGACTTTACCTTCTTTTCGAAATATGGATTTCGGGATTACCGCGGTGGCGGAAGGCAATCTGCCCGGGAAACGGCCAATTGGGTCGGTGCCGGGGCAATCGCAAAGAAGATGCTCGCTAAGAAAGGGATCAAGATTATAGGATATATCAAAGAAATCGGAGGAATAGCTGCAAAGAAGGCTGATTATAAGGAAATAACCAGGAATCGAGTCAATTGCCCGGATAAAGCTGCTGCCAAAAAAATGGAGAGGCTCATCGAGAAAGTCAGGAAGGAAGGAGACTCTCTGGGGGGGATTGTCGAGGTTGTTGCCCTCGGAGTTCCACCCGGGTTTGGGGATCCGGTATTTGACAAGCTCAGCGCAGGCATCGGGAAGGCAATGTTAACCATCAATGCAGTCAAAGGGGTCGAAATCGGGGCCGGGTTCCAGGCTGCAAGGATGAAAGGTTCCCAAAACAATGACCTCTTTTTCAAGAAAGGGAACAAGGTTCTTACCAAGACGAATAATGCCGGCGGCATTTTGGGCGGAATTTCCAACGGGATGCCTATCATCGTGAGAATCGCGGTCAAACCGGCATCTTCCATCACGAAAGAGCAGGAAACCATCACCGTTAATGGAAAAAAGACATCGGTCCGGGTATTTGGGAGGCATGATCCCTGTGTTGCCATAAGGGCTGTTCCGGTTGCAGAAGCGATGATGGCGATTGTGCTGGCTGATATGATGATAAGCCAGGAGAAGTATAGGAATTAGAGATGGTGGGGCAGGAGAAATATAGGGGGTAGATAATTCTCTTTCTTGTTGCTGCGGAGATATTCCCAGGTGTGGGACAATAAAAAAAGATCCTAACGCTCGAGAATGATAATAAACGCTTTACGGCCAATATATTTCTTCTAAGCATCCAGCTTTGCGCCGTTGCGATATCCCCTATATTTTTAAATAGATTTTGGTTCCTCTCGGGTATGGCCGATGGACAGAATGAAGATGGAGATGAACCTCAAGGCAGTTTTCTCACAAGACAAGGATTGAATGGGATTTTACTTTCGGGGGCTGCCGGCCTTGCGGGGGGCATAGCAACTATTGCAGCATCGGGTAACCTTTTTCCCAATCTTGACTATCTTACGGGGTTTGCAACCGGGATTTGGAGCATTGCGATGGACAGGAACCGGTCGTTACGTCAGGTTCCCGGGCGTTTGGGAAGAGCAGCGGTTGCAGGAATTGGGGGATTTATCGCTTACAATCTAGGCGAATGGGCTCCTGAGCTGCTTCCCCCGTTTGCCCAAGAGCTGATTCGGGAAGGCGGGAATGCTGTGAGAAATTACCTGTTTTAAGAAAATTATAGGGGAACTGGTCGTTATTGGGAAAGGATTATCCTAAATGGATAAGCACATACTAAAACATTCTAAACTACTGCGGACTGAAGTCCGCTAAGGGTTCTTTCCTATCCCGAGCCTAAATATAATGGAAAGGCTTATAATAATTTCATAAATCCCTTCCCTGATGCCAGAAACAATTGATGGGATTGTTGGGACGATGGGGGGCGATGTTATTGAATATATCCGCAAGGTTGCTCCAACTGATGCGAACGTCCTTATCGCCGGTGAAACGGGGACAGGAAAAGAGCTTGTTGCAAGAGCTATCCACCGATTTAGCGGCCGTAGAGATAGCCCGTTTGTTGCCGTCAATTGCACCGCCATACAACCCACCCTTGTAGAGTCTGAATTGTTTGGCAGTGTCCATGGTGCCTATACCGGTGCCTTGAGGGATAGGGCGGGGCTATTTGAGGGGGCTGGCGACGGCACAATTTTTCTCGATGAAATTGGAGACATGGACGTTGAATCCCAGCGAAAAATATTGAGGGCTCTGGAGCAGAGGGAATTTTACAGGGTGGGAAGCGCAGCATCCTCCACATTTAATGTTAGGATTGTGGCTGCAACGTGTAAGAATCTACCAGGTGGGAAAGAGGATGGAACCCTCATTGACGCCCTTTTCTATCGCTTGAACGAATTTGGGATAAGTATACCGCCCCTGAGAGAGAGGCCCGGGGATATTAGGCCATTAGTATATCATTTCGTCAAGCTATTCCTCAATGAGTACCGCCCCACCCTGGGAGTCGCCAAGGTTTCGGGTATTTACGAAGAATCCCCGAGGGTTGATATCGATGGGAAACCCGTCACGGTAGATAAACGATTCCTCGAAATTCTTCAATCCTATTCCTTCCCCGGAAATGTCAGGGAGCTAAAAAACATTGTTGGGCGAGCAGTAATCCTGATGGGGGAAGACTTCACGATAAGGGCGGATGCTCTTCCGGATCCTGTTCTTGCAGGGACTCCCGAAGGGGATTTATCAAATGGGCGAAAAGCTATTCGGAACCTTATGGAATATTGTACGACAGTCGGTTACAATAAAATTCAGTTTCTCCTGATAGATCAGGCATTACGTGAAAGTGATGGGAATAGAACACGAGCTGCAGATCTGTTGGGATGTCATCTCAAAACTGTTCACAACGTCCTTAAAAGATATATCGGATGGCTGAATGAATCCCATCTAGATGTGCCCCCATATTTATTAGTAAGCTGTGGAAGGTGGAAAAAAAGATAGTATTTTGGTTCTTCCCCCCCGGCCAGACACTATAGGAAAGGACATTAATTTTCGTATGTTTTCAACAGAAATCCGACACCCCCGTCATAGATGGGGGGATTGCTCGCTCCCTCCGGTCGCTCGGTCGGATTTCTGAGAATAAAGATATTCCCGCTACATTTCCGGCAGGATTACACCATAAGTTAAAAACTGATGGAATATCTTTATTCAAACTAAAGTGATGTCCTTTCCTAATAAGCAAGTGACTTTTTGCAGGTAACCAAAGTTACGATTATTAAAGGCCCTCGCTATAATTGAAAGATTGAACCAAAGCCGCGGAATCCCAATTTCCCCCTCAAAAGATTTATAAACACTTCTTGCAGAAAACGGGGTAATGGCCTCCCGTGCATTTCAGCTTGAGGAATTTGTAAGGATTCTCGACAGCTGGGGCTTGCGTGATGTGATGCTCCCCTTCCTGCTGGTTTTCGTCGTCTTCTTTGCAGTCCTTCACAAGACCAATATTCTCGGAAAGGACAGGGACAAGCTCAACCTCGTCCTGGCCCTCGTGGTCGCCCTGCTGGTCATCATACCCCACGTCACCGGCCTCTACCCCGCGAACATGGATCCCGTGGAAATCTTCAACGAGGTCATCCCCAGCATTTCTATCATCATCATCGCTGCGATTGGCGCCCTTATCATCATGGGCGTCCTGGGCGGCCAGGTTGCAAATAAGCCCATGTACGCAACAGGAGGCGTTGTCCTAACCGCAGCTGTAATCTATGTCATTTTTGTCTACCCCGATATGTCCCCCCTGCTCCTCGGGCTTGCTGTTGTCCTGCTTATCATGAACTTTTTCAGCAAAGGGACAAAGATCGAGGGGATGGTCCAGGGAGGGATCACCGTCGCCGCCTTTATCGTCGTCCTCTATTTCTTCGGCGTCGCAAGGGGCTGGTTCCAGCAGCTTCCCGACTGGCTGACCGATTCCACCTATCAGGGAGTTATCATCTTCACCATGATACTTCTAACGCTCGTCATCTATATGTTCAGCTCGGACGATGATGGAGGGGGGCATCACTAGCGCATCTCAAAAAAATAGAAAGAGAACATAAAAGGATATTTTTTCCCCAACAAGGGGGCATTATTTGCTCGCCTTCATTTTCTCCACAATGGCTCTATCAGAGATGATCGCGCTGTTCCCGGAAGGGTCCTCGATGATTACCTTTTGCTTCTGCTTCCCCCACATGATGTTGATGAGCTTTTTGATGAGGTTTTTGGCCTCCTGCCTTTCCCCATCATCATCAGTTGTATCACGGACCGCCTCAATCTCGTTTTTTACGCGCTGCAGGATGCCCTCGACGTTCGTGACATACCCCTGTGACGCAGGCCCCGGAGTGATGGTCGTGATGTAAGGTATCTTCACGGTAGCCTCAGCCGATTTGACAACACGGACTTTCAGGTCTGCTTCCGATCCGATTTCAAGCGTGTACCGTGAAGGGTCCTTCTTGGAGTCACACTCGACGTCGGACTTGTGATACTTGCAGGACGAGCAGGTCATCGAAAAGAGAAACACTTTTCCAAAATAAGGAATATCCCGCTCGGCCTCCATCAGCTGCAAGGATTTTGCTCCGCAGACGGGGCATTGATGGGAAGAAAATTCTCCGGGGTCTGTAGGATCTTTCTCAGGCATAACCAGAAAGATGCCCTATGATTTTTATATGTTGCGATTCTGTCCTGGAACTCATTTTGTGGGGTCTGTCCCCCTTCCATTACGGGACATACTCCGCCGTCACGAGGCAGGCTCGATTGCAAGTTCCATCCTCAAACAGGATAGCAAACTATAAATATCCTCGGCATTTCAGCAATCCAGAGATTATATCATTCATAATCAGGGGGTGGAATGCACATGACAAAAGAGGTCAGGAAGACTGCGCTCGCGATGGTCGCCGGCGGAAAAGGGATACTTGCGATGGATGAAAGCACCGGCACGATTGAAAAGCGCTTTAAGGAAATCGGTGTTGAAAATACTGAGGAGAACAGGAGGAAATACAGGCAGCTCCTCATAACCGCTCCGGGGTTGGGGGATTACATTTCTGGTGCAATCCTTTTTGATGAGACCATCAGGCAAAAGACGGCCGATGGAATTCCATTCCCAAGGCTCCTCGAGCAGCAGGGGATTCTTCCCGGCATAAAGGTGGACAAGGGCGCTAAGCCGCTTGCCCTGTTCTCCAACGAAACGATAACGGAAGGATTGGACGGCCTGCGGGAGAGATTGCAGGAGTACCGGTCATTGGGCGCAAAGTTCGCAAAATGGCGCGCCGTGATAGCCATCGGAGATGCTATTCCCACAAAAGCCTGCATCAAGGCAAACGCCCATGCATTGGCGCGCTATGCTGCATTGTGCCAGGAAGCAGATATCACCCCGATTGTTGAGCCCGAGGTGCTGATGGACGGGAGCCATGCAATCGAAAAATGCCTCGAAGCCACCGCACAAACGCTTGCGTCGGTGTTCAAAGAGCTCAAAGGATTAAAAGTTGACCTGAAAGGGATGGTCTTAAAGCCAAACATGGTTGTCTCCGGATCTTCCTGCCCGGACCAGGCAACCCCGGAAAAGGTTGCAGATTTGACCGTCACATGCTTTAAGGAGTTGGTCTCCCCGAAAGTTCCCGGGATCGCGTTCCTCTCCGGCGGCCAGAGCGATGAATCGGCAACAAGCAACCTCAACGAGATGAACAAAAAATTCAAGGGCCAGCTCCCCTGGAAATTAACTTTTTCTTATGGGAGGGCGCTTCAGAGGGCAGCGTTAAAGGCATGGAATGGCAGCGATGCCAACATCAAAGCAGCCCAGGACGCACTGCTTGAAAAAGCGAAGGGGTATGGGAAGGCTGCGCTGGGGGAATTTGAGTGAGTGAAGAGAAAAAGAGTAGGCATGATTTTTAGATTGGTAAACCCAACAATGCAGGTTGAATGCCAAAAAATGCTTGGGGAGTCAAATGAACACTGCGAATGAATTCCTGTAAATGCAGACGATAAATATGCTTGTTCCCTTTTATCAAAACCTTTTTTCCTAGGGGAGTAAATATACTCAGGGAAAAGAATCTGCCGGAGCTATAAGTATTTTCCAAGGTCAAATTCTGCCATCCTATAAGATTTTGCCGGAGTCTCCAGAAGACTGACCACAATCGCATCCACCCCATGAGTTTTATGGACTCTTAAAAACCTTTCCTCGTGTGTTGCAACAATGAGTTGATGGTCATGCTGCCTAATATGGTTGCAAATCAAATCAATCATTTTTGGTTTTGCAAGAATGTCCAAATCACGCTCTGGCTGATCCATGGTTAACACATAATCTGGGCCATAACCTGCTATGAAAGCAAACCACTTCATAAGGCAATCCCACTGATATTGCCCTGAAGACATCCTCGCCATTTCGACAAGAGATTTATCTCTCCCAAAAGGGGCAAGAGTGTGAATTTTGCTAGGTTGGTCAATAGCCTCAAAACCAAAGACTAAAGGAGATTCTTCTCCAGAGTATTCAACTTCCATAAAATCGAAATTTCTCCCGGTTCTTTGGAATGCGGGTTGATAGGTTTGTTGAACTCTAAGTTTGGATAGCAAAGTACTTTTTCCAGAACCATTCCTTCCAACAATAACTACAAGTGGGGCATCAAGGTCAATAACGGTGTGTACAGGCAGTGCTGGAACAGGATATCCCCCCAAACCTTGGGCCTCTTCTGAGGCAAATAATGCACCCATAGCAAGGGCATTTGGATCCCTGTATGTATCAAATCCGGGAATTATTTTAACACGCGTGATCCTGTTCATCATAGGCGAGAACTATACTGGTTTTTTAAACCTATGTGCAGTTGAAACAATTCTACCCCAAACCTCAATGGCAAGTATTGGTTTATAGCATTATATCCGCTGTTATTTCCCTTTCACCATCTCAACCACCGCCTCGCAGTGCGGTGTCTGCGGGAAGAAATCGAACAGCGCAGCGCTTTTGACGGAATACCGGGGGAATTTCAAAAGCTCTTTCTTCGTCTGCTGGATGTTGCAGGAGACATAGATAATAACTTCCGGGGATAGTGAATTCAGCGCTGCGATCGTCTTGGGGTGCATCCCCGTCCGGGGAGGGTCAGTGATAACATACAATGGCTTTTCCAAAGGTAGCTGGCTTAATTTGCTCGCATCGAGCACTTTTGCAGCAGCATTGAGAATCCGATTTTCTTTGATATTCGCGTTCGCAGAATCGATAGACCCTTTGTTGTTTTCAATGATCGAGACCGACTCGAACATCCCTGCATTGATGATTCCAAAAGTCCCAACACCGCCATAAAGGTCAAGGAGGTGGGAACCCGAAGTATCATAATTCGCGAACAATCCATTAACATACCGATGCATGGTTTCAGCCATTTCGTGGTTGTTCTGGAAAAACCCCTGGGCAGGAAACCAGAATTTTTTCCCCATGAGGGTTTCATACAGCAAAGGGCTTCCTTTGACAACAAAAAATTCATCGCTGACGCTCTCTTCCGTATCGGGCTCGACATAAGCCACGATGACATTTGTTGCTGTGGAAATTTTTACAAATTCCCTTATTTTTTCAATGACTGAACTGCACCGGGCTGATTTTGGATTGAGGACAAAAGAGACCGAAGAGTTCTGCTCCGGAGTCCGGATGACGGCATAACGGAGCGTGCCTGATTTTTTCCTCACATCAAATGCGTCGGGTTCCTTAAAAAAGGACCTCACCTGTTCAAGAAGCCCGTTAAGGCTTTCATGGGAAATAACACACCGCCTGATATCAACGATGGTCTGCCACTCTGACCTTTTTCTGAGGCCAACGCCCCCCGAGTGAAAGATGAAGTCCATCCTGTTGCGGTACGAGTAAGGGTTTCCGGTAAATGCCTTGACATCAGAAACTCCAAGCGCCTGCTGGATTACCTTCTTCTTATTCTCCACTTGAATTTCATAATCAATATGCTGGGCGCTGCAGCCGCCGCACCTGGAAAAGTAGGGGCATAAGGGTTCTGCCATAATCCGGAAAAATGCCCGATTCAATAAAAAGGTGTGGTTTTAAGAACGAATTGCGGGAGCATTCCAGGAATTTCATACGCCGATTGTTCGATTATTGAACTATGCACTATTTAAATGGAAACTGCTGCTATCCATCACCTTAAAGAAAGGGGGTAACCAGAAAGATGGAAAAAACAAATTTAAAAAAAGCATTGAGGGTTGGATTGGGGTTCCTTATAGTAGTTGTTCTCATTCTTGGAGCATTGCTCGTTGCTGCAGTTGTCTCTGATAGTGCACCGGGCCTCGGTTTGTTCTCGCAACAGGCTTCCACCCCAAGGGGAGCAGGTAATGCTCTAGGGATGATAAGCGGGCAAAAAGCAGCTTCGCTTGCCCTTTCGGTCGCCTCCGGAAAGGTGTCTGAAATAACACTCGAAAAGAAAAATAAGATTGACATCTACTCCGTGGAGATAGAAGACGGAGAAAGCGAAACAGAAGTGATAGTTGATGCAGCAACAGGAAAAATCCTAAAGGTCGAGAAGGAAGACGAGATTGGAAAAAAAGAGCTGGAAGTGGTTAACCCAAAAATAACCGAACCACAGGCGGTAAAGATAGCCTTGCAGGCGTTTAAGGGGAACCCGGCAGGTGTTGAGTATAAGAAGATCAACGGAGCTTATTTTTATGAGGTCGAGGTCCAGAAAAGCGGAAAAGAGGCTGATGTTCTCGTAGATATGATGACGGGGAAGGTTTGGGGTATCGATGTGGAGGATAGGGAAGGCGACAATGGCGATGATCAAGACGAAGATGATGATGATGATGATGATGATGATGGCAATGCTGAAGGGGAAGACGATACATCAGGAGAAGATGATGGATTTGAAAGCAGCACAGCAAGCGCACGCGGTTCTTCAATAACCAGGGAACAAGCGAAGGAGATTGCTGTCCGCGAGGTGGGCGGAAGGGCCACCGATATAGAATCAAAGAGATATGATGGGAAGGATGCCTGGGAGGTAGAAATCTCAAAGGACGGGGAAGAAGCAGATGTTCTCGTTGACAAGTCTTCCGGAGCAATCGTAAATGTTGAATGGGAGGACGAAGAGGAAGACGAGGATGACGACGACTGATCCGCAGGAGGAAATATTTCGCTTGGACAGGTCCGTGAATCCCGGCATAATTTTTTATATTCCGCCCCCATTCTCCGCTTAACCAACCAAAAAGTACATTTCGGCTGAATACCCGCAGCCTAAGGGGCGAAAGACAATGATCAACAGAGGAAAAACCGGAATTTTGCTTTTTTTATTATTTAGCCTGACCGTCACGGTATTTGCGGAAGGGGATGGTGACCTTGAGTTTTTTGGCCTCGAAGCCGAAAAGCTTCTCTATCTGGGAAGTGCGGTGCTTGCAGCAGCGCTTTGCGCCGTTGCTGCAATTGCCTTTGCGCGAACACAACGGACGAGGCTTTTGTTTGTCGTCTTGGCCTTTGCCCTCTTTGCTCTGCAGGGATTCCTCCTCTCCCACGAGCTTTTTTTCCCCGAATGGAGCTGGGTTGACCCCATTGCCAGCGTCCTGAGCTTCGGAATCATGCTTGCATTCTTTTTTGGCATGGTCAAGAAGTGAGGGTTTGAGATGGCATCTCAGGGACCCAAGGGCTTGCCGTGGGAAAAGGATAAAGGGATTTTGGCACTGGAAGCAAGGAAAAAAGTTTATGAGGCTGTCAAATCCTTCGCCGGTTCCCATTTCAGGGAAATTGAAAGAAAGAGCGGCTTTTCCACGGGGGTAGCCCACTATCACCTCAGCTATTTAGTAAATCATGGATTGGTAATGGAAGAAAAGAGGGGCCATAAGGTGCATTATTTTCCGAGTGAATTCAAGCCGGAAAACAAAAGATTACTCGGTCTTTTGCGCCAGGGAATCCTCAGGAAAATTCTCATGTGCATATCCATGCAAAGGGTTTGCTCATATGAGCAGATTGTCCAGTTTGTCCAGCGCCCCCCTTCAACCGTTTCCTGGCACCTGAAAAAGCTGCTTGAAGAAAAAATAATTACTCATTCCAAAAAAGGAAGGAACACCTATTTCTCCCTCGTGATTAACCCCCAGGAGGTCATCCGCCTTCTTATCACTTACCGAAAGAGCTTCCTCGACTCAATGGTAGATAATGTCATTGAGATGTGGGAGAGGTACTAGCGGGACTCAGGATTTGTTGCAAACCCCAGTCCCACAAACCCTCAGATGATTATCGCAGCAGACTTCTCGTCCTTCTCATCGTCAAAATCAGCCACGAGGGCTTCTGTGGTCAGTATCATCCCCGCGATGGATGCCGCGTTCTGGATTTCGGTCCGCACCACTTTTGTCGGGTCGATGACGCCGGCTTTAAAGAGGTTTTCGAAAACATCCTTTTGCGCGTTGAACCCAAACTGCTCATCTTTCTCGGCATTCAGCCTCGAAACGATCTCCGATGGCTCTTTGCCTGAATTCCTCGCAATCTGCCTCAAAGGCTCTTCAAGGGCTTTTTTTACAATCGCGGCTCCTATGGGCTGGTCATTCGGCAATTTCAGCTGGTCAAGGACTTTAGCTGCCCTGAAGAGGGTGACTCCGCCGCCCGTAACGACCCCTTCTTCGACTGCTGCCTTCGTCGCATTCAGCGCATCATCAAGCCTGAGCTTCTTCTCTTTCATCTCGGTTTCCGTCGCAGCGCCGACCTTCACGACGGCGACACCGCCGGCAAGCTTTGCGAGCCTTTTCCGAAGATCTTCTTTTTTATAGTCCATATCGGCAGTAGCAACCTGATTTTCGATTGCCTTCATACGGAGCTGGATCTTTTTCTTGTCGCCTTTGCCCTCGACAATAGTAGTTTTTTCATTGTCGACGGTAACTCTCCTGCAGGTGCCCATGTCGGCTTCCGTCGCCTGTTCGAGCTTCATCCCTTTGTCTTCGCTGATGACCTTTCCGCCGGTAAGCACCGCAATGTCTTCCAGCATCTCTTTTTGCTCGTCGCCAAAACCAGGCGCCTTTACCGCGCATACCTTTATCGCCCCGCGGATGAGGTTAAGGATAAGGGCGGTTTGGGCTTCTCCCTCGATGTCCTCAGCGATGATCAACAAGGGCCTTCCATCCGTTGCGACCTTTTCAAGCACCGGAACAATTTCCTTGACGGTGCTTATTTTCTTGTCCGTTATCAGGATGAAGGGCTCCTCAAATTCGGTGACCATCTTTTCGTGGTCTGTTGCCATGTAAGGGGACGTGAATCCGCGGTCGAATTGCATCCCCTCGACGACCTCTAGGGTTGTTTCGATGCTTTTTGCCTCTTCAACCGTGATGACGCCGGTATTCCCGACCTTTTCCATTGCCTGGGCGATGAGGCTGCCCAAAATCTCGTCATTGTTTGCAGAGATAGTAGCGACCTGCTCGATCATGCTTTTGTCCTTGACCGGGACGCTTTTTTGCTTGATGAACTCGACAACTTTCGCTGCAGCAATCTCGATCCCCTTTTTGACCTCGATAGGGTTGGCGCCCGCAGTGATGTTTTTCATCCCCTCAGAGAGGAGTGCGTGGGCGAGGAGCGTTGCAGTCGTAGTTCCATCCCCGGCGATATCCTGGGTCTTCTCTGCAACCTCTTTCATGAGCTTTGCCCCGATATTCTCAAACTTGTCCTGAAGCTCAATCTCTTTTGCGATCGTTACACCGTCGTTGCTGACGATGGGGCTTCCCATCTTGTCAAGGATGACATTCCGCCCCATGGGGCCAAGAGTCACTTTCAGGGTATTGGCAACCTTCTCAACGCCCCGTAAAAGGGATTTCCTGGCATTTTCATCAAACGTGATTTGTTTCGAACTCATGTTTCCACCTCACCCTAATTTTGCAAGTACATCTTTAAATTCAAGAATGATATATTTCTCGCCATCGACCTTGAAATCGTCAGAGCTGTAGCCGCCATACAATATCTTATCTCCTTTCTTCAAGGGCAGCTCCTTTCCTTCTTTAGTAGTCCCGACAGCGATGACTTCACCTTCTTTCTTCTCCTCTTTGGCTGATTCGGGAATGTAAATGCCGCCTTTAGTCCTTTCCTCTTCCTTCATGGGCTTGATCAAGACCCTTTCACCGATGGGCGTTATGTTCATAGGTATCCCCCCCGTTCCTTTTTTCAAAATAGCAATCTCAGCCGGGGAAATAACAGCCCCTATTTAAATTTTTTGAAAAATCAAAAAAAAGCTTAATTTGTCGAGATGATGTATACAAGACTGAGATAAATTTATAAACCCCTTGCGAGCAAGGAACCCCATGCTCCAGGAGATACGGTTCAGGAACTTGGAGAAGCCAAGGGAAAAGAAGCTTCGCACCGACATCAGGTGGGTCTGCAACAGTTTTGGATTTGTTGCAGGACGGGACATCGAATGTGTATCAGAAAAGATTGTCGAAGACCTGTTGCTCCATTACCCCCGGAACGGGCCCATCCTGTCTGAAGGGCTGGCGAACGACCTCGATATTTCTCTTGCAAGGGTCAACCACCATCTGAGGAATCTCATGGAAGCAGGGCTCCTCTACCGCCACAAGCGGTTTATCGTCCTCCGCGGAGGGAGCTTGAAAAGCGCCGTAGAGGAGATACGGAAGGACGTCAACAGGATTCTTGATGACCTTACAGTCGTTGCAGAAGACGTAGACAAAAGATTAGGGATGAAGAACAGGGCCTAAAATTATTTGCTTGCAATTAATACCCTCATGGTGACCGCGTCGGAAGTTATGAAGAATAGAGCATAACATTATTTGCTTAAGGATTGAGAAAAAAATTCCCCACGTGACCCCCATAAAGGGGGGGAAGCAAGGGTTTGTGGTGCTTTACTCTTTTGTTCTCCGGTGTTCAAACATTTTTTTGATGCCCTTACTTCCCCAAAAACTCATCTTGGAGACTGTCAAAGTCTATGCCCCCAAAGACCCGCTTCCCCTTTTCAGGGGAAAAAATAATAAATTCCATGTGCCTCACCTTTGGTTTTTTGATTAATCCACCATTAACTTTTGCAGTCCTGTTCACCATTCCTCTGTTCCAGAACAGATGGCCATGAGCCGATCCTCACCAGGCTTCAGGACAAATGGCCTTCAGGAAATCCGCATCAAACAGCGAGGTCGTTCTGCCGCTCAAATTCAGTTCCGCACATCGGGCAGCCAAACACCCCACCATGCAGCCGGCGCATCTCAATCATGCATGCGCCGCAATACACCAAGGGCTTGACCCTGGTAACCAAAAGCTGTTCGTCCCCCATCATTGCTTCCATCGCCATCACCCCTTTACCTGAGGATAGTATCAGAGAAAGGTTTATATATAACCTTCCCATATAACAAATATAGTATATATACAAAAAACAAGATATATGCTTTTTTATAAAGTTTTTAATGATTATATAATTGAGAAAATGCTTCGGGGGTGGGAACATGGAGATGCGTAAGGTGATTGCTTTTGGAAAGAATTCTTTTGTATTGACACTGCCCCATGATTTTGTCGAGCGGCGGAAGGTGAAAAAGGGAGACCTTGTCCTTCTGGAAGAAAACAAAGGGGGGTTGACCATCAGCCTGTCGCCGGCAAAACCCCATTACGAGGAGCGGAGCATAACCATCCAGGCGGAAGGGAAGGCTGCTGAGCGTGTCCGGACAGAACTGGTGTCGGCTTACCTCAATAACTATGATCCCATCCTCATCATCTCCCCTTCCCTCCATTCCATCTCCAAGGAGGTTATCGGATTCATCCATAGCCTTGCGGGCCTGGAAGTATTGGAGCAAACCTCATCAAAGATTGTTGCAAAAAGCCTCCTCAATGACCAGGAGATATCTCTAAAAGCATTGATAAGGCGGATGGATATCCTCACCCAATCGATGATTGAAGATGCGATAAAATGTGTTCAGCTTCTTGCCGATAAGAAGACAAAAGAATTGGCAGGGCTTTCCCAAAACATCAAGGAGCGCGATGAGGATGTCAATCGGCTCTACTTTTTGGCGTACAGGGTCGTTAAAGGCGCATTGAGGAATCCCTCCATAGCCGGCCGGATTGATACGACACCGGGAAGGCTTCACCGGGACTACGGGGTTGTTCTCCGTATCGAGACCGTTGCAGACCAGGCGAAAGGGATCTCGGAAGACCTTCAAAATGTGATCCTTGACGAAAAGGGAAGGAAAGATTTGGCAACTCTTTTTTCCATAGTCTTCCAGAAGTTTCAGGAAACCATGAAATCGTACTACACGGCAAATAAGGAGATTGGCTATTCGATAGAGATCATGAACGATAAGGTGTATGGTGAGCTTGACGCTTTTTATCGGGGCTATACCCAATGGCTTCTGGGCAAGAAGAAACATAGTGATGTTGACGAGACCGTCGGCATATGTGTTGCCGCAGCAAGGATCGTTGACGGGCTGAAGCTCATGGCAAGGCAGACCAGGAATCTTGCGAGAGTCGTTTACAGCTTTGAAGAAGACAAAGGGGTTTGAAAATATCGATGCAAACCCTTAAAAACACCTAAGATGCATCTCAGGCAAGAGTGAGCATGGCCAGGACAGCAACCTATAAGGATGCAGGAGTTGACCTCGATGCTGCAAAGGCTGCCAAGAAAAGGATTTCGGATCTTGCAAAGCTGACCTTCTCACCAAAAGTTCTCGGGGGGATTGGATCCTACGGAGGCTTATTCCAGGTTTCCAAAGATAAGATCCTCGTCTCAAGCACCGACGGCGTCGGCACCAAAGTCAAGCTCGCATTTCTCTCGGGAAAGCACGGCACCGTTGGCCAGGACCTCGTCAACCATTGTGTGAATGATATTATTGTTATGGGCGCAAAGCCTTTATTTTTTCTTGACTATATCGGCCTTGGAAAGATGGAGCCCGATGTTGTTGAGAGCATCGTTAAGGGCTTTGCTGCTGCCTGCAGGGAAAATAACTGTGCATTGATCGGCGGAGAGACAGCCGAGCTGCCCGGCCTGTACAAGCCCGGAGAATATGACCTTGCCGGATTTATCGTTGGAGAAGCCAGGCCTTCGTCTGTCCTCGACGGTTCGAAGATACGCCCGGGGGATGTTTTGATAGGGCTTCCTTCTTCCGGGCTCCACACGAACGGCTATTCATTAGCCATTAAAGTCCTGCTGGACGATGGAAAACTATCATTGTCCGATAGGCCTGCTGGATTAGGCTCCAACCTTGGCGATGCGCTGCTGAGGGTCCATACCAGCTACCTCACTGCGACGAAACTGTTGAACAAAGGAAAAATAGTACTTCACGGCTTAGCCCACATCACCGGCGGCAGTTTTTTCAAGAACGTCGGGAGGATACTCCCAAAGGATGTTTCCGCAGTAATCCACAAGGGTGCATGGAAGGTTCCATCGCTCTTTAAGCTGATCCAGAGAACCGGAAACATCTCTGAACAGGAGATGTACCATGTCTTTAACATGGGGATTGGATTTATTGCGATTGTTCCTGCAACAGACGCAGAAAAGTCCATCCATCGGTTAAAAGAGACCTACCCCTCTGCTTCAATCATCGGGGAAGTTCAGAAGGGAAATGGGCAGGTTATTCTTGGGGATTGACCGCTCGAGGTTGATTTTTCCTCTCCGCAACTCTTTTAAACAGCACCTCATCCACCAAATGAGGGAATGATGACGATACGCATTGGGGTTACCGGAACATTTTGTGCGGGGAAAGACACCTTTGCAAAGTATATAGTTTCAAAAAAGGGTTTTGTGCACGTTTCTCTTTCTGACATTTTGCGGGAGCACACCGCCAGCCAGGGCATTCCGGTCACACGGGAGAGCCTCCAAAAAGCAGGCACCCAGCTTCGGGAGAAAGAAGGAAGCCACATCCTTGCTGCGATGGCGATCAAGAAATTCGCTGAAGCGGAAAAAGTCGTCATCACGAGCATCCGCAACCCGTTAGAGGTCAAGGAATTGAGCCAGGCAGGCCACTTTGTCTTGATCTCTATCGACGCTCCTCCCAAGATGAGATTCGAGCGGATGGCATCAAGGGGCAGGAAGGAAAATGAGCCCGGCACCTATGAAAAGTTTCTTGAAGCCGAGCAGAAGGAGCTGGTTTCCGACAACGCTGCAAGCCAGCAGATCCAGGACTGCATCGATATGGCTCACTTTTCCGTCCTCAACAACGGGACCGTCGAAGAATTGTACAGCAAGATTGAGCAGCTCATTCCCAGATGGGAGGAGGCAGCCGCCCATGAGCGCCCGAGCTGGGACGATTATTTTCTTGAGCTTGCAAAGATGGTGGGCAGGCGGGGGACCTGCAGCAGGGGAAGGGCAGGCTGCGTCATCGTAAAGCAGAAGCGGATCATGACGACAGGATACGTCGGAAGCCCGCCCCACATGGCCCACTGCGACGATGTCGGCCATTGGTTCAAGCAGACCATCCACGAAGATGGTGAGATCACCCAGCACTGCATCAGGACCGTCCACGCCGAGGCAAACGCGATCGCCCAGGCTGCAAAATACGGCATTTCCATCGACGGTGGGACATTGTACTGCAAGATGGAGCCCTGTTTGGACTGCACAAAACTTGCCATCTCGGCGGGCATCCAGCGGGTCGTATGTGAAAAGAGATACCACGCAGCAAAAGAATCGCGGGAGATGTTCGAAGAGGCCGGCGTAAGATTGGATGTCCTGCATGACTCCATCGAAGAGTATGCCGGGCAGAAGAAGCTTGACGGTTAAGTTTTTAAAGAAATCTTCATTCTTAAAGGTTTGAGGAACTATACTATGGCAGGAGTAGGACAAATGGGCAATGCTGGAATAGCAGCGGAACAAATGCCCCAAACAGAAGACGATTTGGTACGAGAGCTACATCGTAAAATGTATGCAAACCCAATAATCCTGCCATTCAAGAATGCTCTATTTCTCCCCATTGATTCCACAACCAACAGTTGGGAAAGCCACATTCATTATGCCGCTCGGGGGCCAGGGGAAAAACCTGAGCGTCAAACACAGGTTATGTTGGGGAGAAGGAATGTCAGAAGATTTTTTTATGAAGATGTGGACCAAAGTAACGCTGATAGACATGCAGGAGCCGCAGCCAGCCAATTACTAACATTAGGGCCGCTTTACAGAAAAAATCCCGGCGATCCCTATCAAGACGGTGATATGATATTTACACCTGAGGGCTTTAAGGCATACGTTTCTGAAATGGAACAAACTCTTGGATTTCTCAGCCAATTTTCTGATGGGCAGGGAGTTGCCAACCTACGGAAAACCATTGATGACGTTAAAGGAATGTTCCAAAATTAGATAATGGATGAAGTGATTTCTCTTTTCAACAAGTCAAGAGCCTAACCTCAAAGACTGGATGGATTGGCCGCATAAAGCGTTATTCTATAAGTGAACCTTTAAAAGAAAACCCGCATTCCATGAAGGCATGAACATTATTAAGATTCCGTTCAGCAGCGGAGGGCTTGGAAAGACCAAAGGAACTGAATTGGGCCCTGATGCGATTGCAGCCAATCTCGAGGATTTTTTCCTCACCGAAGACGGCAGGGAGCCCTCATTCTTGATCCATTCGATCCCCGTTGAGCCTCAGGATTTTTTAAAGACGAATGAAAACATTTTTTCGCACGCCAGGGAGCATTTTGAAAAAAAGCCGGAGCAAGGGGTTCCTCTTTTTCTTGGCGGAGACCACTCCGTCACTTATTCGCTGGTAAAGGCCTTTGCTTCGGTCAATCCCCTGAACCCGGGAATCATCATTTTTGACGCCCATCCTGACTGCTGCAGCGATTTCAGCCCGCCAACCCATGAGGATCTTCTCCTGGCGTTGGTGAAAGAAAAAATCATCTCTCCGGGCAACATCATCCTGGTCGGCATCAGGAACTCATTCCGTGATGAGCTCCGTTTCCTCAGGCAGCACCACATCTCGTGGTTTTCGATGACCGAGATTTTTAACGAGGGGATCCAGGAGATATCAGAAGCGCTCATGGCAAAAGCAAAAGGCTTTGGCTCGCTGTATATCTCGGTCGATATTGACGCCCTGGACCCTGCATTCGCGCCGGGAACCGGCTATCAGGAGCCCGGAGGATTGGCGACGAGAGAACTCCTTTTTTTCCTCCAAAGGCTGAAAAAACTCAAAAACTTTAAGGCAGGGGATATTGTGGAAGTTAATCCGGCAAAAGACCCGTCCGGAATCACTGCAAAAGCCGCTGCAAAGATTGTTGTTGAGCTGGCGTAGAGATGTGTTTACCATCCAAACCAGTTCTCAGTCCCAAACCTGTTCGTATCTTAACGGTAATCGTTGCGATACACTGCCCCCGGCTTGAAGAATCCGGGAAGAACTTGGAGGGAGAGGGTCTGGTCAACCATCTTAATAACTTCCCCGGCTGGTTTTCCCGTCCCAAGTTTCAGCATAATGTCAATGTTTTCAGGGACGACGATGCTGACATTGTCCACGATTTGTGTAAAACGGACTGAGTTTGTTCCTGGGTCGTATTCGATAGTTCCCCTGACAATGACATTCTCAGGGAAATCCCCTTTAAATCTCCCCAGGTTTGAAAAATAATTGATTGCCCTTGCAAGGCCGTCGATCCCATCCATGACGGCTATCCTCGGGCTTTCTCCAAATATCCTTGCGATCTCGGCTTCCTGCCTTGCAACCCTGGCTTCCTTGCTTTCAGCCTTGGATTCTGGCTTATTTTCACC
Source organism: Candidatus Woesearchaeota archaeon (assembly GCA_016188175.1). Classification (GTDB taxonomy): domain Archaea; phylum Nanobdellota; class Nanobdellia; order Woesearchaeales; family JACPBV01; genus JACPII01. The sequence continues at coordinate 6,658 of JACPII010000099.1, read as the reverse complement.
AAGGGGCATGCCGGAAAGGTAAACCCGAATATCCTGGATGTGCCCTCGGGTGTGGCATCCTTGCATTGCATAAGATTTTCCCAAGGTCGGCTGGTTCTTCGGGCTTGCTCCGGTGTGGTTTGTGTTTTCGAACACCATATCAATGTCACGAAAGTGGTGCTGGGCGTGGCTGTCGGCGATGAATGTCACATCATCAACCTGCCCTTTCTGCCCTTGTTCTGCCGTCCTTCGAAGCAAATTTATCTCATAGTGGTGGATAAAGGGGCCATAGGTGAGCCCATAGGCCTCCCTTAGAGCCTGGATTGCCCTCGTTGCAGCAGTAGTATTGCAGGAAACTTTTCGGATGCCGCCTGGTTTTCCCATGAGGTCCGTATCCTCAACCATCGAAAGGTTTACGAGGCTCGAGAGGGAAATTTTAAAGGCATCTCCCTTCTCAGCATCAAGAGAGCCCTGCCCGATGATCGGCACCGTAACTCCCAATTTTGGCAATATCTCTTTGTAATATATTTGGGAGTCCGTACAATCAATAATGAAATCAAAAGGAAGTTTTAATGCATCTTCAAGAGTGCCTAGGGGGTTGTTCCCTGCCTCTTTCATCTTTTTGTAAGCCATAGGGTCGGACGCATACAGCTTCCCGCCAAAGTGTTCCGTCACGTCCCTTAATGGGCCAGCCTCTTTTTCGACATATCCAACTTCCCGGATTGCGGGAAATTCAGCAGAATAAACCTTTAATCGAAAGCCAACTGCGCCATCCCCCATTCTGAGATAACGGACAGGAACCACATGTTGCATAACAACCACCTCCCGGATGTTGATGATAGAGATAACCCATGCCCCATTCAAAAAGCTAACCATAATTTTTCCGACGGTAAAATAGGTTTTTTACGGATTTGATGGCAGGAGCGCATGGAAAAGTTTTTTAAACCCCCGGTTCTTCCCCACATCTATCATGAGCATTGACACCAAGGTCGAGGAAAGCCATGGCCACGGGAGCCATGGGGGAAATGCCGATTATCTTACGCCTATTGCCGTGGGGATTGGAGCTGTCCTTGGCGGCGCCCTGACCGGGGGTATCGGAGGAGCTGCCATTGGCGCAATCGGAGGATATGTCGTTGGAGAAGGGGTTAAATACAAGGGCGGGCACTAGCTTTTTGTGAACACCGTCCATGCTCCCCTTGCTTCATCGGCAAACACCCGCGTAATTTTCAGCAAAAGGTTGCATCGAAAAGTCCTCGCTAACGCTCGGGTTGCCATCAAGCTCAGCTTTAATTTGTTACAAAAAAGCTGACATCCCCGATGGGGTCATCCACCTGTCAACTCAAAATCATTGTCATTGAGCTTCGCAAAAAGGATGGCAACCTTCAACTTTCCAATGCAACCCGGCAAAAGAAACATTTAAAAACAGACCCCAGTTCATTTGCCTTATGGCGCGAGCGAGAAAATCCATAGCCTATCGAAAGTTGGAAAGGCCCTACACGAGGATTTCGAAATATAAGAAGAAGGCATTCATCAAGACAGCAACTCACAAGAAGATTGCACGATTCGTTGCCGGCAACCCTGCAAAGACGTTCCCGTTCATTCTGCACCTCGTTTCCAAGACCAGCCTCCAGATCCGTGATTCTGCCATCGAGAGCGCGAGGCAGACCGCAACAAGGCACCTTGAAGTCAACGTTGGGCTGTCCAATTTCTTCCTCCAGGTCCGGAAGTATCCATTCCACATCCTCAGGGAAAACCCTCTTGCTGCAGGAGCAGGAGCTGACCGTTTCTCGACAGGGATGTCCCACTCATTCGGCAAGCCGATCGGCCAGGCCGCCCAGGTCCAGAAAGGGGAGCCGCTGTTTACCGTCGGGATTGAGGCCAGGTGGCTTGAGGAGGCGAAAAAAGCCCTCCACAAGTCCAGGAAGAAGCTTCCCTGCGGGGCGACTATCTTGATCGAGGCATTGGCGACGGTCCCGAACTAAAGTGATTTCACATTATTAACAGCCTTCTCATCGGTTAGTGGATTACCCTGTCGGCTTTTCTCGGGGGCATTCAGGGCAAGGATTTCTCTTAATGGTCGCATATATCCATTAGGATACAATAATTCTTATAAACTGAGCATCAATCCGGTGTTGTTCTGGATAGGTAAAATGAAATATGTAACGCTTGGCAAGACTGGATTGACAGTTTCACGAATTGGTTTTGGTGGAGTTTCTTTGGGCGGGCAATACGGCCCCCACTCAAGGGAGCAAAACCGTGCAGCTGTAAAAAAGGCATTTGAATTAGGAGTTACCCTTTTTGACACTTCACCTTATTATGGGGTTCCCCCCACACGCGCCGAGGTGGAACTGGGAAATGCTCTTCAGGGAATCCCTCGTAAAGATTTCACTCTTTCAACAAAGACTGGCCGTTTTGGCGATGAATGGTTTGACTTCAGTGGGGAAAGGGTAAGGGGGAGTGTTTATGAAAGCATGAGCCGGCTCAAAGTTGACTATTTGGATATTGTCTTTATACATGATTATGAGTTCGAGCCCGAACCTCAGCGGATTTTAGATGAGACTATCCCCGCTCTTGTTGAGCTAAAAAAAGCAGGAGCTATAGGCCATATCGGAATATCCGGATTTCCCTTAAAGATTTTTCCTTTTATTTTAGGCCAAACAGAACAAATCAGTGTAGTCTTAACTTATGCACAGCACACTCTTCAAAACGATAGCGTCAGGGGATTATTGCCCTATCTAAATCAACAACGCGTCGGAATAATTGGCGGCTCACCAACTGGCCTTGGACTATTAACCCCGCACGGACCCCGGCCATGGCATCCTGCCACGGAAGAGATTAAGGCTAGGTGTGCGGCTTTAAGGGGACATTTTGGGATTGAAGGGAAAGACCTTGCTGAACTGGCAATGCAGTACGCATTCTCTATTGATGGGATTCACACTATCCTTATGGGAACAAACGATATTGGGGAAGTGGAAAGGAATATTGCGGCATTCGACAAGCCGATAGACAGTGCATCGCTGGAAAAGGCGCTTGAAATCTTAAAACCAGTCCATAATCTCAGCTGGAAGAGTGGACTTGAGAGGTGGCAGGGGCCTGTTGAGGAGAGGCCTGGATTGAATTAGGGAGCATTGTTTCGCAAAAATTTACCCAGTTAGGAACCGGAGAAATATTTGTCAATTCAACATTTCTGTGAATTATTGTGTTCAAGGTGTGCTGTTTCAAAGCCCCCCTGATGATTGCAACGCCCCAAAACCTTAGGGTTAATAGATGCCAAAAAAGATCCATTTGCTTTTTATCATAGTCTTGGATTCGCCAACGGCCATCTTTCCCCAAACAACAAGCTTTAAAAATACTTGAGGAACCCAAAGAAAGCCAATTGGAGGAACTTTCATTACAACGATGAGAATTATTATTTTTGGCCCGCCTGGGGCCGGCAAAGGCACGATTTCTCATTCCCTCATCAAGAGGTATGGGATCCCGCAGATATCGACGGGAGACTTGTTACGGCTCTCCATCAAGAAGATGGACGACATCGGCAGGAAGGCAAAGCCGTTCCTTGACGATGGGATGCTCGCCCCTGATGATCTGGTGATTCCCCTGCTGAAAAAGAGGATTGCGAAGCCTGATTGCGCAAAAGGGTACATCCTTGATGGGTTTCCAAGGACGATGAGGCAGGCAGATGAGCTTGAGGAGTTCTCCCATATTGACCGGGTAATCAACCTTCAGAGCTCGGAAGCGGTCATCATCACGAGACTGACAGGAAGAAGGACCTGCTCCCAATGCAATGCGATATTCCATATCAAGAATATGCCTCCCAAAAAAGAGGGGATCTGCGACAAGTGCGGTGGAAAGCTCTTCCAAAGGGATGATGACAACCCCGAGACGATAAAAAAACGCCTTGTTGCCTACAGGGAGCAGACAGAGCCGCTCATTTCCTACTACAAAGAAAAGGACCTTTTGACGGCAGTTGACGGTGAGCAGGAGATAACGAAGATTGTGCAGGATTGCATCGATGCGTTGGAAGCATGATGATATCCCATCTCAAAATGTATGTGCATAGCACCTTCAAAATTCTCGATGGGCTTCAGGAAGGAGCTGCGTCCCCGTAAGGGACTTCCCCTCGCAACGCTCGTCGATAATAGTCATTAAATTGAATTTTGACCTTAGGGTGCTATGCACATACCTCAAAATAGAAATTTAACCAGCTCCGTCGCATAAGTATTCTTTGGCAGGAAGAACGATAAGGCCGCTTTTTTCTTTCCCTTGTTCAGCTCATCTTCTAGAATGCCGCCCAGGCGTATCCCTTTCACCCGTAAGAACGCTTCACGCTCCGTCCCCTCTGAGCTGAGATGGGGAAATGACCGCGTTATAAAATCATTCGGAGACAGCCGTTCTTTTGCAAGGAGCTTCCGGACAGGGTCTTTTACGGCGCCCTGCAAACTTTCGATGTCCGTTCCAAAGCCGATGAGAGGTAGCATGAGCTTTTCCGAGGGATTCCCGCCCCGGGCGATATATTTCCTGAGCAGCTCATTAAAAAGGGACGACTGGTAGGCATGGATGAAGAATTGCAGCAATTTCAACGGCACAGACTGAAGAGCCCCGATGGGATTGGATGGATTCCTTGAGATGAACTCCCTGACTTTTTCCTCGACAGGGCCCTGCCCCTGGATGATCAGGGAAACTGCCTTGGGGAATTCTTTTTTTACAATTGATTTCCCGATGAGATGGTTTCTTTCCGAAAAGCGCTGCTCCCCGAAATAGTTGGGCATTAAAACAGCCCTGTTGAGGCGCCCCTTTAATTGGGAATATTTTTTTTCAGTGATGCACCGCACCGTTATCGTAAACTCATTTCCCCTCAAGCCCCCAAGGAATAAAGGCGTATTTCCATGACCGGCATATTGGACGGAAACGCCGGATAAAGCCCTCAAGGATGTATCTTTCCAGCCATGGACAGAGAAATACTGGTAAGCCACAGCAGCCTTGTCTTTGTACCCGGAAACGTTTATCGAAGAGACAGGGATATGGTTGCATTTCGCAAGCTCCTCTATCGCATCCCTGGTCGTTATGTTCCTCTTTGAAAGCAGAAAATAGGCAAAATCACCGCCGGAAAGGTCCTTCTCAGAAAACAAGGGAACCTCACGGACGATAAAATCTTCCGGGATTTGTTTGAGTTTGTACATAAAAAAATTACCGGTTAATGGATGTATGGCCGGCAATGGTGGCTCTATAAAAAATTGGGCATTATAGCAATGCTAACCTAACCGCAATTAGAAAGGTATTTAAAATGATTTTGGATTTCGAGCCAAATGCGCCGGTAGCTCAGCTTGGATGCCCGGGAAGCTTGCTTTCCGGGCCAAAAAGAGCGGCAGCCTCCTATGCTGATGAGGAACTTTTCGCTAGTACCACTATGGTATATTGAGAGTTAACCGAAGCAGGGTTAGTTGCAGGTCGGGGGTTCGAATCCTCCCCGGCGCGTTTGTAGTATCGACGTATTTGTTTAGCATCCTCAGGTCGAAACGCTTTTAAGCCTACATTGAGTCCGTCGCGGGGGGTCGTCCCTTACGGGGACGCAGGACTTGCCAATCTTACATCGGGCGTTTCGAAGATGCTAATCAAATACGTATCGACCAAAAGGAGATACTACCTCACTCACCGCAGGCTGATAAGAGTGCAACCCTTATGGGGGAATCCTCCCCGGCGCATGATTCCATACAACGGGAAAATTCCCGCAAGAAACATCTACCTTCTCTTTTTCAGCATCAATTGCTCGATCGTAGGTACTTTCCCGAAAGGGTCAATCATCTTTGGATTGGAGCTCTGAAGATTCCCTTGAGTCAATGGAGCTACCACCGCAACCTTCTGCCGGATATGTTCGGGGATTTCCTCGATTCCTGATTCTGCCTGTTTCTCCCTTTCATCAAAATAAGGCACGAGAACAGGTGATTCCCCCTCAGATTGCTTTTCTTTATAGGGAGAGATTGGATCTAAACTTCCTTCAGGGCTGATTCCAGCAGCATCGGACAGGGAATGGTCAGAGCTCTCCTCAAGGATGGGTTTGCCAAATTCACCGCCACTGGAGCCATCCTCGATATCCTCTTCCACTATCTCCTGGAGGATTTCCTCTGCCGATGGTTGATGTTCTTTTTCAACAAGAGACGATTGGGTCGACATATCCCCCGCGGAATTGATTTCACCCTCTTTCCCAGGGAAAATAACTTCATTACCGGGGCCAAAAGAATTTGGACCAGGATCATTCAAGCTTAAAGCGGGAGATTCCTCGCGAGAGAAGCTTTGAGCCAGGGAATCCTGGACCCCATCCCCATTACTGTTTAGAGCATTAAGATTATTACCCTTGGTGGAAAAAGGAACTTTATCTTTTTCGCGTTCCCAAGGTTGTCCGCCATCTTCGCTTGCCCCGAAAATATCCGTCCCACCCCCTTGAGAGCGAACAATATCATCCTGTTGGATTATATCATTGCTGACGCCCGAATGGGCTTCGCCATTATCGACTGAAGAAAAAGGCTGCTCAAGGACTTCTTGCAAAAGCTGGGTAAGGCCATGTACTGGCTCCATCCCATGCTGCCCGCAGTACCGGGAAAAATCCTCCCAAACATCTTTTGGAAGATCTATGTTCACTAATTCCTTACCCGCTGGTTCCATCGATTCCGTCCAACCCATA
>JACPII010000104.1 GCA_016188175.1 Candidatus Woesearchaeota archaeon | reverse complement strand
TACTCAAAATGTTTATAGGATTTCCCTCCCTTATCGGGAACGGATCTTAGGAATTCATGAAGATGGAAATAAGGTAGGCGGGCTTTTTTCCTTTCTCGCCGATACCTGTTCCGATAAAACAGTGGCAGAATGGATCATGCCTTTAATTCATAGAGCCGGTGATATCTACCTCTTTTTGGACCCAGCCATTAATGCATTTGCAACGGACCATGGGGTAGATGGGCAGCAGCTTTCTTCCTTTTTGGAAACCGCAATTCCCCAAATGAACATGTGCCTGACACTCGAAGAGGGAGCGGTTTCTGCAAATACCCCGGATTTGCTTATGGGAAACAATATGGCTCCAAAGAGGCCTCAAAAAGACTTGTTTGGATATTTGGCCCATCTTCTCTGCCTTTTAAGTCTCTACTCCTATGAACGTGGACCATTTCGTAGAATCGGGTCGGGGCTTCAGTGGTATTGGAAATCCCACCGTGGAGAAGCAACCGATGGTGAAAATAACCCTGAATTTTCAACTGCACTAACCAAAACCTTTTTTCCAAATACGGATTCAATATTTGCCCAACCGCCCATTTGTTCTCAATATTACCAAAAACTATTTAAGCCAGGGGCTAACTAACAGCAGTAATGGTTTTAGGTTTTGGCTCATCCTGGTTCTTTTTGTTTTGGGTAGCTGTTATTGTCCTTGCCTGCCTAAAAGTGATAAAACAGTATGAGCGCGCCGTCCGGTTCACCCTCGGAAAGTTCTCCGGGATCATGGAACCCGGATTAAGGGTCCTTATACCTATCGTCCAAACGTACGAGAAGATTGACATCCGAGTCAAGACAGTTGACGTCCCCTCCCAGGAATGTGTCAGCAAGGATAATGTGAGCCTAAAGGTCAACGCCGTTTTGTATTACCGCATCAGCGACTCGAAAAAAGCCGTCATCGAGGTTGAGAGCTTTGATTATGCCGTTTCCCAGCTCGCCCAGACGACGATGAGGAATATCATCGGCGAGTTTGAGCTTGATGAAATACTTGCCCAGCGCGAGTTAATCTCCCAGAAGATCCAGGCGATTGTTGATAAAGACACCGACCCTTGGGGGATTAAGATTGACAAGATTGAACTCAAGGATATCGAGCTTCCGGAAACGATGAAGCGTGCTATGGCCCACCAGGCAGAAGCAGAACGTGACCGAAGGGCAAGGATCACGCTTGCAAAAGCAGAGGAGCAGTCAGCCCACTCGCTTGCTCTTGCAGCAAAAACCATCGGAAAAGAGCCTGCTGCCCTCCAGTTGAGGCTGTTCCAGACGATGAGCGACATCGCGACAGAAAAAAACAGCACTATCATCCTTCCCGTCCCTATCGAGCTTATTGAATACATCAAAGGCCTTTCTTCCAGAAAATGAGCGCATCCTGGCAGCCCAGCAGCTCCCCTTTTCCCCAGCCATCCAACAACCAGATAGTTCTTATTGATACCTTTCTTGAAAGCCAACGGGACAAAAAAACTGGTTTCCTCAACCCAAAAACGTTCCAGTGCTGCCGCTTCTGCGGTGAATGCTGCAAAAAAACATTCGTGTGGCTGAGCCCCTGGGATGTCCATAGGATTGAATCTCTTGGGTTCTCAAAAGAAGAATTTTCCGAGCCGGACAGCAATCTGGGGAAAGGCGCGCTTGTCCTTAAGAAAAAAGCCGATGGCAGCGGATGCATATTCCTGAAAGAAGAATCGGATGGAACCTTTAACTGCTCGATTTACGAGCACCGGCCTGCAATATGCAGGAAATATCCCTTCTTTGGCGACCCCATATCTGATTGCAGGCCTAAAACGTTTGAAGATACCCCCGGTAAATAACGTGAACGGGCATATCTGAATGATTAAATATACAGGACCTTGAATAACCCGCTAGATGGGGGATTATTCAAAACTCCCTATAACCCAAATGCCCCTTATGCGCCTTAAAAGAATTCTATGCTTATTCCCATTTCTCACCCCAAAACCCCATTTTCCCGAAACAGTAAACTATTTAAATAACGGGTTAACCCAGCAAACCCAGCAATGGACGAGATGGAACGGGTTTTTGTGTCTGTAAAAGAGGCTGAGCGCGAGGCGAAAAGGATCGTCGAAGATGCGCGCCAAAAAAGCAAAAAGATGGTAGATGATGGCATTGCTCACTTCTCCGCTTTAAAAAAGCAAAAATTTGATGAGATAAGTGATGAATTTGAGTCTAAGAAAAAAGAAGCCCTGAAGGCTGTCCAGTCAGAACGGGAAAAGATCATGGGGAGATCAGCTCATGAAATAGAAGGGTCGCTCCAGGCTGCCCGGAAACAGGTGGGAAAAGCAGTATCGCTCGTTCTCAAGGCGTTTGATTCCTACGGAAAATGGTAAGCCCACAGCCTATGACCAAGGTCATTGCAGTAGTCCCCAAAAGTAAGGTTAAGCCTGCAATTTCTGCCCTCTACAAAGCAGGCGCCCTGCATATCATCGAGCATAAAAAGGACGAAACCCATGATATTGGGGCCCCTTTAGCAGATTCAGGACGTGTTTCTGCCTTATTGCTCAAGATTCGGTCAATTGCCGGCTCTCTTTCTTTAAATTTGCCTAAAGATGGTTCCTCGGAGCAAAACCAGGAAAAGGGCCGGGATTTAGGAAAAATTCCTTCGCTGGCATCTCTCGAAAACGAATTCGGATTGTTAGAAGGCAAAGTTCAGGAGGTTCTCCAAAAAAAGGAAAACTTGGCAAAAGCCATCTCGCGCGAGGAAAATGACCTTTTTTTGCTCGAATGCGCTTCAGCCCTTAAGCTTTCCCGTAATATTTTAACTCCTTCGGAAAACCTGTCCCTTGTGGTCGGAACAGCTAAGAAGGGTGTAGAAATAAGCCCCATCCTGAAAAAAATTTCTTATGATTTTCTTCTCCGCACCTCCGAAGTTAAGGAAACGGTTGTCCTTGCCCTAATCGTGAAAATGTCTTCAAAAAAAGAGTTTATGGGCGCGCTTTCCCAGGTTGAATTTCAGCCCCTTGATATGTCTGGCATTTCATTGAAAGGGACCATCCCGGCTGCCTTAAAGATGAAAAGAGAATATCTGGAAAAGCTCCAGGATAATCTGCAGGCTGCTGAAAAAGGCATTTCAGGGATCGCAAAAAAATCGTTTCCGATGCTGGTTTCAGCCAACAGGTATCTTTCCCAGGAGATTCAAAGGCAGGAAGCGCCACTGTTGTTTGCCGCAACCGATTATGCCTATGCCGTTTCCGGTTATGTCCCGACGGATACCTATGATGCCGTCCTTGGCTCCCTTTCTAAGGCAACCCAGGGAAAAATGCTCTTTGAAAAAGTGCACACCGGCCACGATGAGCATCTGCCCGTCCAGCTCATAAACCCCCCTAAAGTCAAGCCGTTTGAATTCTTTCTCAACCTTTATTCCCTCCCTTCCTACCATGAAAAAGACCCAAGCAATATCATCGCATTCACATTCCCCATCCTTTTTGGGTTCATGCTCGGTGATGTGGGGTATGGTTTAGCAACCATTTTATTGGTCCGCTGGCTTAAGAAAAAATTCGGAGATTTTCCCCTGTTTTCAATAATCTTTTATGCATCGCTCTCCAGCATATTCTTTGGCCTCATTTTTGGGGAATATTTTGGGTTTGAGGAAATAGGCAGCTTTGCATTCCCCCACCTGATCAGCAGGGCTCACGAGCTCAACGAGCTTATGTACATCGCTGTTGGAATTGGTTTCCTTCATATCAACCTTGGCCTCGCAATCGGATTTTTTAATGCCCTCAAGCATCATGGGCTTATGTTTGCTGTTTTTGAAAAAGGAAGCTGGTTCATCCTGCAGCTGGGCATCATCGTAGGCATCGTCCTTTTCTCTTTTCACCTCCTGTCAGGCGCCGGCCTTGGACTCTTCCTGGTACTCGTTATCCTTGTCTTTGGAGTTTTGGCCGTAAAAGGCGAAGGCATCAAGGGGCTGGTCGAGATGCCCGCGATCTTCAGCAATATGCTGAGCTACGCGCGCCTCATGGCGATTGGAGTTTCTTCTGTCCAGCTTGCGATTGTCATCAACGAGAATGCATTGGAGATGTTCCATAGCGGTATTGTTGGGATCCTTGGCGGCATCCTTCTCATGCTAGTCGGCCACACCATCAACATCGCCCTTGGGCTTTTAGGGTCATTTTTGCATTCGTTGCGTCTCCACTATGTGGAGTTTTTCAGCAAGTTTTTTCAAGGTGGCGGGATTCCTTATGCCCCTTTTGGGCAGAAGCAAAAAGGAGTTTACGAAGATTAATGATTATGAATAGTAATGCCCTAAGTGAGGGAGTACTAATAAAACAAAACGGAGGAATTGAACATGGAAGGAATAGCAGGTGGGTTAGGGTTTGCCAGTGCCGCAGCAGCGATTGCCGCAACAGCATTTGCAGCAGCATGGGCAGAATACAAGATTGGAACAGCAGCAGTTGGTGCGATGGCTGAAAAAGAGGAATTATTCGGAAAAGGCCTGATCCTTACGGTAATTCCGGAAACCATTGTCATCTTCGGCCTGGTTATTGCCATCTTGATCTTAGGGAAATTATAGTCCAGATGTGAAGGAAAAAGACAATTAAGGATAACAACGATTAAGGATAACAACAAGGGGGGTATCCCGTATGGGCCTTGAATCAGTAAAAGAGGAGATAATAGCATCAGCGAAAAAGGAAGCAGGAGATATCCTCGCAAAGGCAGATCGCGAGCTGAAGGAGATGGCGCAGCGGGTCAAGCAGGAAATAGACGGGTATCGCGCAAACCTTTCCGAAAAGGTTGCCGGAGAACTCAGGTCCTTGAAGGACAATGAACTCTCTAAATCCAGGCTGGAGTCACGCAAGGCAGCCCTTGAGGCAAAAAGCAAGCTCATCAAAGAAGTGTTTGGGCAGGCAAAGGAAAAACTTTCTCACGAAAGCGCCGATGAGCGGAGAAAACGCATGAGCAGCCTGTTGGGGATCGCCAAAAGCCGTATATCCCCTGGCTCAGTGGCCGCAAACCCAGAGGACAAGCAGTTTTTTCCCGGCCTCAACGTTCAAAATGCCGCCCTAAGCGGAGGATTCCTCATGACAGACAAAGAGGGCAAGGTCTCCCTTGACTTCACCTATGATGCTATCCTCGATCAGATAAAAGAAAAAGAGCTGGGTGAAATCGCAAAAATATTGTTTGGTGGATGAGCATGGGACAGTTTGAACAGGAGGTTTTCAGCATGGGCGATATGCCGAAACGCAGGATTCGCCTTGGGGAATACCCCTACACGTTTGTCCGTGTCATCGTTATGCGGACCGCGCTTTTCAAGCAGCACGACTATGATAAGCTCCTTAAGATGTCTCTCCCTGAGATAAGCCGGTTTATGCAGGACTCTTCCTACCGGGAGGAGATAACCAGCCTCGGATCAAGGTTTCATGGAGTTGACCTGATTGAACGGTCAATAACACTCAGCCTGGAAAAAACATTTTCAAAACTTAGGGCTATCAGCTCACCCGAACTGCGGATTCTTATTGACCTTTATCTCGGAAGGTATGATTATTCAAATTGCAAAACAATCCTGAGAGCAATTTTTTCTGTAATCCCAAAAGAGATCATTAAAGAATCCCTCTTCTTTGTTGGAGCCTTAGGTCAACACGATTTTGAAGATATGCTCAACAGCACTTCGGTCGCCGAAGCTATCGACACCATCCCTTTTTTGGAAAAAAAGGAAAGAAAGCTCCTCGCCAGTTCGTTTGACAGGTCAAAAAACCTAATCTCGGTTGAAAATTTCCTTGATAGGAGATACTACGCGGGAGTGTTGCATGTCCTTCCCCTCCTGAGCAGAGCCGGGGCGCTTTTCAGGGAATTCCTGATGGAAGAGATATACATCCTAGATTTCCTTACTGCAGTTAAGCTAAAATCTTTAGGAATCCCCTCTTTGGACATTGAGAAATATTTCATAGCGGGGAAACCAGCCAGCCTCCGTGGAAAGCAATTTGGGGAAAAGATCAAACGAGTCCTCAATGCATCTTCGCTTACTCCTGAGGAACTCTTCAAAATCCTCAAAAACTCCCCGTTTGGGGATGTAACAAAAAATGCCTCCAGCAGCGTCATCTCACTGGGGCAGGCCGAGATCAACTTATATTCTATCCTCCTCAAAAAAACACTGATTTTGCAGCACCAGCATCCCCTCTCTGTTGATGTCATCCTCGGGTTTATGTTCGCAAAGGAGATTGAAGGAAGGAACATCCGGACAATCGCGAAAGGAAAACACCTTGGCTTGACGGAAGAGCAGCTTGCCCAGTTGATAGTAAGGTAGTGTAAACGTGCAATAGGAATGCCGATGGAAAACGAAAAAGGATTGGCAGTATACGGGACAAAAGACTTTGCCCTCGGGTTTATGCTCGCCGGAGTCAAAAAGGTATTTATCACTGAAGGATCTCCCGAAACTGAGATGAAGTCCCTCCTTGCCGACCAGGAATCGAACGTCATCCTCCTTGAAGATGAGGTCTTGGAGGGCGTTAGCCCGATGAGGAAGCGCCTTGTGGAAAACTCAATAAAGCCCGTTTTTGTCTCCCTTTCGAAACATATGGGTGACGAAGCATTGCGTTCAATGGTGCGAAGATCAATTGGAGTTGACCTTTGGAAATAGGGGAACCCGAAGAGAGATAGGCATAAAAAACAGCAACGAATTTGCAGAGAAGATACAGAGGCAAAAAACTGATGCTCAGGGGTCATAAAAGACAGAAAAGAATTTGCAGGTGATAACATGGATAAAGGAAAAATTTACCGAATTGCCGGCCCGGTCATCGAGGCGAAAGGAATCGACGCAAAGATGTATGATGTCGTCTTTGTCGGAAAGGAAAGGCTCATGGGGGAAGTTATCAGGATCCAGGAGGAGCTGAGCACCATCCAGGTCTACGAAGATACATCAAACCTGAAGCCCGGAGAAGATGTTGAGCCGACGGGAGCCTCATTGTCTGTTGAGCTTGGCCCCGGCCTCTTATCGAGCATCTATGACGGTATCCAAAGGCCCCTCCCGATCCTCAAGGATAAGATGGGGGATTTTATCAAAAGGGGAGTTCAGGCCCCCGGGCTAAACCACGAAAAAAGATGGCAGTTTTTTGCTGCTGCAAAGAAAGGGGACGCTGTCTCCTCCGGTTTTATCCTTGGAACGGTTGAAGAGATGCCCGGAATCATCCACAAGGTTCTTGTCCCGCCGGGAATTTCAGGAAAAATAAACTCTATCAAAAGCGGAAGTTTTACTATCGACGAGCCTGTTGCAACTTTGGAAAATGGGACAAGCCTCAGGATGTTCCACCTGTGGCCCGTGAGGATCCCGCGCCCAAGCGCAAAAAAACTTTTGCCGGAAACACCCCTTATCACGGGGCAGCGCGTTATCGATGGCCTATTTCCTGTCGCAAAAGGCGGAGTTGCCGCTATTCCCGGCCCCTTCGGGGCTGGAAAAACGGTTACCCAGCAGGCTCTCTCCAAATGGTGTGATGCCGACATCATTGTTTACATCGGCTGCGGTGAGCGTGGAAATGAGATGACTGAAGTCCTGACGGAATTTCCGCATTTGACCGATCCAAAATCAGGAAAACCGCTGATGAACAGGACAGTCCTTATTGCCAACACATCCAATATGCCTGTTGCAGCCCGGGAAGCTTCTGTGTACACCGGGATAACCATCGCAGAATACTTCAGGGATATGGGTTATGATGTTGCATTGATGGCGGATTCTACATCACGCTGGGCAGAGGCAATGAGGGAGATCTCTTCCCGCCTCGAAGAGATGCCCGGAGAAGAAGGTTACCCGGCATACCTTTCCACACGATTGGCTGAATTTTACGAGCGCGCCGGAAGAGTCATCCCCTTCGGGACGGAAAAGCTTGGCAGCGTCACTGTTATCGGTGCAGTCAGCCCCCCAGGCGGTGATTTCTCTGAGCCGGTCACCCAGGGAACGTTAAGAGTCATCAAAACGTTTTGGGCCCTTGATGCAAAGCTTGCCCAGCGAAGGCATTTTCCTTCGATAAACTGGTTGACCAGTTATTCCCTCTATTTTGAAACTCTGGGCCCATGGCTCGATAAGCATGTCGCTCCAGACTGGACTGCCCGGGTTAAAGAGATGAAAACCCTTCTCCAGGAAGAAGAAAAGCTTTTGGAGATTGTCCAGCTTGTCGGATCCGATGCCCTGCCAGAAAAACAGCAGATTACGTTGGAAGTCTCAAGGCTTATCAGAGAATTTTTCCTCCAGCAGAATGCCTACCATGAGGTCGATACCTTCTGCACCCTCGAAAAGGCTTATAAGACCATGGGCATCATTTTGGAGTATGGCAGAGCCTCCATTGACGCATTGGAAAAGGGGGCAGACATTGGAAGGATACTTTCCATTAAATCGAAGGACAGGATTGGGGAGCTGAAATTCGTTGCCCAATACGAGCCTTTGCTCCATGAGCTTGAAAAAGAGATGGCAAAAGAATTTAGCGTTGTGTCGGTGAACTGAGATGAATGCAGGCTCACATCCCATTGAAGGCCGCATCTTGAGAGCAATTACAAAAGGTGAAATGTCAAAATGAAAGCATACTCCCCCCAGTTTGTAGCTTCCATTTTGAGAGCAATGACGGAAGGTGAAAAGTCAAAATGAAAGAGTATAAGACCATAACAAGGATTGAAGGGCCGCTGGTTTTTGTCGAGAACACAGAGCCGGTCGGATACAGTGAAATTGTCAAACTGAGGCTTGGTGACGGGGAAATCCGGACTGGCCAGGTGCTTGATACCTCTGAAAAACTCGTTGTCGTCCAGGTCTTCGAAGGGACAAGGGGGATTGACAAAAATGCAACTGTTAAATTTTTAGGGGACTCCATGAAGCTGGGAGTGAGCGAAGATATGCTCGGCAGGATCCTCAACGGGAAGGGAGAGCCGTTAGATAAGGGGCCGGGGATCATTCCCGAAAAAAAACTCGATATCACGGGCGCCGCTATTAATCCTTATGCTCGGGGAAGCCCTGCTGATTTCATCCAGACGGGCGTCTCTACCATCGATGCGATGAACACCCTTGTCAGGGGCCAGAAGCTCCCGATTTTCTCGGGTTCCGGGCTTCCCCACAATGAGATTGCCCTTCAGATTGCCCGCCAGTCAAAAGTTATCGGGATGAAGGAGAAATTCGTTGTTGTCTTTGCAGCAATGGGCATCACCAATGAGGAGGCCCAGCATTTTATCAAGGATTTTGAGGAGACCGGTGCAATTGAAAGAAGTATCGTATTCCTCAACCTTGCCGACAATCCGGCTGTCGAGCGGTTGATCACACCCAGGATGGCGCTGACCGCCGCAGAATATTTTGCCTATGAAAAAGACATGCACGTCCTCGTCATTTTGACTGATATGACCAACTACTGCGAAAGCTTGCGTGAGATAGGGAGCGCCCGTGAGGAAATTCCTGGACGAAGGGGTTACCCTGGGTATATGTATACCGACCTTGCCACTATCTATGAGCGCGCGGGCATCATCAAAGGTAAAAAAGGGTCAATAACCCAGCTACCCATCCTGACGATGGTAGGCGACGATATCACTCATCCTATTGCAGACCTGACGGGTTACATCACTGAAGGCCAGATTGTTTTGAGCAGGGAGCTTCATACCAAAAATGTCTACCCGCCGATAGATGTCCTTCCATCCCTATCCCGCCTGATGAATCTGGGCATTGGGAAGAAAAACACCAGAGAAGACCACAAGCAGGTTTCCGACCAGTGCTATGCAAGCTATGCTGAAGGCCGCGACCTTCGGGGGCTTGTCGCCATCGTCGGGGAAGATGCGTTGTCAGAGAAAGACAAGCGCCTTCTCCATTTCGCAGCGATCTTTGAGCAGGAATTCGTGCGCCAGGGGAAGCGCGATGACCGGAGCATCCAGCAGACCCTTGACCTTGCATGGGCTCTCCTCGGCTCGATGAACAAGGAAGATCTCACCAGGATCAGCCCTGAATTCAAGGAAAAATACTTTAAGGCGAACGCTGCCAAAACCAGTTCCGGCCAGAAAGAAGAACACCATGGACAATCTGCCCAAAAGGCCGATGAAAGAGGGACAAAGGTTAGCGTGAGAAAACCCCTGCAAGGCCTCGACGAAGAGGATAACAAATGAGCCCTTCAGGCTCCAAGGCAGCATCCTTGGCCGCTGGGGATTTATTAACCGATGCACCATTCAATGCCCCTAACCTTTGATATGGAGAATTGCGTTGATTAGGTAAAAAAGTGATGGTTTGAATTACCACCACATCAGACGCAATTCGAGTATTAAATAATTGCGACAAATTTAACTAAATATCGCAATTATCTATAGAACACCATGAGCCAGAACATCAAGCCAACAAGGTCAGAACTCATCCAGCTAAAAAGGAAGATTAAGCTGGCCCAATCCGGCTACAAGCTTTTAAAAAAGAAAAGAGAAGGCCTCATCTTTGAATTCTTTAGTGTCATGAAAAAAGCCAAGTCGCTGCGTTTTGATTTGCTCCATGCATATCTGCCTGCGCTTGATGCCATTACCAAAGCAAGGCTTTTGGAATCGGACCTTGCCCTCTCATCGATCGCGATGGCAGTCAGTGGAACACCTCCTGTCTCCTTGAAAATGAAGAATATCCTGGGAGTTAAAGTTCCCATTGTCGAGTCAGGTGAGGTAAAAAAGCAGCCCCTGGAGAGAGGTTTTGGAATCCTGACCTCTGCAGCAGTCGATGAGGCTGCATCATCCTATGAAAAAGTGATCGAAGCTGCCCTGAGGGTTGCAGAGATTGAAACCGCGATGAAAAAGCTCCTCAAGGAGATTGAAAAGACAAAACGCCGGGTCAATGCACTCGAATATGTTGTCATCCCCCGGATGCTTACCCAGCAGAAATTCATCAAGTTCCGCCTTGAGGAGATGGAAAGGGACAACACGTTTAGGATGAAAAGGATAAAGAAGAAGGATGTTGAGATTGTTCCAGTCATTCTAGAGTCTCCTTAGCTATATATGGTTCAGTAACTTGGATGGCAAATAGGCAGACTATCTGATGGATAATTCGGTTCAAAAGGCCATATAACCCACCGAATTATCCATAGAGCCAAAAATCCGCAGTATACCCAAACTTTTCGTAATTAGTCAGGAGCCTGAAGTTTTGGTTTTGACATTCCTATTTATCCGATTGGGAAACCCAACAACAATGGCGAGGCGAGGTCGGGGGACTTGCCCCCTCCGGGGTGACCGAGCAGGGCAAATCCGAGCGTAGCGAGGATTTGACCGTCGAGCCCATTGTTGTTGTTGGGTTTCTTGGTTATGTCCCATCAGCCGGCTAACCTACTACAACTTTTCACAACCTTAATATATCCCTAACTGTTAATTCTTTCCCTAATGGAGAAAAAAGAAACGTCTCTAGGCTTAACGGCAAAAAAGACTGGCGACATGTCGGCTTGGTATACAGAAATCATCCAAAAGGCTGATTTGGCGGACTACTCGAGCGTTTCGGGCTGCATCATCCTAAAGCCTTATGCTTATGCCATCTGGGAGAAGATTCAGCAGGCTGTCGACACCAAATTAAAGGCGATGGGCGTAAAGAATGCCTACTTTCCCCTTTTCATCCCGGAAAAGCTTCTGAGGAAAGAGCAGGCCCACGTAAAAGGTTTTTCCCCTGAAGTTGCATGGGTCACCGAAGCAGGCTCAACAAAGCTTGATGAGCGCCTTGCCATCCGCCCAACGTCCGAAACGATCATGTATGAGAGCTACGCAAAATGGATACGGTCATGGAGAGATTTGCCGCTTAAACTCAACCAATGGAACAATGTCGTACGATGGGAGTTCAAACACCCCGTCCCCTTCCTGAGGACAAGGGAATTCCTCTGGAACGAAGGGCATACCTGCTTCGCAACGAAGGAAGAGGCAGAAAAAGAGTGCCTTGATATCCTCAATATGTATGACGGCGTATTAAAAGAACATTTCTCCATAGAAGGTGTAAAGGGAAAAAAGACAGACCACGAGAAGTTTGCCGGGGCCGATTACACCCTTTCCATCGAGATTTTCCTACCGAACGGAAAAGCCATCCAGGGTCCTGACTCTCACCACGACGGCCAGAACTTTGCAAAGGCGTTCGGGATTAAATTCCTTGATAACAATGGGCAGGAACAGTTCGTTTACCAAAACACATGGGCTATAACGACGAGGATGATCGGCGTCCTCATCTTGGTGCATGGGGACGATAAAGGTTTGGTCCTTCCTCCCAGGCTGGCCCCCCTCCAGGCAGTGATTGTCCCTATCCTTTTCAGGGATTCAAAAGACAAGGTGCTGAAGGAAGCAAGAGATATTAAAGACAAGCTTGCTGGCACTTTCTCCGTCTTCCTCGACGACAGGGATGAATACAACCCCGGGTGGAAGTTTAATGAATGGGAACTGAAAGGAGTTCCGATACGCATCGAGATTGGCCCAAAGGACCTTGAGAAAAGCCAGGCTGTTTTATTCCGAAGGGATACCATGAAAAAAGAGAACGTTCATCTCAAAGACATTCCCAAAAGGGTCGAAGCCATCCTTGAGGACATCCAATCAAACTTGCTCAAGCGCTCAAAAAGGGTCCTTGAAGAAAACATCATTGAAGTGAAGACGATGGAGCAGTTCTCCAAAGCGATTGAAGAAAAAAAGCTCGTCAAAGCATTGTTCTGCGGCTCTGGGGATTGTGAAGCAGAAATCAAAGAGAAAACCGGAGGTGCCGGCTCAAGAAACATCCCTTTTGGTGGAAAGCTGGTCACCGGAACCTGCGTCGGATGCGGAAAGCAGGCAAAGTTTAATGTGTTGTGGGGGAAGAGTTACTAAAACCTCTTTATCAAAAAAGGCACAATCCTAATATTCATATATACCATTTGCCTTTATCCAATCGTCTTCTGGATGAGGTGGGCCGACAATGATTCTATCACGAGCCTAAAGATGGGGATTAAAGCCGGCTTTGCCATACCATCTTTATTGCATCCGACACCGAAACTTTAGGAAATGAAGAGTAAAAATGGTCAATAAGGATTGCCGGTTCACCTCTTTTATGGCACGCAGCATACTCAATTCCATTCTGCTCCAACCGTTTGCATGCCTCATCGCTCATAACTGGGGATGCAACAACTAATCGCCTTGGCCTTAATAGCCTCAAGGGGAAAGCAGCAGCAAGGGCAGTATACCCCGTGGCCAGGCCATCATCAATTAGGATCGCCGTCTTTCCCTCCAGGTCGGGAAGCGGCAACGTGTATTCTTTCAGTTCCCTCATCGTTCTTTTTAATTTTTCTGTTGCCCGTAAAATCCCTTGTTCGGAAGAAAAATCAGGTTTGCTTAACTTCAAAACTTCAACCAACTCATCGTTTAGGGCAACAACGCCCTGTGCAACAGCGCCCATCCCGAACCGGTAATCACTATCCTCTGAAAATGGTATTTTGGCGGCAAACGAAAAATACAGCTGCTGTTTCAAACAATCCCGCATAGCCAATGCTACAGGAATACCGCCCATCGGGACCGCTATCAAGACAGGATTCACATAACCCTGTCCCAGAACCAATTCAGCAAGTTGTTCCCCGGCATCAGCCCTATCCCGATAAAGGGGTTGTATATTAGCAGTTAAACCTAAAGAATGGCCAATAATGCTGTCAATCCAGGGTTCCGATTTCATGTGATGGGGCCATTTTCCCGGAGAAATTTCCCATAATCGAGGGCTTGCTGGGCAAAATCAAGCCCGACTTTTTCTGAAAAAGCCTTTCTCACAAGCTTTGAAAGTGGCCCGATCCTGCCTCCGTTGACGAGTTGATTATTGAACGAACGCGCATGCACCTGGCAGATGACCGTTGAAGTGATGAACATCTCATCGGCCCGGGCAGCCTCTTCGGGGGTAAAGTCTGCCTCTTCTATGGTTATTTCCAGATCTTTCGCAATCGAAAAGATCATTCCTCTTGTAACGCCATCGAGAACACGAGATGAGGGGGCTGTTTGGATTTTCCCGGACGTTACGATAAAAAGGCTGGAGCCTGTCCCTTCAGCCACATAGCCATCCTGGCCTAAAAGAACACCAATAGAGCCCGGTTTTATCGCATTTGCCTGGAGCCGCCCGATGATATGGTCCATCCTCCCGCTGCTTTTTAATTGGGCAGGGATGACTTCAGAAGGGACTAACCGTTGGTCAACGACAACCAGGTCTGCGCCTTCGGTGTACCGTTTTGCCATCTTTCCCAAACGGTTTACGAGGGGAATGCATTGGATGAGGACAGTTGGATAAATCTGGCCTTCAGGAACAATCCCAAAATGTGCTGCTGGACCTCGCGATATATAATGGAGAACCTGCCAATCGACGCTTTTTGGCTGCGTAGTTAAATTTCTTTGAAGGGTTTCATAAGTCGCTTCTTCCATCTCTCTTTTGCTCAAACCTGGGTCGATCCGAAGCAATTGCAGGTTGGAAAACAGCCTTTCAAGGTGAGTGTCAAGCCCGTAAATCTTATGCGCAAACGTCCGTGAAACTTCTACAACCTTTTCGCCAGTCGCAATCGCCGAGTCATAAATTGACAGCCGGGCTTGCGCCTCAGGGACTAACGATCCGTTATGGTACACCAGCCGTTCATTGTTCGGGGACTCTGCCATGTATAGCCTTGAAGTTGGTTTACCTTCAATTGATCCTGTCCGAAATCATGACCCGCCCCGGTGGATAGCTCTAAGCCCTGATATCCTTCACGGAAATTCCTTTCTCACTCAATTTTGCTTCATTCCCCAATATCCCCCCGGCCGCAATCTCATCGAGGATATATGTCGCATTCCTACCTGTTTGGGATGCATAACGCTGAAGGATGGATATCGGTACACTGGATGTCTCTGGGCCTAACAACGATTCAGCAATCGGCCCGGTTTTTCGAGCCCCATAGGCTAATAGCAAAACATTCTTTGACTGCTCAACAACTCCCCCAGCGCCCATGGAAAGAGCATACCTCGGTGAGTCTTCTTTGGTCTTGAAATGGCCATCCTTAACGGCATTTTCAACGGTGTTGTCATCCAGCCTAACAAGCAAAATTTGATGTCCCAGGGGAATCCCACTTTCATGGAATGCGATATGCCCTCTTCCGCCGACGCCAACAACCCACGAGTCAATGCCTCCGGCATCTGCAATTCCCTTAACATAAGACGCCATCAGCTGGTCTCTGATAAAACTAAGGTAAGGGACAGTGCATGAGGGCGAAATAACCACTGCCTTCCCATTATCGCTTCCCTCAAACGTGACCGTCTCTCCTGCTTCTGCAATTGCCTCTTCCAGCCTCTTTTGGTCTATTTCAGTGCCGGGCGGAATGTGCGTCCTTGCAAAGGGATGGTTCAATTTCCCGAAGAGGTTTTGAATCATGAAATAGGCATAACTTTCGGGATGCAGCGCTCGTGCTGACGCATGTTCTCCAGGCAGCCCCGCATATTCATCCAAACTCCAGGTTTTTATTTTTGCAGCCTCAAACATACCCTGGCGCTCGGCAATTCTCGCGTACAATCCGGTCGGCGAATTTCCTGTTGCTAATCCCAGGTTAAAATTACGCCCCTCACCAACCGTAGTAGCCCTCATCTGCGGAATTAAAATCCTTGCAGCGGCTTCGCTCATCCGCTCAAAATCTTCCGTTATCAAAACTTTAAATCCCATGTTCTCAGCCTCCGTCCGTTGATATCCCATACCTGAAAAATTATTTATCACAATTCTCTAAAAATTCATTTGCCATCTTTTTGTCATGGATGCAGGAAGCGATGGAATCCCGTACCCCTTGTCTGGTCATTCCTTTGAGGTGACCGAGCTTCATGTTCCGCATAAGGTATCTTTCAGAAAGAGCATCGGGCTTGTTTACCGTTGCGATCGCGTCCATCCTCATCATGCACGCTTTGGCCTCTCCATAATTTTTCACCATCTCAGTCTTATGCAAGTGTATGGCTGCCCTCATCATGTCAACGTATCCTTCCTCAAAAAATTCGTCTTGGGTAGGGACATCATAGGGTACCGGCCCCCATACCGAATAACCAAGAATTTCACCGTCCCAGGATGCACGGGCAGCTGCACAACCGCAAATATACGTTGCAATCCGGTGTGTTAAGTGCTGGTCAAACGGCTGCGGTATGAATATCTTTTCCGGTTTGATGGCATTGAGCAGAAGGGCAACCGTTTCAATCGAGGCTTCCCTTTCCCTAGCGTGGCCTTTTTTGATGCTGTCATAACCAAGAAAAATTCCCGCGGGAACTTGGAAAAATTCCATCGCTTTCTCTGCCTGCTCCCTTCTCCTTTGCACGAGCTCCTCAGGAACTATCTCGTTTGGCTCCTTCCCAAAAAGCTGTAAAGCCCTTTCCCTTGAGGCAGCATCCCGGATAAGGCCCCCGACACCGTTCGTGTGGTAGACAAATAAAAATCCTTTAGCATGGTAATATTTGGCAAGATACGGACCAATCCCAATCTCTGCATCATCCTGGTGTGGGCAGAACACAATTTCCTTCGGTTTATTTCCTCCAAGCGCCTCATCAAGGTTTACGCCTTGGGCCACATAAATCATTCCCCGCTCAGTTAACTGCTTCTCCTTATGGGAAGGCAGCACTTTCTCCCTCAAGATACATCGAATAGTATTTTCGATACTCATCTTTTCCTGGCCGTTTGTTGAGTCACTTTCCCGACGAGAACTTTTGCTGTCATCGGGCTAAGCCGCCTCATCGGGATCAAGCCCCTTTAGCAGCTTGACAGCATGATCGAAAAGTTGGACACCGCCCCCAAGGACGTTTCTGTTGTCCTGATTTAGGGCCGGCTGGCGGGAAAGGGTGCTTAGAAACAGGTTCCAGGGAGAGAGCAACGCCAGCGCCTGCAGCCCTACATATTCAACGCGCTGCTCTTCAGGCGTTAACCTGTCAAAATGAAGATTTTCTGATATCCTCAGCAGCCCGGCTTGAAACTCCTGTGCAGCGTCTGGAGGTATGCCTGCGCCTTCATGCAGTCCTGCGTGCTTCATAAGTATCTGAGTGACGGTTAAATCATGCCCCACTTCATACAAGTTTGCCTGGAGCCTTTGCAGCGGATCTTTTGAATCGCGGAACGTGTAGGGGGCTGGCAAATAGCGAATATTTTTTATCCCTAATTCATACGCAGGAACAAGGCACGACTCAGCCCTGACACTGTTGTCAACTTTCTCGATGCGCCGCAGATGGTAATCTGACGAGCAAAGGGCAAAATCAATCTCTTCCCCGGGAATACCCATCCTCCGGATATAGCCTGCAATATTGGCAATGTTCTCCCGGGTGTCTCTTGCCTCAGTGTCAACATAGATCCTATCAGAAGGAAAATCAACTTGCCCTTCGAAATAGTCTTTCATGAGGCCGGCTTCGGAAAACATACATTTGGAACCGCTCCTCCCTCCGGAAAAAACGACCGAATCAGGCCTTATCTCTTCTTTCCTGATCAGGTCAACGAGATGGTCAACCCGGTCCTTGCATTCAACAGTCAGATATTTGCCATGCGAGTTTCTTTTTCCTAAGATGCCTACGACGGAATGGCGCCCCATGAATTTGGAACGCAGAAACCATATTATAAACCTTTCATGTAAAAATTCCATAATTCCGAAAAATTTATATAATAAATAACACGTTTTATGTAATAATGGGGGTAAAATTAACCGTAAAGGACAAGAGGATACTTTTCGAGCTTGACAGCAACAGCCGGCAAAGCATCTCGCAGATAGCAAAAAAAGTTGGCTTATCGAGGGATATTGTCAACTACCGGCTCAATCAACTCGTCAATAAAGGGGTTATTGGCGGATTTTATACGGTCATTGACGTTTCCAAGCTTGGCTTCTTGTTTTGCAGGATATTTTTGCGGTTTCAGAAAATTGACCCCCGCAAGGAAGAGGAGATCATCCAATACTGCAAGCAAACTCGATCGATTGGGTGGCTGTATACCATCGACAATAGATGGAACCTTGTATTTGCGGTGTATGTTAAAAGCATCCATGAGCTGGAAGAGGTTTATGACAGCCTTACTTATAAGTATGGAGATTACCTTGCGGAGAGGAGCGTTTCTATCGCTACAAAAATATACCACTTCCGGCACAATTATCTCTTTGGAACTGATGACTTCTCAGAAATGGTTCTTGGCGGCGCAGGAACGGTTGACGTTGACCCGACCGACCTAAACCTTCTGAAAGTCCTTTCCCCTGACGCAAGGCTGCCCTTGATAGAAGTCGCAAAAAAGGTAAACCTGACCCCGAACGCAGCGAAATACAGGATAAACAGGCTGATAAAATCCTGCGTCATCCTCGGGTTCAGGGCAAAGCTCGATACGAAATTGCTTGGTTACGAGCATTACAAAGTCTTCCTCTTCCTGGAAAATACGACAAAGAAGCTCATGGCGAAGCTCACCACCTATCTGAGATTCCATCCAAACGTCATCTATATCACCAAAGCGATAGGGGCAAGCGACCTTGAGTTTGAAGCCATGCTCCGCAATAGGAATGAACTGCATGAATTGATGAGGGAGCTAAGGTCAAAATTCTCAAACATACTCAAGGATTACGAGACAATGCTCCTCTTTGAAGAAGTGATGATCGGGTATTATTGACAAGGATTGCCGGTGAGAATAATTAACAGCCTATCCTGATAGACATTTCAAGCTCAATAGGACTAGTCGGAGTATTAATTAGCTCACCTGCCAAATGAGGTGGGCTCTAAGAAGAATTCTTAACCAGAAAAAGCCCTATCTCCCCCTTGGAGTAAACCTTAACGACTTCAAAATATTCCCCCATGATGGATTGAAACTGCCTTTCAGAATATTTGATAGAGAGGATGGCAGGAATCTGGTCGCCCCGGCTGTAGGATAACAGGCCCTTCTTCATCGGTTTAAGGACTTCAAAATAAGTTATCACTTTTGCGAGCGTCCCGAGTTTAGGGTCGTCCCCTTTAAGCAGAATTACCTTATAAGAAATTTCAGAAGGGTCGTTGCGGGAAAAACCTATATCCCGCAGCCCATGGAAGCTGACATCGGCCATTTCCCGGGATTTATATGCCTGGATGAGGCTGTCATCGCGGTTGGGGAAATAGAGATGCACGCCGATAAGGGCATGATCCCCTTCCCCAAGAGTCCTCTTGAGCGTCCTGCAGATGAGTTTAGGGTCAAAATTACAGAATGTTGTGCCAAGGAACGAATGGAACTTCTTCCCACGGATGCCCCGATAAATTTCGTTTTCGGCAAGCTTATCAAAGGAAGTGCATATCTCGGTCATCCGGACATTTCCCTTTTTGCCGATATTCAACGACGACGCCTTAAGCATGGTTGCTGAACAGTCAACGGCATAGCCATTCACGTTCCTGAACATCCCGGCAGCGCAGCGCACGATCGCTGCGGTTTTTTGCCCGTCCCCCGGCCCCCAATCAACATAGTTCAGTTCGCTGCTGCCAGACCCAACCCTCCGGAGCGCATCACCGATGCATTCTTCCACGAGCAGCTTTTCTGCATTGTAGCTGGAACGGTATTTTGACGAAAGAAGCGCCTTCAGCATAGGCCCCCCGTCAGACGCTGACCATGCCTCAGGAAAATCAAGGGGGATTGATTTGTGGGTATGGTGCATGATATACAGGAAAATCTGGTTCCTGAAGCTCTTGATGATAAGCGGTATGTTTTTTTCTTCAAGAATCTCGTGGAGGAGCCCTTCAACTAAAAGCTCTTCACCAGGGTATTCCTTTCCAATAAGGTACTTGACCGCCCCGGCATATTCCGCCACAAGCTTCTCATCATTTGTTTTTAACAGCTCGGCCAAAACTTTTGTGAATTTTAAGGGGAGGTCAAATTTCTTTGTCCTGGAACCCCCATTATGGACAATCTTAGCCAGGTAGTTGTATGTATCAAATAGATGAGCAAGGGATTTCGATATGCTCTCGAGCTCGCCAAAAGATTTTTTTTCCAGATGCTCCTCCTGAAGCGCAATGAGGCTTTCCAATACAAACCGGAGCAGGGGAAGAGCTTTTTCAAATTCCCTTTTGTTTTTTAACTCGTATACTTTGTTAAGGCTTTCAATGATGTTTCTCATACTGACGCCTCACCCGTGCCTTATTCTATTGGGGTTCCCCGCCCATTTCCCGTTGATGCCTGCCCGCCCACAGAACTTTTCCCGGTTTGCTTATCATATCCTCAAATATAGCGAAGAACACAAATATGATTAAGCAAAATAGTTTGTGTTCTTAGATTATGCCCCTTAATTATTGCTCAATTATCAAGTTGCGCCACTAAATTTCGTGCCTGAATCCTGGACAGGATGGATTCCGCGTCCTTGGCGCTCAGGGTGTCTTTGATCCTTTGGAATTCTTCAAACGCTGCCTTGATATCTTTCTGTTCGTTCCTCCGGAGATATGCCTCGATGAGGATGTGCCTCGCCCTCGATATAAGCGGTGCATTCTTTTGGTCATTTTTCAAAACCTTGATCATCAATGTGTATTGCTCGATGACCTGGCCGTATCCCTGGATTCCGCCGCGCTCCAGGAAATCGGTTACCCCATACTGCTTGTCCTGCTCAAGCTGCTGGCGGAAGAAGAACTTCGCTTTCTCAAGATAGGTGCTGTTGTAGGTTTCCTTAAATTTGAGGTAGTAAGCATCCCCGGCCCGGAAGTTTGAATCGACAAATTTATCGTTGATTGCAAGGATCCTTTCAAAATAGGAAATTGCCGCGTCAGCCTCTTTTTCACGGAGGTAAATCCCTCCCAGGTTATAAAACGCAACAATATTGTTGGGGTCAAGCTCGAGGGCGCTTTCATAATTCCCTATCCCTTCCTGCAATTCTTGTTTATCCCCGGTCCGGTAATATCTATCTTTGTGGAGATGCCCTAAAGAGATGAGGGCTCCCAGGGGCAGGAGGCCCTGCTTCGCGGATAATTCTTTTGCTGAGAGATACTCTATTTCTGCCATCTTATAGAATGACTCATTCCCCGTAAGGGTGAACTTATCCCGGAGAAGATGCCCGAGGCGTATATGCACCCAGACATTTCCAGGCTCTATGCTCACGGCCTTGCGATAATTGCTCTCCGCTTCCCCGTAATATTCGATGAATTCCGGTGCCGTCGCATTAGGCGGGGCGAGCATCTTGAAAAGGTCGCCGTATGCCATGTACGTATTGAAGTTACCTTCCTTAAGCTCGCTTTTCATGAATTTCTTTATTTCTTCCAAAGGCATATTGATCTCTGCATTCAGCAATGCTATCTGCGAGTTGATAAAATCATTCCCGAAGATATCTTCAACAACATCGTTCTCGTTCAGCGCTTTCATAAAGAACATGGATGCCTGCTGGTAGTCCTTTTCCTGCTTGAGGATCCTGCCCTGGAGCCCAAAATTGACTTTAGCGATAGTATTCAGAAACCTGTCCCTGGTTTCATCGCTGAGTTTCCAGGATTGGATCTTTTCAACAAGCTTTTCGTTATCGGAGATGCTCTTCTTGAAAAGGTTATAATCATACATATCCAGATATTGCGGGCCGGTCACTAATTGTTTGAAGTACAGCCCGTAATACTCCTCAAGCAGAATGCTTTTTCCCCAAAAAGGGAGCGACCCTTCGAGGACCCCAATATTGCCATAAAGGTTCGCCGTGTCGTTTTTCTTCACATCAAAAGAGCTGTATTGGGAATGGGTATAGGCAGAAAACAGGAAAATGCCGAACACAATGGACAAAAAACAGGCAACAACCTTTTGAATATTCTTTCTTCGGATCTCCTTCAGCCTCATCACTGCCTTCTCCCAATCATCGACGCTGCCGCAGAACATGGGGAGCTTAAAGATGCCTGGGCGGCAGTTAAAGAGCTTTTTAAGCCCACGAGTATCCTTAACCCGGTGATTTAACCCGGAAAGCCGGAGATATCTGTTCGCCAGCTCAATCGCGTCAGGATACCTCTTGTAATCAATATAAAAGGTGATAAGCCCGGGAAAATATTTTTTTACCGAATGGAAGCCCGATTGTACAGCTCCCTGCACTTTCCGTTGGGCTTTTTCGATATCTTTTTCATTTGCCGCCCTCATCTTTTGGGCGATCTTCGAAAGCTGGTCAGTTTGCATTTAGCACCCGCAAGCTTATGTTCGTATCATCATTCGCCGCAATGACAAGCCCCATCCCCGGAGTTATCTTCTTCAGGGTATTGATTGAATCTGGGCGGGCAGGGCTGTAAGAAAGCCATTGGGAGCTGTTCAATGAATTGTTCAGCGCAAAGACAGAAAGTATCGAAGGATTGTTGAACGTCTGATTTGCCCACGCTGCCGAGAAAAAAGGATACGCAATCGAATTCCAGCCTTCTTTGAGCTCCATGAGCGGGTGATCAGCATAATTGCCAAGTGCAGAAATTGTCTGCATCCCTTCCGATTTGACCCAATAGGACTTTGATGTATTGATATCTTCAAATGTGTGGCTGCCCCCGTTTATGTAATAGGCCAGAGGGGGAAAGGAAACCAGATAAGAGAAGTTTACATTCCATAATAATGACTTGACAGAGCTGTTGCTCGTGTTGACGGGGATTGAGATGAGGTTCCATCCATCCTGGAGGGGGATTCGCATGTTTGCAAGTAACGGCTTGAAAGGGTTGTACTTATGCTTGCCCATGATATTCCATGCTGTCCCCGCGACCGATGTCCAGTTGTTTGTCGTCCCAAGCTGGGGCAATGAGCCTTCTCTCGTCGCATAGGGCAATGATCCGTCAGGCTGGACAAGCTTGCCCATTTCGGCATGAAAAAATAAGGCATTTTCTTCATCCCCAATTTCATGGAACGCCAGCGCCGCTCCCTCAGTCCCTTCCACCCAGACCGTGTCAACTCCGTCATTTGTTCCGTCGTTATCCATCCCGGTCCCGTTGTCATAGTTGAAATCAAAACCTTCCACCCCTGTGTTAATGTCAAAATACTTCGTATAATTAAGTATCCAGCGCATACCCCTGCTAAAATTCAATGAGCTGTTTCCAGCCCCAAGAGCAAGAATTCCCCATGTATTTGTATCGGTGACGGGATAGCTGTCATTTTCTCCCTGGTTAAACCTTCCTTCCGCTTCGTTCCACGCTTCCGTTTCGAGCCACTTCCTAACTTCCACCGACGCATTTTCATACGTTTCGTTCCCAGTAAGGAGGAAAAGGTAGTGAAGCGCAGAATATACATCAAGGTTATGCTCGGTGCTTTTCCATGTTATCGGCTTAAAGTCTGTTCCATTAAAGTCTATGCCCCCGGTAAGCCCGCCATCCTCCTCCTGAAAATTAAGGATCCATGCAGCATTTTTTTCAGCCAGGGGAATAAATGCCGCATCACCCGTGTAGATGGTGTACGCATTGACGGCCATGATGATCCAAGCGTTCGAGCCGACCATCTTTCGTGGCCAGCATTTGGTTGTATTGGGCCGGTAAGCCATCCAGCAAAACGGAAAACTGCCATCTTCGCTTTGCAGATGCCGAAGCTCTTCCAGCGTCTGTTTTGCGAGGTCTGTCCTATTCTCCAGGAAAAATCCGATGACAGCCAACGCCTGGTCATATGAATAGCCATTAAACGGGATTAAAGATTCCTGGCCGTAGCTTTTAACGAGCTTTCCAGGGCCGTCCTCTTGCTCTTCAGAAAGCTGGGCCTCAAGCCATTCCACCTGATTTGTTGAGTTTTTCTTTTTGCTGTAGACGAATAGCGCGCTATAATTTTTATTATTGGACTCATTCGATTCAAGCAGGTACCCATGAGGGCGGTATCCTTCTTCCGTGCTGTTAAACGGTGGGTCAATGAGCGCTGCCGCGATGTAAATCCCTTCCTTATCGGGAACCCAGGGGCCATTTTCCCATTCGTCATCGGCTTTTTCATTAAGGAATATTCCTTCCATCGTTTGGTTGTCGGCCAGATTAAATTCAAAAGTCCCGACCCATGCTGGAGTCTCTCCCTCTTCGCCCCAGGGGTTGATATCCATCTCCGCATAGCTGATAAAAGGGCCTTCGCCAGAATTAACGACCGTTGCGCTGATGTTCATCGTATCATTGACAAATACGGTCCTGGGAAAGAAAAGTATTGAATCCTGGACAAAGAAAAAGTCAGGTGTTCCAACCTGGAGGGCAGTATATTCAGCATTGTTCTCTTCGTCTAATTCAAGAAGCGAGCCAAAAGGATAGTCCCCTTCCGTTGAACTGTTAAAAGGTGGGTCAGCTGCGCAGCCCATGATATAAACCCCATTCGCCTCCGGGGACCACAACACGGTAAAATCATCACTTTCATTTTCGTTTATTACCTGGAGGGTTATGCTTTCATTTTTTGAGAGGCTGAAATTGAACGTCCCGACCCAATCGGGCGTTTCGGACCTCCAGGGAGTTATGTCGCATTCAACAAAGCTTTTGAATGGGCCGTCTCCAGAATTGACAACAGAAAGATTGATGGACGTGATGTTCCCGGCCTTGATTGTTTCTGGAGAGATTTCAATCGACCCATTGACAATGTCAAAATCAGGCATCCCGACCTGGATATGGGTATAAAAAACGTTATTGGTTTCATTTGTTTCAAACACCACATTTTCCGGGTCAACCGAAACTGATGCAATATAGACGCCGTTCTCTTTTGGTTTCCAATGCAGGGGAAAAATATCAAAGATGTTGGTATTGTTGATCTCCTGAGTTATATTCTGGCCGGGCGAAAGTGCAAACTCATAGGTGCCGACCCATTCCGGCGTGGTATTCCCCAGTTTGGTGATATCAACTTCGATATAGCTGAAAGCGAACCCCTGGCCGATGAGCCGGACCGTTGCATCAATCCGGGATTCGATGGTTGTGTTAAGCCTTGGAGGTGAAAACGTTATGCTCGGGGTCAAAAGGTCAGCCCCCAGGCCTTCCGCAACATGAGGTTGATAGGCTAGAAATAGGATAGGCACCATAAAAAGCAGCGTCTTCATGTTCCCCCGTATAGGGGAGCTCTAACGGAGTATATAAACATTGTTGGGGTGTAGGATCATCCAACCATCTCCAAGTGTACTAAAAAAATATCCAAGACTCTACTAAACCGCCAAAGAGATACTACCGTAACATAATTATGGTTTAGCACACACCGCACCCAAGACCGAAAAACATTTAAATACCACCCCGCCCATTTTAGTTTTTAATGGCTGGAACGTCCTTTCAGGGAAGAGATGTCATATCAATTAACGATTTCTCAAAGGAAGAGCTTTTGCACGTCCTCAGCGTCGCGAAAAAGCTAGAGTCAAACCCCCAGCCAAGCCTCCTCAAAGGGAAAATCCTGGCATCATTGTTCTTTGAGCCTTCTACAAGGACAAGATTGAGCTTTGCATCGGCAATGAAGCGCGTCGGCGGCGATGTTATCGGCTTTTCCCAGGCGGAAACCACTTCTGTAAAGAAAGGGGAAACGTTATGGGACACGATCAAGATGATCGAGCATTACAGCGATGTGATAGTTATACGCCATTCCGTGGAAGGTGCTGCACGATTAAGCGCAGAAGCGGCCTCAATACCGGTCATCAATGCAGGAGACGGGGCAAACCAGCACCCTACCCAGACTCTCCTTGACTTGTATACCATCCTTAAAGAAAAAGGAAAGCTTGACAATCTCACGATCGGTTTCCTTGGTGACTTAAAGTACGGAAGGACCGTCCACAGCCTTGCCATTGCGCTGTCACACTTCAAGACAAGCATCTATTTTATCGCACCGGAAGCATTGCGGATGCCTTCCTACTACATCCAGGAGCTGAAAAAGAGAAAGATACCTTGCCGCGAAACATCCGACCTCGACAGCGTTGCAAAACAGCTCGATATACTGTATGTTACCAGAATCCAGGAAGAGCGCTTTCCCGACCCCCTGGAGTACCAAAAATTCAAGGCAGGGTACAGGATTGACAGGTCCCTTCTCAAGATTTCAAAGCCAGGCATCAGGATAATGCATCCCCTCCCCAGGGTTGGAGAGATAGACCCTGCCCTTGACGAAACACCGAACGCAGTATACTTTAGGCAGGCAGCAAACGGCATCCCGATCAGGCAGGCGATCCTTGCGCTGGTTCTTGGAAAGGCAAAATAACAAAGAAAGAGAAAAAATGAATAAATCAATGATAAGATAATCATGACCGAACCATAAATAATTTAATGCTCGCAGTTTAAAGGGGTGTAAAATGACCGACAGGCCTCCAGAGTACAAAATATCCGCAATTAGGGATGGGACGGTCATTGACCACATCCCAGCCGAACGAACATTTGACGTAGTGGATATTCTAAACCTCCGGGCACACCCCGACGTCATCTCCCTGGGGATGAACCTGAAGAGCAAACAGCTGGGAAAAAAAGGCATTGTGAAAATCGCCGGGAGAGAGCTAACCAAAGAAGAAGTTGATGAGATTGCCGTCATCGCCCCAAAAGCGACGATCAACATCATAAAGGACTTCTCCGTCATAAAAAAAGAGCCAGTCGCCCTGCCGGAGCATTTTTCCAACATCATCAGGTGCCCAAATCCAAACTGCATCACCAACAAGCAGAAAATAAGCACTTTGTTCCATGTGGTTGGGCAGGAACCCCTTTCGGCTGCCTGCCATTATTGTGAAAGGGTCGTAGAAGAAAAGGAGATTGTGCTGAAGTAGGGTTTGTTGGTGCCATCAGAAAATATATGTTATGGGCCTTAGGCCAAAGTCTGATAGGCAAGGGGATTCACTTATTGAGATTAATCTCCTTTACTACGGGTCAGAAAATCCATCCTTATTTTGACCCACCATTTCTCAATTAAGAATCCTGCTAGTTTCCGTTACTTATTTAAACCTCGATTGTTCCAAATACCCAGATGAAATCTACTCTCCTCAAGAACTGCCGGATTGTCGAAAACAACAAGCTTATTTCCTGCCACCTCTTCCTTGAAGGGGAAAAAATCGGCCATATCAGCGACGATCCCATCACCGCTGACGAAGTGATAGACATTAAGGGAAAAATCGTCATTCCCGGGATGATTGACTGCCACGTCCACTGCAGAGAGCCGGGAAATCCCCAAAAAGAGGATTATCTGACGATAAGCAGGGCAGCGGCAAAAGGCGGAATTACAACCTTCCTGGATATGCCGAACAATACCCCGCCGACAACCACCGTTGAGCGCCTGGAAGAAAAACGTGTTCTTGCAAAAAAATCGCTCGTGGACTACGGGTTCCATTTTGGCGCCGATGGGAAAAACGAACAAGAGATCAAAAACGCGAAGAATATCGCTTCGGTCAAGCTCTACCTTGACCTGACAACCGGAGGCCTGAAGCTCGATGATTTTTCATCGGTTGAAAGAATCCTGAACATTGCCCCTTTTTGCGCTGTCCACGCCGAACAAGAAAATCTTACAAACGTAATTTCTCTGGCTTCCGGGCTGAAAAAGAAAGTATATGCCTGCCATATCTCAACAGCAGCTGAAATTCAGGAAATCAGGAAAAACAGGAAGAGCGTTTTTGCCGAAGTGGCGCCCCACCATTTATTTCTTACCGAAGATGATGCAGCAAGCCTGGGTATGCTTGGCCATGTCAGGCCAGCCCTCAAAACAAAGGCTGACCAGGAAGCGCTTTGGAACGCCATTGCAGGCGGCCTTGTGGACACTATCGCAACCGACCATGCCCCCCACCTAAAAGAGGAAAAGATGGAAAAAGAAATCTATGGATTTCCCGGCCTCGAAACGGTAATTCCGCTTCTTCTCCATGCAGTCAATGAAAAAAGGCTCACCCTCCAGGATGTTGTCGTGTTAACATCAAGGAACCCGGCAAAAGTATTCGGGATACACAACAAAGGCCAGCTGAAGGAAGGCTTTGATGCCGACCTTGCCGTGATCGATTTGGACCTAGAAAAAGAAGTCAGGGGAACTTGTCTATTGACCAAATGCGCCTGGAGCCCCTTTGAAGGAAAAGTATTAAAAGGGTGGCCGGTTGCGACTTTTATCCGGGGGACCTTGGTGTACAGGGATGGGAACTTTTTTCCCCATCAAGGGAAGGAAATTACCATCATTGCCCGTCGCCCCCAGCCCCCAACGCGGGAACAAAACCTGATCCCTGAAAACCCAGAAGGAGAGAACTCCCCATCATTACAACGGGAGAAAGAGGGCTCGCTATCATTACAACAGGAGGAAGAGAACAATGGATGAAAAAATTGCAGAAGCATTGTCAGAAGCGAAGGTGATGAAATTTGGGTTGTTTACCCTTGCCTCCGGAAGAAAGACGCCGGTATATGTTGATATCCGCATTATCCCTTCATTTCCGGGGCCGTTCGCGGCGGTCACCGACGCGCTGGTCGCTAAGGTGAAAGCCCTCGGTGTTGATGTCGTTGCCGGCTCAGAAACTGCCGGGATCCCCATCGCTGCCGCAATAGCGATAAAAGCCAAATTGCCGATGGTCTATGTGAGAAAAAGGCCAAAAGGGTACGGCACCCAGTCCCTTGTCGAAGGAATCATCGAAAAAGGCCAGAACGCAGTCCTCATCGATGATATGATCACCGATGGAAAGTCAAAGATGGGCTTCATCGAAGGGCTGCATAATGAAGGGGCGGTCGTCAAAGATGTCCTCGTCATCCTTGACCGCGAGCAGGGTGGCAGCGAAACCCTTGCAGAGCACGCCGTCAGCCTCCATTCATTGATAACCCTTAAGGAATTGCTTGCCTACATGAAAGAAAAAGGGTATGTTGACGAAGATAATTTTAATATCACGACCAACTACCTGAATAACCCCCAGAAGTGGATTTTGTGAGAATAAAGCTGTTATCTCAGGTATAATAGCCAATACAATTCATTATGATGGGCAACAGGCCTGATCTCGACATCGCACTCTTTCTTGCCGACTTAGGGGACCCTAAGAAATCCAAGGGGGCTGAGGCGTTGTTTTTTACGGAATTACAAGAAAACCGCAAGAAGATAGAAACCTTTGTTGATGGAAAAAGATATACCCAGCCCGAACTCTTTGACCATTACCGCAACTTGCTGGATCAATTGGCTAGGAAGAAAAGAAGATTCTTCTATTCAACGATGCTCGGAGCGTTAACCCATTATACGTCCCCCAAACCAGGCCCGTCTTTTACATTTCACAACGACCATAAAGCCGCTAAAATCGCAGGTTACGCGCTGGCTTTCCTCATCACCGCGTTAACGGTGTATGGGGGGTATAGGCTTATTAAAACTGCAGAAGATATTACCCGGGATTTAAGAGGCGATTTGGAAACCAAGATTGAGGAGTTAGAAAAACCAGACTACTGAGAGTGCAGTAGTGGTGTACCCCGTCCAAAAAATAAGAAAAAAATAAAAAAAATGATTAATAAATCACTTCTTTTTTCCAGACCTTATAGCAACACATTCTGGGCAGCTGTTTCCGGCAAGGGAGCCAAACCCCCAAAGCAGGAACACCACGGTAAACCATTGGATGTTCCAAAAGCCCCAAATTCCTAAATCTCTCAGCAGGAATAAGATTCCTGCAATCAACACCAACACTCCGCACAGGCTATTGCATTTTTTACATCCTAGCATAGATACCACCTCAATGTGATTGGGGGCCTTGGAGTTTAAAAAACTTGCTATATGAAAATCCCGGTCCCCCAAATATTGAGATAGGGTTCACAATCCCCAAAAGGAGCGTTTTTATTTTTTTGGATGAAGCGTCAAAAGTTCGCCGACCACCGCCCGCCAAAGACGGTGCTGAGAGAAGTGAACGCAACCAAGAAAAGACAGGTCTTGTTTAATCGGTGAAGAATTCTCTTAAGAAGTCTATCCCACGGTCCTTTGTCTTAAAATATTCCTTCGGGATTCCCAAACCCATAGCTTTCTGGATGGCTCCATCAGTTGCAGAGACTATCATGAGTTTAGCTTCTTTATTTTCTAACCTGCCTTTAATCATGCGATAAACCTCAAGTGCAATTCCTACTTCCTCACTACCGGGATGTCCAAGATTAACATCCATGATATACATCCTGTATAAATCACTTCCAGTTAATTCCCTCATTCTTTCTGGAGTTGAGCAAGAATCTACCTGATATCCCTTTGTTTGGGCTAAACCAACCATTGTCTCTAGATTTAAATGCTCATGTAATCCAATTAATGCGGATTTAACATTTGGGTCCATTGTATCCTACAAGAATTATGGTTAACTTATAAATTTAACCTTAAACAACCCCTCATTTATGCCAAGCGGGGATGCATAGCATGCGCTAAGAACTCTACGGACTTTTTCTCTACGCCAACACCCTGCAAAGTCATAAAAAAGCGGTTTTATAAGAATAGACCGCAAGCAGGATGTTGATAACATAGAGCGATGTGCACACTAAACAAAACGTCTTCACTTTAAAATACTGGAGATAGGCCAGGTAAAGAGAACCGGCAAGGGATATTGCTGAAAGCCAAAATACGGCCATCGCAAATCCATTCGCCGCAAGAAGGAATACGGCAAGGTAAAACACAAACCCAAGGTAAGGGTTGGGTATCCCGGCAAACTTTCCGTATTTGCTCGTAAACGCCTTTGAGCAGGATATCCTATCATTGATGTCGCATATAGGCTTGTAATTTTTCTCTTGGGCAAATCGCTTTTCCACATAGAGAGAGTAATAGGATATCACAAAACCCAATAGGGCCAAAACTTCAACAGTTGTTTCAGTCATAGGGTCTATGTAGGTATACCCCTATTTAAAAATTGGCATTTTTGCCATAATCATTCAGCCTCCTGAAAATGCCCGTCGAGGGAGAAAAATACCCTCCATTCGTGTATCGTCGGTGAGTTTCAAACAACTGGATGATACCGTATAGTGTTATATTTTTAAATGCCCATACACCCCTAAGCAGGTATGGCCATGCAGGAACCATCTAAGCAAAAACTATATTTTAAGGAGATGGTATCCTGGATTAAAGCCAATAAGCCGGACAAAAAGGCCATTGCCAGGCAAAAGATCAAGCTTTGCAGGCTGCATCGCCTTCAGCATATCCCCACCGACATCGAAATCTATCTTAATGCGGATGGAAAAAATGCAAAAATAATAAGGCCATTCCTCCAGACAAAGCCCGTAAGGACCGGCTCGGGGGTAGCGGTCATTGCCACGATGACGAAGCCCTACCGGTGCCCCCATGGAAAATGCACATTCTGCCCCGGAGGCTTGGGAAGCATTTTCGGCGACGTCCCTATGAGTTATACCGGAAAAGAGCCTTCGACGATGAGGGCTGTCAGGAACGATTATGACCCCTACCGGATTGTCTTTAACCGCCTGGAACAATATGTTGCACTGGGCCAAAACTGCGATAAAGTTGAGCAGATTATCCAAGGCGGAACATTTTGCGCATTTCCAAAAAAATATCAGGAAGAATACGTGTATTACTGCTTTAAGGCCTTCAATGACTTTTCCCGGATGTTCTTCAGGAACGGTGTTGTGGATATGGGCTCCTTCAAGGAATTTTTTGAGCTTCCCGGAAAAGTCGGGGATGAGAAAAGGGCATTGCACATTAAAGAAAAGCTCCTCAAGCTAAGGGAAGCAGGAAAAAAGAGCCTTGCCGACGAGCAGACAGAAAACGAAACTTCCGGCATCAGGTCGATCGGGCTTACCGTCGAGACAAAGCCGGACTGGGGGTTCGCAAAGCATGGCTTGGAGCTTCTCAAACTCGGTGCAACGAGAGTCGAGCTAGGGATCCAGACAATTTTCGGAAGCATTTTGAAAGCCACCCATCGGGGGCATACCCTTGAGGACACGAAACGAAGCATCGCTGACCTGCGCGACCTTGGGTTCAAGCTAAACTTCCACATGATGCCGGGGTTGCCGGAGCCGGATGGAACAAGGATCTCGAAGGAGAAAGATATCGCAGGCTTAAAGGTAATCTTCGACGATGAATCATTCCGGCCGGATATGATGAAAATCTACCCTTGCATGGTTATGCCGGGAACACCCTTGATGGAGGACTACCAAAAAGGCATCTTTTCACCGATATCGACCAAAGAGGCAGCCGAAATTATCGTCCAGGCAAAAAGATATGTTCCTGAATACTGCCGGATCATGAGGGTCCAGAGAGATATCCCGACGTATGTTACTTCTGCAGGGGTTGACAAGACTAATTTACGCCAATATGTCGAACAGCTTGCAAAAGAACAGGGCATCCGGTGCAGGTGCATCCGGTGCAGGGAGATAGGAAATGATAAAATCAGGGGAAATCTCTCCATTATCGTCCGGGAATACACTGCCAGCAACGGAAAAGAACTCTTTATCAGCATGGAATCAGATGATAGGATACTTGGTTTCCTCAGGCTCCGCTTTCCGCCCCGAAGCCTCCATCCTTCAATCACAAAGGATTCTGCTTTGATCAGAGAATTACATGTTTATGGTCAGGCGGTTGCTATCGGCGGTAGTGATGACGATAAAACCCAGCATAAGGGTATTGGAAAAAGATTGATGGCCCGGGCAGAGGGCATCGCGAAGGAAAACGGAAAGGATAAGATGGTCGTCATCTCCGGCATCGGAGCGAGGGAGTATTACCGGAAGCTTGGTTACAGGAAGGAAGATTGCTATATGGTGAAGAAGACCTTTACAATGGAAAATTAACCAAAAATTTAATTGGAGCTTATGCGGGTGTAAAAAACCGTGGCTTCCATTTCGTTTTTAACGGCCGCCCCGCCGCTAGCAACCTGTTCAGCCAGTCGCTCATCCAATCCACCGGGGATTTCCCTCATCATAGGTTTAAATTTATTAGCATGCCGGGAAAGAAAATCCGCACCCCTTCCCATATTATTTCTTGGAGATAACCCAATGACTAACCGATGCCCCTTTAAAAGCCGTTCTCCAGAAGCCATCTTAAGTTCATGGCCTGGATAACCCCCATGGGCCATCGTCGCAACTATTCCCTGAGGAGCGATAACATCGTCAAAAAGCTCGCAAATTCTTTTTTGGTCTAAAGCACCAGGGCCGGCAAAGTCAACAGCAATATCAAACCTGAAATCACCCCCCAAACTAGGATAATTAAATCCACTTCTTAAATTTCTCATGGAAAAAGGATTTCTACTTCTCCCCACCAGATACCTATTTTCATCTGGAACTCCACATGCATCTCCAACTCGTTCAAGATTACCTTCCCGAGTGTCACATAAAAAGATGTTCCCCCTTGCACCTAATTGTCCTAACCGCTCTTTAAGAACATCGAGGCCCCAAAGGGCAACCCTCCCAGACCCGATGGCCAATATATTAAGTTCATGAACACCCCTAAAACCCTGGACGTATGTTTCAAGGCCGACAGCATCCCATAAGGAATATGCGCAGGCAACAGCATCAATCTGTGTACCAAGAGCCAGCCCCCTATCGGTTTCGGCCATATTAGCGGGGATCTTATGGACGTGACTAATGGGGACAAAAACAGCACCGCCAGAACCCACATAGGCACCTGGCAGTTGGGTCCTTCCCGTCTCTCGTTTAACCCATTTTTCAGCTTCGACCATTGTCCCGATGCCAACAAATGTTGGCCCGTTATAACAATCAAGAGCAGGAGCTCCCCGTCTGCACGCAAGGCATGTTCCATCGCCAATGTTGATATTTCCAGTAACATAATCCCCCGGGATGATACCCTGCCTAGCTAATATTTTCAGGCCCCTTGGATGTGCCGCTTTCAATATGTAAACACCCTCATGTCCCCCGACTGCAGGTTCATTTTCTAAACCAAAAGGCCGTGTGCTCTCTGGCGGAAATGATCCGTTCCCACCAGCCTGATCGGTAGGGCATAAACCCACCATTATCGGCTCAAGAGCAGCCCAATAACGAACCCCCCTTTCGTCCGTTCTTTTCCCGATGTCTATACTGTTTATTAACCCAGCTGGACGATACACTGCAACACCGGGCCTAACAAACTCAATCCCAGAAGTATACTTCGGAAACTTTACACCGTGCCACTCAATCTCCCCATTGCCCATGTGAACATTTGCCATTTTTGACCACTCGACATGTTACTGACATCAACAATCATTTCTTATCAGCCGGTTAATTGTTCTTGAAATGAGAAACATTGCACCCCATATTTAAGATTATCCATAATAAATCGTCACTAAATGAGTACTACTTTGGCAATAATCTCGTCCCTTCACGATCAACTTCAGTGATATGGGATTCAGCATGAACGTCGTTTTCTTTAAAGCCTTGAACCATCGCTTTCTGGATAGCTTTTGCCTTTTCCATTGAGTTGGTGATTGCAAAAAGCGTCGGCCCAGACCCGGAAATCGCCATCCCATCTGCACCGGCTTCCAATGCTTTATCTCTCACCGTATGGTATCCTCTGATGAGCGTTGACCTAACGGGCTCGATGATAGCATCATTAAGGCATCGGGAAAACAGCCCGTAATCATTTTTAGAAAAAGCAGCGGTGATCAAAGCAGTGTTTGCCATGTTCATGACAAAATTGTGTAGATTGACAAACTTCGGGAGTATAGCTCTCGCATCTTTTGTCAAAACGACCAGGTCCGGGATAACGATGACCAGTTTTAACGCATCGATCGAGCCAATCCTGGTAACATCAAGCGGCTCGCATGACCTCGTCAATGTTGCTCCACCCAATAATGCAGGCGCCGTATTGTCAGCGAAGAATCCTCCTGACACGACAGCCTCAGCCTTCGTTGCGGGAAGGATAAGCTCTTCCTTCGAAAGCCTGTTGCCATAAAGGTAGTTCGCTGCAAACGCACCTGCTGCGGCAGATGCAGCACTCGAGCCAAGCCCGGAACCGATAGGAAGGCCTTTGGTGAGGGTAATCTCAATGCCCCCTTTCTCGCCCAATATGTCTAAAACATGCTGGGCAGCTATTGACGCTGTATTCTCTCTGGAGTTTAAGGGAACGTTCCACTTTGAGCCATTTGCCTTTACAACAATGCCGGAAGAAATTTTTCTTGCTTCAACAACATCACCCAAACCTTTGATCGCCAGCCCAAGGACGTCAAAACCAGGGCCGATGTTCCCGATGGTGGCAGGTGAAAATACTTTAATGATTTCCATGGTCCATCAGCAG
Organism: Candidatus Woesearchaeota archaeon; assembly: GCA_016188175.1. Taxonomy (GTDB): domain Archaea; phylum Nanobdellota; class Nanobdellia; order Woesearchaeales; family JACPBV01; genus JACPII01. The sequence continues at coordinate 1,647 of JACPII010000104.1, read as the reverse complement.
AATTGCCTTGAGCTTTTCATATGAGTTTGGGATGCATTGCACGTTTGGTCTCCTTAAAAGCATCTTCCTGAGGGATTTTGGAAGAGCTGGCTTTTGCCTTAAAACGTTTTCCACAATTTCAGGGAACTTTCCCGGGTTAGCGGTTTCAAGGAATATCGAAGGCGCATCACCATCGCCCATGCCATCATGATAATGGCTAGCCAGATATTTATTCAGCCCAGCAAATGCAACTGCTCCATGGGGCTCGAGAATAAGATTTTCATTTTCAAAGGCTTCTTTCATAGCTTTCATCGTCTGACCATCGTCCATAGAGGCCGAGAACAGGTTGTTGCTCATCTCTTTCAGATCCGGTATCTTGTGGACTATGCCTTCCTTATCCAGGTTCCCGCCGTATATGTCAAAGAATCGTGCAAGGTTGCTTGGATTGCCAACATTCATCGCATTGGAAAGGCAGTTCTTTGAAGGAGAAACTTTAGCGTATTTTCCAGTCTCCAGAAATTTTGGGAAAGCATCGTTTTCGTTTACAGCAATGATAATTTTTTTTATCGGGATGCCCATCATCCTTGCAAGCTCGCAGCCAAAGGCATTGCCGAAATTCCCAGATGGGACGCTGAAAATGATTTCTTCACCATCTTTGGCGGCCTGGGCATAGGCATAGAAATAATAGGTAATCTGGGGAAGTATCCTTCCGATATTGATGGAGTTAGCAGAGGTGAGGTTCAACTTATCAAGTTCAGAGTCGGCAAAAGCGCTTTTGACCAATTTCTGGCAGTCATCAAACTTCCCATCGACAGCCAACGCGCCAACATTGTTTCCGATGCAGTCCAGCGTTTTCTTCTGGATCTGGCTCACTTCATCTTTCGGATAAAGGATATACACTTTAAAACCTTTTAAGCTGCGAAATGCTTCCCCTACTGCGCTTCCGGTATCTCCGGAGGTGGCAACCAAGATGGTTATCTCTTTGTCTTTTGGCCTTAGGTATTCCATGAGCCTTGCCATCACCTGGGCAGCAAAATCTTTGAACGATGCCGTAGGGCCCTGTCCAAGATTGAGCATATGCCTGTTGTCCTTTAGATTTATGAGCGGGACAGGAAAATTGTATGCATCTTTCACCATCGATTGCAGGCCTTTTAGGCCGATTTCGTTTTCAAGAAACTTTTTTAAGACTTCGAAAGCCACCTGAGGAAATGCTTTTCCCTTCAAATCCACAATTAGGGCTTCCTTAAAGGAAACTAACTTCTTGAACCCTGGCCTGCCTTCTAAGGAAATGTTCCTGTTCGTGCTGTAATAAGAGATAGGGCTTTCCATAGTTTATTATAAAACCAAGTTAGGTTTTGGTTAATAAATGTTTGTTCTATCCGACCGTAGTGTAGATTTATTAGATAGGGGTTGCCGCCTTAATCCCTACGGGGCATACAGTCAAAATCATAGATTTTGAGATTAATTTAATAGCAGTCGCTTTGATGATATCTATAATCCATCTCTTCCGAAACTATTACCTAAATCCGCTAATCTCTTCTTGACATCACTAGAATAAAACATTGCGGAAACTTCTTCAGCTATGATTAATCCGCCAATAGTTAATTGAATAATATTCTCATCTTCTTCTATTAATCCCTTAATCTTAAGGCTACTAATCACATCACC
>JACPII010000097.1 GCA_016188175.1 Candidatus Woesearchaeota archaeon | reverse complement strand
CACCAATGGCCCCAGCACAGCTAACATGGCAAGACAAAAAAAAGTGATCATCACAGTGATTTTGATTGTCCTGGGGATAAGTATAGCGGGAATAATCTCCCTGGTGCAGAAGCAGGTTCCCGTTGAAAAAAACGAATACTTCACCCTCGAGCCGGAAACCTGGATTACGGAAAACCCAGCCACCGAGAACCCATCTGACAAAGTCATTGATGTGATGAAAGCGACAAGAGAAAAGGCCACGATGGACGTTTTCCAGGAGGACTACCGGATTGCTGGAGATATCCTCTCTTTTTTCTACAGCGGACTCTACCGCGGGAACAGCTTAAGGAATGTCTACCTCGATGAGGAATTTTATGCAATTTCGGAAAACATGAGCTACGGGGAAAAGAACGAGGCTGCAAAGCAGTTTATAAAAATGAAAATCGGAAATGGCATGAACCCCACCGACGGCATCATCGAAGGCTTCATCCTCGCCAAGGAAGAGGGCAATCAATTCGTCTTCTACATCTTTGTCGACGAAGACTGGAAAAGCCAGCTGGAGTTTACGAACATCCTCTGGGGAGATTCCTTTGCAGATATCGACAGACTCAGCATCAGGCAATTTGACTTTTCCAAAGTACAGGATGGGATTTATATCGACAAGATTGAAAATGGCGCTGGCTGGTTCTACGAATCTCCGGTCAAGGGGGGGATCATCGTCGGAGAAATCAACATCCCTATCCTTCAGGACATAGCAAACTACCAGTTCCCCAACGTAACGCTCATGATGGTCCGCTGAGAGGTGAAGGCAGATGAAAAAAAAAGGAAGTATTGGAAAAAAAGGGGACGGATTGACATTGCAGACGATCGTCATTGCAGCGCTTGCGCTTGCAGTCTTGTTTGTCTTATTTTTCATCTTTAAGGGGCAGACGGGAAAGACAACAGTCTCTCTCACTAAAGTCGGTGACGAAGCAGGCTTTCAGGCGGATAAGGCCCTCAGCGAATTTGATGACCTGGGCATCTTCAAGCCCTGCACTTCAGGCCAAAAGAGATGCCGCGGCATTGAGAGCCTGGCTTGCAGCGTTGATGGGAAATGGGCCGTAACAAAATGCCCAAACGGCTGCGACTCAATAAAGGGGGAATGCAAATAGTGAAACACCGCCACAGGCAAGGAATATTCAATAGGCGCGGCGACGAAAAAGCCCTCGACCTGCTCATAGAGATAATCTTCTTTATCGTATTGCTCTTTATCGTCGCATTCCCCATCATCCAGAAGTTTTTCAGCAAGCCGACTGTTGGAGAAAAGAAATCCCTCGACACCTTGAGCATCGAGATCAACAACCTTGCAGGCTACGACCAGATATCAGCGCCCATCTATCTTGAAAAGTTAGTCATCAAGGGCTACAAAGAGAACGGCCCCATCGAAAAGGACTGCAAAAAGACATCGTGCATCTGCCTCTGCTACGACGATGGCTGCAAAAAAATAGAGGAATGCAGAAAACTGGATTTTACCCTCCAGTCCGACACCCTCATCAAAGCCGGCCAAAAGGCAAAGCAATGCCTCCTGAAAAGGGAGGATAAGGTTGTAACGATAAGCGGATGCTAATTCCGGCCCCGTTCGATAATTGCCTGCATTGGCAAAGCCCGTTCAAAAATCTCTTGAATAAAGATACTCCATCAGTTTTTAACTGGTGGTGCAACCCTGCCGGGAATGGGCGGGAATATCTTTATTCTCAGAAATCCGATCGAGCGACCGAAGGGAGCGAGCAATCCCTCAGTCTTGGACTGGGTGCGTCGGATTTCTCTTAAAAAAATTAATTGCTCCAATGTTCGAAAAAAATAGGGCATTTTTTTAACAACAAGGGCGAGGCGAGGTCGGGGGACGGCCCCGTCGGGGTGACCGAGCAGGGCAAAACCGAACAACGTGAGGTTTTGGCCGTCGAGCCCCTTGTTGTTGTTAAAAAATGCAAGGAAATAGGATATACTGTTGATGGTGCCCTGGTTGTGTCAAAAACACCCCGCTAAAGGGCAGGGCGTGTTGTTGAGCACCTAGAAATTGCGAACGGCAATTTCTGTTGCTTCGACAGGAACACGATAACCCGATAAAGGCGAAAATCCAACTATGCATCTCTTTACCCACAAAAAGGCCGGAATCTTCGAAAAGCCGATCTGGTTCGTCATTGATTTAGCCGTTGCCCTCGTGGTTTTTCTCATTGCAGTGAGATATGTAGACTTCCAGCTCGACCAGACGACGTTTGAAAAAAGGTATCTTGCAAACGACATTGCGCTCCTGGTTGATGCCCTCTACGCATCCCCCCACCCCATCGTGTACTCTTATCCGCAGCAGACCTTCTGGTTCACCTACGGTTTCCAGAAAAAAGGCATCATCGTCAGCGAAAATACATTGTTGGCATCCAAGGCCGGCGCAACATTCACTCCCGACGCCAATGCGCCATTTCCCGAAAAGGATCTTGTCCCTGAAAAGCCGATAGCCGACAGCAATTCTATCATAAAAACATTTCTAAAGCCGCTCGACTGGTTTACATCTCCCAAATTTACCCTTCCGGAAGGGGCATCGGTAAAGATCAATTTCGTGCGCACTCCAAAAGGCATTGACGTTGCAGAAAAGCCGTTCTCTCTTCCCCCTTTCGCCATCCCCTGCCCCATCTTAAGCGTCAAAGAAAATCTTGGCGATTTAACATTCCTGCTCGATGCCGGCGACGAAAAGGAAAAAAATCCAGCAATCACAGGCTCGATCATTGCGACAGCAGCGACTATCCTCAAGCAAAAAGCAAAGCAGCTCCTCCATACCAGGCAGGGAACCATTGAAGCTCCAGCCAATGACCGGCTTCCTGAAACTGAAGTTGATGCGGCAAAAAAGCAGGCAGACATCACCATACGAGTCGAAACGGGAAACTATGCCGATGAGCGCCTCGTCCTCAAGGCATACTATGCCCCATCCGCAAATCCAGAGCTCGAGATGAAAAGCAAAAAGCTTGCCTGCCTCGCAGCCAATGAGTTTGGAAAAAAGCTCCCCGGCCTCGAAGGCGCTTCTCTCATCGAAAGCCCGTTTGCAGGAATTCCTGCCGATAAGATAGGCGTCGTCCTGAAAATCGGCAACAGGAATATTCCGCCTGACCAAAATCCCCTCGCCCAGCCATCAGCCTTAAGCGATATGGGGATAAGCCTCGCTGCAGCCATTGAGAAATACACTACAACATAGGGCATATCCGATCCAAGCATGAAAAAAATACCAACCGCAGACTGGAGAGTATAAATACAGGAAGAGCAATAATAAATCCCGACCGCAGCAACACAAAGGTACCTTCGTTGGTTGCGCTCACATCGCTCGGCAACCAGCTGAGGAGTATGAACTCAATTTGAGCAGCCAATGGCCAGCATGAAAAGCCCGCAACAGAGCATGGCAAAGAAAAACATCGGAACCAAAGGGGAAGGCTTCAATATGTTCAACTACGCCATTCCACGGATAATCTTTATCGTCATTTTCTTCTCAACTATCTATCTGTTTACCAGCTCCCAATTAAAGGCAGCGATCAACACCCGCGCCCTACAGGAAGAGATTTTCCTCCAAAGGCTTTTGTACAGCCCGGAAGGGATTTCTTACACCGACCCCGTCACCGGAAGGCTGTATCCGGGAACTGTTGACATGGACAAGCTGAAAAAAGACGAATCGCTGCTGGACAGCGCATTTTCCGCCGATACAAAAAGGTTTGCTGCCAGGATCCAGATCACCAGCCTCGAGACAAAAGACACATGGGAATTGTTCATCAACAAAGAAGGGTATGGCCGCTGGGCTCCCCTGACAAAATTCCCGCGCTATGATAAAAGCATCCTGAAAAATTATGTCCTCCTCAGGGAAGGAGACCGGATCTCCAAAGGGATGCTTCGTACAGACGTGGTGATCGACCGTGGATGACGTCATGGGAAAAACGCTGAAAAGCCGCATCGGAAAAAAAGGATTCTTTATGGGATTGCCTGCCGACGTCGTAGGCTGGTTCCTCTTTTTCCTCAGCATACTGTCCTGGGGGCTTATTTTTGGAGTTGTCAGGGCGGATATCACGTTTAAGATTGATGCCCAACACACCCCTTCCTTCCAGGACCTTGCTTTTATCAATATCCTCAGGACACCCTTTCAGGACACAACGATTGTCCAGCTTGTCATCGAAGCCCATCAGCAGCAGAAAAAAGACCGGCTGGAACTCGCCCTTGACCAGGCCTTGAACACCATCTACGGCGACCCTTATCCCGTCTGCTGGAAGCTTTGGTATTACGATGCTCAGGACACAAAACAGCTCCTTGCAGGAACAGGCTGCAAGGCCACAAAGCAATTGTTTTCCGGGAAAACGGTCATTCCATTGCCCGACACATCACACCTCAGGCTCGAGCTGGCTATTCCGGGCCTGAAATAAAATATTACTCCAAAACAATCGGCAGAAAAAGCCAGCCAAAAGAACAGAAATGAAACAAAACAATACCTCTCAAAAAAGATGCTGGGCAAAGCGCGGCATGCTGTCCATCCTCTTTTTAGCCCTCCTCTTCAACGTCATCATGGGCATGCTCATTATCCGCGCCCATATGAAGAAGAATCTTTTTGAAGGAAAGGTTGGAGAAAGCGCGTTTTCCGTCCTCGATTCTTACCAGCAGGCTGCTGCAGCCCAATTCTTCGTCGACACTGCCGCATCACTCGCGCTGCCGGAAGCGATGACAGCATTAGCGGAGCAGGGCTTCTCCTTTGACAAGGCCTGCGGAACCTACAAGAACGTCGCCCTTTGGCAGACCGAAGACAGGTCCCTGCAGGAATGCGCCCCATCCCTCGAAAGGGAAATTCCAAAGTTCTTAAACGAAAAGCTTGACAAGTATTTCCAAAAGCTTCTGGGGATCACAAGGATGCCCAGGCAGAACTACGACTTTACCATAAAAGGCCAAGGCAATGCCCAGATGCTCTATGGCATCGGAACTCTACCCACGTTCATTTCCCTGCCTTGCCAGCCTGGGAAAGTGGAATGTGGAAAACTGAGAGTTGGCCTTTCCTTTTCCCAGGAGATGCCGGGCACATTTAAAGACTATCAGGCGCTCAAAGACCGCCTCCTGCTCGTTTCCAACTCGTGCAAAACGAGGCAGAACCTCCCCGGGGAAAAAGACCTCATCACATGTGTCGAGGAAAAGATGGGCACCTATGATGGCCTCTACTGGGAAAGCGAAATAAAGCAGGCTCCAAAAAAAGGAGCCAACGAAGACAGGACTTTTGCGTTTCTCGCAACGCAAATCTCACCGGCAGCCAACCAAAAGAAAGGGCTGGCATATCAAGTCGCGATCGTGATTCCCGACAACGCCCCTCCTCCCGCTGTTGACTTCCTCGATGTGGATGCCAGCAATGACAGGATGGAGATCGCCTTGCAATGGGAAGAAAGCAACGCCCTTGATGTCGCTGGCTATCTCATCTACGCATCTCAATCGGAACAGCCAATCAGTTGCGCGCAGATGTTCAGCACCGACCAGAAGCCACCAGCGCTCTTAGCTCCAAAAGATATCCTTCGGGCATTAGGCTCAAGCCTTTACGAGCTCGAAAGAAAGGTTGAGGTTGAAAAGAGCTTCTGCTTCGCGGTCATCGCGGCCGACGAGAAAGCGAACCACCTTGAGGTAAATGACCCTGCTGTCCAAAAAATTCGCTGCTCCGCTGGCCAGCAGGTAATATCGTGCAACAAAGAAAGCAATTCAGGAGTAACACCATAAAATAAGATAAATCAATTCAGCAAATTGTAAAGAGCAACTCGGGGGAGCAACTCCATAAACTATATAAACAAAATCACTTCACATTTTTTTACCATGATTAAAATGCCTCTTCCTCTGATTGTTGAAAAGATTCGCGAGGGGACTGGCCTGACCGAACAGGACATCCTTTCCCGTGTCGATGAGAAGCTGAACCAGCTTTCGGGGCTAATCAGCAAGGAAGGCTCTGCGCACATCATCGCCAACGAGCTGGGAGTAAAGCTGTTCGACCAGGTGCAGGGAAGGCTGCAGATAAAAAATATCCTTGCGGGGATGCGTGATGTTGAGGCCGTTGGAAAAGTTCAGCACACCTCCCCCATCACCGTGTTTACCCGAAAAGACGGGAACCAGGGAAAAGTCGCCAACGTAGTTATTGCCGATGAGACGGGCTCGATACGGGTTGTCCTCTGGGGCAGCCACGCTGACACCATCAGCAGCATCAGCAAGGACGCAATTCTCAAAGTTTCCTCAGGGTATGTCCGCGAAAACAACGGCCGGATTGAAATACACCTCAACGAAAAAAGCTCTATCGTGATTGACCCTGAAGGCGAAAAGGTCGGTGACATCGCTGCGCCCATCGCAAAGAGGAAAAATATCGCTGACCTGAAGGACACCGATATGGATATAGAGATACTGGCCCATGTTGTCCAGGTGTTTGAGCCGCGGTTTTTTGAGACCTGCCCGACGTGCGGGAAACGGGCAAGGCCCTTAGGGAATGGATTCTTCTGTGAAGCCCACCAGGAAGTTACGCCGGTATATTCATTTGTCATGACTGCCGTTCTCGATGATGGGACTGAAACGCTGAGAACCGTCTTTTTCAGGAAACAGGCAGAAGAATTTCTCAAGATGGACAGCGAAAGCATCCTTCAATTCAGGAATTCGCCGGAAGGTTTTGCTCCCGTAAAAAGCGCACTGCTGGGAAATTACATCAAGGTTGTTGGAAAGGCAAAGACGAATGAGATGTTTAACCGCTTGGAGTTCATCTGCACCTCAGTTTTGGCAGACCCCGACCCCAAGGAAGAGCTCGAAAGGCTGAAGAGCCAGGCACCGGGCCAGCAAGCGCCCGCCAATACCCCGCACGAGCAGCAATTGCCCGAACAGCTCCCATCCGTTGAAGAGATTTAGGAAGATACAAAAAATTTTATATTTCGAAAGCACCATGCTTTTTTTAACCCACATTTTGTTTTCCCTGATTGCCGGAATATTGCTTTCAGATTCTTTCCCCAATGTTCCATCGTTCGCCTTCATCTCCTTGTGCGCCTTCTTTGGCGTTTTCCCTGACATCGACAGCCTGAGAAGCAAGATCGGAAAATGGGTTCCTCTTTCAAAGATAGCATATTTCATTCTCGGCCACAGGGGTATTTTTCACTCACTCATCATCCCTGCATCATTGTGGCTGATTTCCGGGTTTCTTGGAAAAACTGAAATTGGCATCGCAGCAGTCACTGGATACTCTTCCCATCTTTTTCTGGATGCCCTCACCCCGAAAGGAATTGCTCCATTGCATCCCTTCTCAAGGTACAGGCTATCCGGCCCGGTAAAAACGGGGTCGTGGGGAGAATATGGGCTGTTATTTCTTTTGGGGATAGTCTTCGTAGTGATAGTGCTCATGGATTGAGATGTCCATTGAAGGTTTTTTAGGAAAGCCAACATATGGAGATGAAGCAACGATAATACCACGGCAGGGAGCATTGCCAAAGAAGTAGTTAAGATTTATCCGTTTGAGAACGGTTGATAATTCATAAAAAACACAAATACCCTTGATGGGTTCTCAGATAAAGGAAGCCACGATTCTATCTCTGAAAGAACATTTCTGGTTTCTATGCAGCCGGGCATAATTTGGCAGCCATTCTGGTCAACTCCTCGACCCACAAGAACCCCCTCGCAATAAGGAAAGGACCTTTTCGGGCACGGCTCTCCCTGAGCGCCCCCATCCTTCGAGACACATTTCCCCGGAAGCTCACATCCTCGCTCATCAACGCCGCCGGAAACGGTTTCTTCGCCATCCTGGCAGATAGGGGGAGTATAAATCGGGCAGTCAATAACGGTTCCTTCCCCATTAGGAACACATCGTGATGGAAGTGAGCAGCCTTTCTCATCTACACCTCCGGAGATTATTTCACTGCCGTCCTGGCAGAGGGGTAATGAATATTGCGGACAGTTCTTGGGGACACACTTCGGCTCGAGGGGACAGCCATTCTGGTCAAGGCCGCCTTCTATAAGTTCCCCTTCGCAAAATGGAATCGGGTATTTCGGACAGGTGGCGACACTTCCTTCCCCTTCGGGAACTTCAACACCGCCAGTCGGAGCTGTTCCTTCGCCTTCTTTAGATGGCACAGTTTCCGTTTGGTCGCCTGGTTTTGGCTTCTCAGCTAAAGTTGGAACCGCTGGCTCTTCATCTCCCCCATCGTCATCAACTTTGACAACGGCTCCCCCCACAAGGGGGATAACCCCTAGAGGACAGAGATCCTTCGAATTGTTCTTTGCCCTATTCCCTGAAATAATGCCGAGGGCCGGGTTGACAACCTCCCCATAACCATCTTCATATCCACAACCCCGATTAGATAATGCAAGGTTGTCTGTAAGGGAAAAAGAACGGTCGCTTGAAAGGAAAAATTTAAATCCCCCCCGGTAATTGTTGCTTGCAGTGTTGTTGGTGAGAGTTACGACGGTGCAATCCCCTTCAACCCCATAATCCCTATTCCGGCCTACCCTATTTCCTTTTAAATTGAGTTTATTGGAAGAGAAGCATTCAATCCCGGACTCCCGGTTGCTGTTAACCACATTTGCGCCCCCAATAAATGAAGGGCACTCGAAGATGTTGATTCCGTCCCATGCATTTCCAACAACCGTATTGCCATAAACATTAGCGGAAATTGAGCTGTCGCATTCTATCCCATTACCCCCGTTACGGTTCACCTTATTATTGATGAATTGTCCGCGCGGGCACTTATAAAAGAAAATGCCCCCATATTCATTATCGTAGATAGTATTGTTTTTTGCAGTGATGTCGGCGCTCCCCTCGCAATGGACCCCCGCATGAGGGTAAGCCCTTACGACATTATTAACGACCTTAGCCCCATTGCACTGGTCAAGGTAAACTCCATTGATTCTAACCTCATAATTATCGGCCCACAAATCCTTCCCATTTGCCACATAGTTATAAGCAATAGTCGCACCATCGCTTTTCAAGCACCAGATCCCGTCTCCATTTCCGCTCAGGGTGTTTTTTGAAACTCTCGCTTCAGGGCAGCCTCCCCTTTTTCCCCCAATATCAATTCCGCTCCAAAGATTTTTGGAAACGTTGTTATCGACAATGGAAACGCCCCTTGCCAGAATGCATTTGATTCCAATCCAACCGTTATTGTAAACGTTATTGTATTTGATTAAAGCTTTGTTGCAGGACTCCTTAGTGCTGTTCCTCCCCCACCCAATGCCGTCATTGGTGTTATCAAAGACAGAATTCTGGCTGATAACCGAGTCGTCACCACCGGTTACACACCTGATCCCGGAATTTCCGTTTGAAAAAACCTTATTTTTGGAGATAGTGACTTTTGACGCCCCCTCCCCAATAAAAATTCCCGTATGGAATCCGGAAATCCCGCAATTTTTTATGGTGATAGCAGAAATGCCGCTTTTTGAATTCCCCACATAAATGCCCCGTTTCCCGCCTTTCAATGAGGTAGGGTTAGTTTTTCCATAACCAATGATTGATTTGCCCCCGCAATCGAGAGTAATCCCGGACGCAGCGATGGTAAGGCAATTTTTGGGCGTTGTATCGGGCTTATAGATTGAGACAGGTTGAGATGGAGAAACCTTGATATCTCTTGACAACGTGTAAACCGTATTGGGCTTGTTGAGGATCCCGCAATCAGAAACCTGCAGCCCAAAAGCGAGAGAAGAAAAAATGACCCCGATCCACACCAAAACGAAAAGCAGCCTCATATTACTCCTCCCTCGAGGAATCAGTTAATAAACCTTTCTTTCCCCGCTTACCCTTATTGGAACATCCAAATTTCCACCCAAATCAAAGAAACGAAATATTTAAATACCTCTGCCCGTAAAGGCAAGCTATGCGTTTATCCATCGCCAAATGCAAGAGAAGTTCTTATGCTTTTTTTCTGCTTATCGCCCTGATGCTCGTTTTGCAGGCTTGTGACATCAGGACCGCGGGGAAGTCAATCCAGCCGCCCTCAGGGAGGGGGTTTGCCGTTGAGCGGTCGGTTAACGCAGATAGGGTTTCCTTGCAATTTTTTACGGACCCACCAAAGATTTCCCAGAGTGAGATTGTCCTTATTGCAGAAAAAGTTCCTGATGGCTCAACCATCGTTCCAGGCTCAGCAACCATCCCCCCTGATTTCAGCAGCGACACCCTCCTTGTCTGGCTGTTTGCAAAAACACCGCCCGTGCAGCTTGGCTCACTTTCTGTTTCAAAGCCAATCCCAACTTCTTTAACCTATAGGTTCACAGGAACCGGAAACACCGGCTTCATTGGAAAATACGGCCTGAAAGAATTTGACGAAGAGGGCCTTATCACCGATGCCGCGGGCGTGTGCACCCAGGTCATCGTTTGCGGAACCGACGGAATAACCTATACCGATACATGCGGTGTCCAGAGAGCCGGAGTAAGCGTAAAATGCCAGCAGGCATGCCCGTGCCCTGGCGTGACAGGCGGTAGTTTTGATGTGGATGGAAGCGGAACATTCGACATTAATGACGTCTTTGTCGCAATTAACAATTATGTTGCTTCTCAGGGAAGCGGTGACGTTGGGTTTGTTTTTAGTATCATTAACGCTTATGTTCAAATCGTCTAGGACGCACGTTTTTGTAATTGATCCGTTTATAAAGGAGGGTTCAGCATGGTAAAAAATGTTAAAGTTTTCCTGCCATTAGTTGTGGGATTTGTTCTTTTTTCTTTCTCTGTGTCTGCAGTTCAAATAGTAAGAACGTTGCCTTGAAATTGAGGAAACATTCCCTGCTGGCTGGGAGCTTGTCGCGGGAACTGCTAATCCTGCGCCAACTTCCGTTATCGGAACTAAATTAAAATGGCTGCAATTTGAATTTTCTGGTGCTGGTGTTCCAAACAAAGTTTTTTCCTATAAAGTTAAGGTTAAATCCACCTCTGCAACATTCTCTGGAAACATCAAATTTACCCCTACCGGCGGCACACTGCAGACAATACCTGCGAGTGGGTCAACTTCAGTTTCCGTGAATAGTGGAACTTCTGAAGGAGGAGCAACAAGTGGGGGAGGTTCAACCGGTAGCGGTTCTGGTTCAGGGAGTGGAAGTACATCTGGGGGTGGCGGAGGCGTTTCACTATCACTCCCGAAAGTTACAAGAGTACTTCCAACTGCACAAGTTAGTGAGGTTGAAATTGAGGAAACATTCCCTGCTGGCTGGGAGCTTGTCGCGGGAACTGCTAATCCTGCGCCAACTTCCGTTATCGGAACTAAATTAAAATGGCTGCAATTTGAATTTTCTGGTGCTGGTGTTCCAAACAAAGTTTTTTCTTATAGGGTAAGGGCAGGCACTTCAACCCAACCCCAGGGAGTTTTCTCCGGAAACATAAAATTTACACCTACCGGCGGCACACTTCAAACCATCCAAACGATAGGACCAACCACGGTTACAGTCAGTTCTCAACCCCCCAAAGACACCATCCTCACGTTCTTAGGAAGAACAACCAATGTGTGGGTCATCCATCCAGATGCAAAAGCCCAGGTTACCGCCCCCCTAAGCGAACTAGCAGGAAGATTGGGGATTTCAAGATTCATGACGCCAGATATTTTTAACCCATTATCTGAGTCCGGGATTTTCATCGACACTCTTGACCAAAACCTTAACGCCAATGTAAGATTTCTTGACCCCCTAGCTTTTAGCGACCTTACTGCTGGCCAGGCAAAGTTAAAAGTAGTTGACGCCCCGGATGGAAAGTCCCATCTCTTATTCCTTGCCAGCGATGATGTATCCCTCAGGAGGCTTATCGATTGCATCAAACAAGACACGACCCGTGACCTTCCGCCCTCATTTGATACGTTCGAAATACGATTTTCCCAAGCCCAGCTCACTTCCTGCGACCTCGTCGGGATAGCTGACAGCGATGGTGATGGAGACCCTTCAGATACCGATTGTGACGACGCCAATAAAGACAAGTTCAGAAAAAACATAGAAAAGTGCAATGACCAAATAGACAGTGATTGTGACGGAAACGACAACACAAGGAATACCGTTGTTGGCGGAACCTGCGAGCCAACCCTCCAGGTTGGAGGAACAATCCGCGACAATCTTTTTGAAGTTCGTGCAAGAGCAAGAGATGCAAAGAAAGCTGCAACCGTTATCGGCTCAAACAGGGACAATAAAATCGCTTTCAACATCAACGGGATCCTAGGCCTTCAAAAAACGATTATTGCGGATGAAAGTGTAGCCAGCTTGTGCTCGTCGACAGGGAACCTGGCAGGCCTTGATGAAATCTTTATTGTTGGAGGCGCCTGCGCAAACCCCGTTTCCGGCCTGGTTAGGGGATTCCAATGGTTAGGGCCCAGGGCGCCGCCAGGAAACTGCTTTAATTCTGTCAGGTCCCAATCCTGCGAAATTCTCCGCTCTCAAGCTAACATCTGCAATCGAAATATTGAATTTGTTTACATTGCCGGAGACCAGTTCCACGACACCTACAGGTGCGGCAACCTTATCAGGCTCCACCCCGACTTTGACGAAAAGTTAAAGCAAAAGGGGATATTAGTAAAAGGATTGGGGATTTCTCCCCGTGCAGAAGACATCGAGCCTTATGAGCCAACCCCCATCGTTACTTAGGGGAGAGCCGAGAAATGTTTTTTCCTGGATGCTTTCTCTTCCAGATTAAATCCTAATTGCCGGGAAATGTGCCAATAAATTTGATAACATACGCCCTCCATTTTGGGCTTTTCTACTGATTTTAACCTCAAGAACGGCCAAAATATGTGTTTTTTCGCGTATTTTCCCACTTGCCACTTGCCATCCGCAGCCGGGAACTATTTAAATAAGGGCTTCTTCTAAGTATTTGCTGCATAAAAGCAGCGCCTCACTCCTCGAGAGCCTGGTACTCTCTAACTAAAGGGGTTGAAACAAAATGCGAATAGCAAGAGGTGTTTGAAATGCAAGAGACAGAAGTAATCGGAAAGCAGTTGCCTGATAAGAAATTCAGTGCCGGGGCAATAACTGCGACAATATGGAAGAATAATGGCACCAGCAAGCGGACGGGCCTGGCGGTGGAGTATAATACCATCAAGCTTGACCGCAATTATAAGAGCAAGGAAGGAACCTGGCAATCGACTTCTTCGTTACGATTGAATGACCTTCCCAAGGCAGCATTGCTGCTGAATAAAGCCTATGAGCATCTTGTCCTGCGAAGGCAGGATGCCTCTAACGGCAGTTTTAACAACAGCTACAACAGCGAAGAAGAGGAATTAGCGATATAGGTGAGGACACATGAAAGGAACAACAATGGAACAAGAAGAAGTTATGGAACAGGTCACAGAAGAGGCAGCCGTATCAAACGGTTCAAGCGATTCTCTCAAAAAGAAAGGAAAGGCACAGACCCTTGCAGACCTTCCAGGGGTAGGCCCTGCAACCGTTGAAAAGCTTATGAGTTTTGGCTTTCAGGACATCATGGCAGTCGCAGTAGCTACTCCCGGAGAGATTGTTGAAGCTACCGGCATGAGTGATGCACTTGCAAAAAGGGTCATTGCAGGAGCCAGGGCTTCCCTTGACATGGGGTTTGCTTCCGGAGACGAATTACTGAAGAGACGGGAAAATGTCCAGAGGCTGAGCACCGGCAGCAAAGCATTTGACACCCTTTTGGGTGGCGGCTTTGAGACAGGAGCGATAACAGAATGCTTCGGCCAGTACGGCTCAGGGAAGACCCAGCTCGCGCATCAATTGGCAGTTAATGTCCAAAAGCTCGTTCCCGGATCGTATGCCGTGTTTATCGACACAGAAAACACCTTCAGGCCGGAACGTATTATAGACTTTGCCAAGGGAGCAGGCCTCGACCCGGGAGATGTATTGCAGCACATCAAGGTAGCAAGGGCTTACAACTCTGACCACCAGATGCTCCTTGCTGAAAAAGTCGAAGACCTCATAAAAAAGCAGGGGCTCAATGTCAAGCTAGTGGTAGTTGATTCCCTCACTGCCCATTTCCGGGCTGAGTTCATTGGCAGAGGCACTCTTGCCGACAGGCAGCAGAAGCTCAATAAGCACATGCATGTGCTCAGCAAGCTCGGAGACACCAACGCCCTCTGTGTCTATGTCACCAACCAGGTTATGGCAAAGCCTGATACGTTCTTTGGCGACCCTACTGAAGCTATTGGCGGCAATATCGTTGCCCACAATTCGACATTCAGGATATACCTCAGGAAGGGAAAGAAAGGGTCCCGAGTTGCCAAGCTGGTAGACGCTCCAAACCTCAAAGACGGGGAATGCGCATTCATGGTGACTACCGAAGGCGTGATTGACATCTAGGGAGCTTTCCCTTTTTTCTTTTTTTCTTCCTAATCAAAAAAGGCGGAAATAAATACCTTTAAATACTGCTGGAAATTCGTTAATTACACTTCTTGCCGTTAGGCAAGGAGAAAGAATAACAGACAGTAGGTGAGAGAAACTATGGAAAGACATGGAAGACCGATGGGTGGATTTGCGTCATCCCCTGTAAAGGTGGGAGACGAGCTCGATGTAAAAATCGAGGGTGTTGGAGAGAAAGGAGACGGCTTAGCCAAAAAAGACGGCTTTGTGCTCTTTGTACCTAACACAAAACAAGGAGACCAAGTCAAGGTTAAAGTGACAAGGGTCTTGAGAAACGTAGGGTTTGCCCAGGTTATAGGCCAGGGAGAGGCTACTGAAGGCAGTGCAGGAACACCGCCTGAAGGGTCTGGAGAATCCTATGGTGAAGAGTCCACCGAAGAGCAAGGTCCTTCCGAGAGTCAGGATTCAGAGGATTTCTGATAACTCAAGGAAAGATTATTAAAGAAGGGTTGGTGAGCACTATTTCATCTTTGATAGTGTTAACTCTAGCTGGGAAGAGGCCAGGCAATGAGGCTCTTTATAGCACTAGATGCATCCCCCTTGAAAGGTGAGCTGACGAGATTACAGGAACTGCTCCAAAATAGGTATTGGGAGCTCCGCCCAGTAACCAGCTACCACCTCACCCTCCATTTCTTAGGGGAAGTTGATGAACCAATAGCTGCAAAGCTCCAAAACCAGCTTTCAGCGATTAAGTTCCCATGTTTCTCCCTTACATTGGATCACATCTGTTTTTTTCCACCAACAGGCGCTCCAAAGGTTGTTTGGGTTGGTGTTGAGCCAAGAGCAAATGTAGAAAAACTCCATCGGGAAATTGGTCGCTCTATTCAGGATATAAGGCTCCAGCCCGAAAAACGATTTTCACCCCACCTCACCCTTGCAAGGGTCAAACAGGTGACGGATAAAGAAGGAGCTATTCAGGAGCTCAAAGGTGTAAAGCCGCGGCCTGTTATTTGGGATATTAACAACTTTTTTCTGATAAGAAGCACCCTAACCCCCCAAGGCCCAGTCTATGAAAACATGAAGGAAATTCCCCTAAAAAAATAGCCTGCTCGGGAATTATTACTGCCCCCGCCCCAGCTATGCTGCCAAAACAGTAATTAGTCAGGAGCCTGAAGTTTTGGTTTTGACATTCCTATTTATCCGGTCGGGAAACCCAACAACAATGGCGAGGCGAGGTCGGGGGACTTGCCCCCTCCGGGGTGACCGAGCAGGGCAAATCCGAGCGTAGCGAGGA
>JACPII010000096.1 GCA_016188175.1 Candidatus Woesearchaeota archaeon | reverse complement strand
TGGTTTCATAAGGGAGTTCCTCTGGATATTTTTCTTAAAGCTTTTGAAACCACGTTAGTGGCGGCAAAGAAATCGATTGTTGATTCTGGGAAATTTAGGCATCCCTTTGAGCTAGCATTTATCCGTGGGGATTATCTCAGGCACATTGCAGAAAGCAACGGGACAACTGCGCTTGCCGGCCAAGGGGTAATGGCACTGGAAGAGAGGGCTGTATTGGATGCGTATGGAAGACTTCACGGGGGAGATGCAATGTATCTTCACATCCCTGAAAGCGTTGGAACTATTCTTGGAAGGATTGACCCTGCCATTGATGGATTCGATCTGTCTTCATTGCTAATGCGTCCAAGAGCCGAAAAAGTAATGGTTCGGCATACGGTTGGCCATACTGACCCGTTGTACAGGGGAGAAATCCAGGGAGAAAGCAAAAACCCGATGAATTATTCGCTGGAAGAGTTTATCGAAAAGTTCGGGTTTTCCCATTTCAAGATAAAAATTACGGGCAATATCCCAGAATCATTGAAGAGATTGTCCCAAGTTGCTGCATTGCTTGGGCAGAAGCTGGGCGGCAGCTATAAAGTTACCCTTGACGGCAATGAGACTTTTGAAAGCATGGAACAGGTTCAGGAATTTGTTGAGCAGATGGCTAAACATCCGGGTCTTAAAGATTTTAAGGGTAAGGTTTTGTACCTCGAGCAGCCGTTCCATCGGGCTAAGCTTCGGGAATTTACTCATCAGGACAGAAAGGCAGTTGATATAATCCAGGAAAAATACAAAATTCGCCTTTTGATCGATGAATCCGGAGACCAATGGAACTCCTATGCCATTGCGATTCGGGAAGGAATACGGGGAACAAGCCTTAAGCTTTGCAAGGGGGTGTTGCATGGGCTCGCTGATATGGCGATGGCAAGGCTCTTAAATGGGCCGAACGGTTCACAACATTTTGTCAGCGCAGAAGACCTGACGGTTGCTGAGCCAGGCAATTTTCTCCATTCCCTCGATCTTCTTTCTGCATTGGGGTTTTCTGATGCAGAATTAAATGGCTATTGCAAAACAATGCCCCTCGGCCATCGCCCGAGAAATGAAGCCGTGCATGCCCTTGCCAATTTTCCCAATCTTTACAGGAGAGATGGAGACAGCGTATTGCTTGTTCCTTCGGGAGCCTATTTTCCGACGAAGGATATCCAGAGGCCCGGGTTTGGAGGGGGTTCTTTTTTTGACCCGAATGCATCGACGGATAAGAGGCGTGAGCTGAGCTAGTGTCCTGACCCATAAGTTTTCATACACCATTGCTGACGATAGAAATGGTGCATAATTATAGATATTTCTGTTGGATATATGACTACATTTATGGGATTTGTTATAAGTAATTTTAAAACTTATGTCATGCAAGTCACAGAATTACCTATAAGCTGCCATAGTACTTGAGATTGGCGTCCAGGAAGTTTTTTTTCTTATGAAGTTGAGAAAGAGGATCCGTTATAAACCAGAGTCACAACCTTCTTTCCCCTGACAAACATCGCATCGCCGGGGTATATCACTTTAAGGGAATTTAATGCACCTGCCCGTTCCGGGATGTAGGAACGCCAAACATCATCCCGGAAAGTGAACACACTTTTTATTGAATTATTCTGAAACAGGTTGGATACATTTTGGGGAGTTGGCAAGGGATATGCGGCAATTATTGCCTCGTTCCTTACCGTCAGGTTGAAGGGCTTAAATGCCCTTCCCTTTAAAGCAACGGCCTGGTTTTCTTTGCTCTTTACCCAAAACCCGCTCATGGGGCTCATCTTATCAATGCTGTTTTCAGAGCCATTGAGGAAAAATTGCCATCGGCCTTGAGCGAAAAGGAATATTCGGATGTCTTTTTCTGCAAAAATCGAAGCAAAAGACTTATTGTGCGGCTCCAGGGGGGGTGAAACGAAGTTCCATCCATCTCTTAAAGAAAGATTGGCATAATCGCAATACTCAGGGCTGCCTTCTGGGAAGGGCTTATCCAAGAAAGGCATGAAAAAAACATTGCCAACTGCCTTGCTATCGGCAAAGTCATAAATGGCATTATCAATCATGGAACAATTTGAAGTACCCCACCAATTATTGCCTGCATCTAAATCAGGAGAACCGCGGTAGTCTATCCCATATCTCCCATTTCCCTGAAATGCATTGCGGGATATTGTATTAATCCCTTTTGCATTGCTAAAATAAATGCCCGACTTATTATTAAAACTAATGTTGTTTCCGGTTATCTTATAATTCTCGCCCACGTTGATATAAACAGCATCAAAGCCATTCCTCCCATTTCCCACGATTGTATTGTTCACGATCATAAGGCCCCCCCATGTTGGAGCATACACCGCATAACGGTAATTGTCCATAACGCGATTATTTCTTATCAACGTCCCGTTTGAATAATATGCAGCAATGCCGCCAGCATAGCTCCAGGGGTTAGAAGCACCCCCATTGGAAGAGATGTTATTTGCTTCAATCGTCGTATTCTTTGCATTGGAAAGGTATATCCCATTTCGATAGGCAAATTCCCGGATTTGGCTGTTAAAAATAAAATTCCTGTCTGAATCTTCTATCAGCACTCCAGTATCGAATCCTCCGCCCAATGAACTGTTGATAATCCTGTTATCGTTGGAGCCACTCCTGAGGATGATGCATCCGTTTGCGCCGGAGCACTCAAGATTGACAAGGGAATTGCCGGAAGAGTTTACAAGGGTGATTTTTTTACCTGAGCCTGAAAACCTGCAGTTTTTTAAGGTGATAAAATTCTTACCTTCAACATGAAAGTACCCCGGGTATTGGATGTTGGCCCAACGGCAGTCTAAGGAGAGGCCGTCTTTCTTGAACCCCATGTTTTTGGCATAATAGGTCCCGGCGCAGAGGGTTGAATTTTTTTTAATGGTGAGGTTTTCAAAAGGAACGATGCAGCCGGACATGCAATAGGCGTCATTTGCATCAATCCTTTTGTCGCAGTCATCATCAATGCCGTTGCTGCATAACTCATCGGCGCCCGGGTTTATTCCTGCATTGCTGTCATCGCAATCCAATATTCCGCAGAGGGTCCCCTTCCTGCTGTAACCATCGCTGTCATTGTCCGGGCACGGGTTTTCGGGGTAAAGGAATTCCGTTGTTTCGTTCACCTGGACAGCATACAGCGGGACCCGAAGGGCAAGGTCGGTAAAGTCCTCGCTGCCATTATTTTTTTGAAGAGCGATAAAAAGGGAGAGGGTAACATAAGACTGGCTAAGCGTCTCAAAGATATTCCTTCCATCTGAAGAGCCGGTAAAATTGGTGTTGTTGATTTTTGGGCTAGCAACCACTTCAAAACCGTATGGGTTTGCACCCCCGGCATGGTAATAACCCGCCCTATCATCCTTCAGGAGCATTATCTTTGATGTAATATTGGCAAGCGTCCCGTTGGTAAGGTCAGGAAGAATCGCGAGGGGAACAAACAACGCATGGGGGACAATAAATGCTGGCTTATCGGTGGGAACCTGGCTATCAAGATTGGGGGGAGTGAAACGGCCGACCCCATTTACCTGGGTCATGGCATCTGAAAACGCCGGATAATCAACCCCCAGAAAAACACCATAGTCAAAATGGGCGTCAACGGTTTTTTTGAATGAGGACAGGCTGTAAGGCGTCCCTATCACTTTATACCCTGCGAGGGAGCGAACAACCCAGGGGAACATCGCATTGAACCATGCAGCTTCTTTTACCGTGTGCCCATTCCAGGACGCTGAATTCCTATTTTGGGAATTGATAAGGCTTTGAAAGGTGTCCTTATCAGCTGAGCCTGAAAAATATTCTATCAGGCTCATCAGTCCACCCTCATCAGAATAAAGGTCCCATCGGGACGCCCCCCTTTGGCCAGTATCGGCATTAATCACATGGGCTGCATAGGTTTTTCCGCTCTGGTTAAAAAGGAACATTCCAAATTTCATGGAATCTCTAATTGTTCTTGAAAGGTTGGCAACTCCCGATTTTCCAGTCTTATTTGCCCAACCCTCAACAACTATCAACGACATAAAAAATAATCCATTGTCTATTGAGGGAATATCGGCAACTGAATCGTGCCTTGGGGGGATATCGTTCCCCTGGCTGTCGGCAACTGTATAATAGGGATAGAAAAGGCCCTGATAATTCTGAGATGAATTGACCTGCAGGGAGCGGATGGTCTGCAACGAGATATTCAGCTTAGCTGCTGCCTGGGCATCACTAATGACATTTCTCTCGGCCCCTGCGATGAATGACTGGAGGGCATAGCCCCATTCTGTCGGGTTGGAATAGGCGTATCGCGCCCTGTCTCCGACCTTAAGGGCGGTTAATGGAAGCCCAAACTTCGTGATGGAAGCGTTGCTTAAAAAGAAGTTCATGTGGGTTTTGAACAGATCCTGAAAAAAGCCATATTGGGACTCATCGAAGGAAGCAGAACTTACGATTCCTGATATCAATAAGAAAAGCCAGGCTGCTGAAAAAAGGAATTTTTTCGAACTGATGGTTATCCACCCCGATGTCCCTGTTTTTCCCGGGTATTTAATCATTTTCATCCAATCCGTAATCTTTTCGGTATGGGCGGCCCTGGCGATTTCTTGGTATCAGAAAAACCCGAAAGAAAGCATCAATCTCCGATCCAATATTCTTTTATTGATTGAAACTTGCCCTGTTTTATCCCTTCTCTTATTTTTTCCACCAACTTCAGTATAAACTGGAGATTATGCATCGAAGCGAGCCTGAAAAAGCTGATTTCCTTAGCCCTGAACAGGTGGTGGAGGTAGGCTCTGGAATGATTCTTGCACGTGAAGCAGCTGCAGGACCTGTCGATGGGGTTTTTGTCTTCCCTGAATTCTGCGTTGTCAATATTGATCCTGAACTTGTTCTTTTTATTTCCGCGTTCTTTTGGAGAGATATACACATGCCCCCTCCTTGCCCACTTTGTAGGGGCTGCGCAGTCAAACATATCTGCGCCTTTTTCGACGCAGTTGAACAAGTCTTCCACGGCGCCGATGCCGAGCATGTGGGCAGGCTTATCGGCTGGGAGAAGGGGAATTGTCCAATCAAGGATATTTTCCATGTCTTTTTTTGAGCCGCCTAACGGGCCTCCGATGCCGAAGCCTGCGAAGGGCAGTGAACCGATGAATCTTGCGCTTTCTTCCCGGAGGTTTTTGAACAGGCCGCCCTGGACGATGCCGAAGAGGGCTTGTTTTTTGTTGTAGTGCTTCAATGATCCCTTCGCCCAGCGATGGGTCCTTTCGAGGGAATCTTTGGTGTATGATTCATCATGCAAGGGGGAAGTGCATTCATCAAAAGCAAAGATGATGTCCGCCCCTAGATCGGACTGGATCTGCATGGAGAGCAGCGGCGTTAAGAGAACCTTTTTTCCCGTCATGGGGTCGATAAAGGAAACCCCTTCATGGCCAATATGGGCAAACTTTTCCTCGCTGGAAATCTCTGGTTTTTGGTTATTCTTGTTCTGCGGGAAATCACTATCTTTCCCCGCCCTTTCTCCTTCATTAGGGAACCATCCCATCTTCCCGATATTATGCTCCACTCCAAAACCCAGGCTGAAGACCTGAAAACCGCCGGAATCAGTCACGATGGGGCCGTCCCAGCCCATGAATTTATGCAGGCCGCCAAATTTTTTGATAATCTTTTCTCCTGGGCGGAGGTGGAGGTGGTAGGTGTTTGCCAAAACAGCTTCTGCGCCGAGATTTTTTAGATCCTGAAAGTCCAACGCTCTTACTGAGGCGGCAGTTGCAACGGGGATAAAAGCCGGAGTTTGAAAAGAGCCGTGGGAAGTTGTGATGATGCCTAACCGGGCTTTTGTGCGCCTGTCCTGGCGGGTGATTTTGAAGGAAAATGGCATAATGGTAAAAATCGGGGCAAGATATATAAATGTAATCTTCTCATCTATATGTATGAAAAAAGTGTTCCTTCTGGTAGGATTTCTTGTCTTCATTGCGGGCTGTGATGAAAGTTCCCTGGGAACACAAAATAGTGTCAAGAGTAGGGAAATGCTGGCAGCATCTGACGGCATTAAACTCTCTTATTCTTTTGTAGGGGCCGGGAGCAATGCAGTTATCCTGCTTCACCAGCTCAACAGCGGCAAGTCTGCTTATGCGGGATTTCAGGAGCATCTCAGAGAGGATGGGTTTTCCAGCATCGCCATTGATTTCCGCGGGCATGGAGATTCCGACGGTGAATGGCAGAAATTCACTGAAAAAGATTTTAAGAACATGATTCTTGATGCCGAAGCTGCAAAGGCTTTTCTTGAAGGCAAAGGGAAGAAAGTTGTTGGGATCGCCGGAGCCTCCATAGGAGCGAACATTGCTGGACAGATGACTGTGAAATATGGAATAAAGGCTGTGCTGCTCAGCCCCGGATTGAATTACCGGGGGATTGATTTTGGAGGCACAATTCCAAAGTTAAAGGATGCTCTTATTGTGGTAAGCAATGAAGATGCGTATAGCGTGGAAACGGCAGAGAAAGCAAAGGAAGAAAATGCAAATATCAAATTTCTTTTTCTCGAAAATCGGGGGCATGGGACGGATATGCTAGATGAAGAGTTGGAAGAGGAGATGGCTGGGTTTTTTGAGGAAAGGAAGTGATTTTCTATGTTCGAAATTTATTATACTGACGAATTCGAAAAAAAGTTCAGAAAGCTTGACACTCAGCTCCAGGAGGAAGTGAAAAGAGAGATTTCGCAGCTTGAATCGAACCCATTTGGTGGAAAACCCATGGGTTATCCTTTCTTCCGTGAAAAAAGAGTCCGGGAATTAAGAGTTTACTACCTCATTTACGAAGATTATGTTATTGTGTTTGTTGTATCATTGAGTGGAAAAAAAGACCAGCAAAAGACCATTGACACCATAAAAGAGTTAATCCCTTATTACAGGGAAGAAATCAAAAAATTGCTTAAGAGTTGAGCTCTTTGAATGGCTTAACCCTTCCTGCCCGAATGTCCTCCAATCCCCTTACCAGAGAGATGAGGAGTTCTTCATCAAGCTCAACCTTCTTTCTCAAATCAAGGTATTCCTGTTTTGGAAGGCTAATCATCTCCATGTGACCTATGAATGATTCCTACTATAAAAATGTTGCTTTATTTTTTGATGAAAATCATGGGGGCCATGGGACGAATATGCTTGATGAGGATATGGGAGAGGAAATGGCGGGGTTTTTTGGAAGATAGAGATTGGCCAGGCCACTTATATTTTTGGGCTGTTTCTCGTTTTCCCTATGTTTTGATAATTTGTATAATATGTTATAATACTTTCCTTATTTATCGAAAGATTTATAAATAATTGGCTATTACAAAAGAAACATGAAAAAGCTCGAACTAGTGTACAGGCACCTCCTGTATGGGGCCATGGAAAAGAAGAACAGAGAGTTAACTATCTCATCATTAGCCAAAACCCTCAGCCTTTCCCTCAGCACGGTCCATTTAGCCCTCAAGCCATTGGTCAGGATGAATGCCATCAGCATGAAGCTCAGGGGATTTACCGTTATTGACCTAAAAAAAATCCTCTATTATTGGGCTTCTGTCAGAAACATCGAGAAAGACATTGTTTATGCAACAAGGGTTGAGGAGCCTGTTACTGAGATTGAGAAACAAATGCCGGATGATGTTGTTTTTACCGCCTTTTCCGGCTACAAATTCAAGTTTAAGGATGTTCCTGCTGATTATTCGGAAGTCTATGTTTACGGCGGTGAAAGCGTGCAGAAAAGGTGGAAAAAAGAAATGGCAGGAGGGAACAGAAGTTCTGGAGGGACCAAGAACAACCCGAATGTTTTTGTGCTGCAAAAAGATGAGCTGGTTGGCAGCTATGGAAAAACCGCAACTATCGCCCAGCTTTTTGTTGACCTATGGAATTTAAGGCAATGGTATGCAAAAGACTTCTTGACAGCATTGGAGGTGCACGTTGGCAGAATATTGGAATAGTTTATTGACAGAGAAAAGCTGGGGCATCCTGCAGGGAATAGCGAAAATTCCCAAAGAAAAGTTCAGCTTTATCGTAATAGGGGGCTGGGCAGCTTATCTCTGGACAAAATTGCATAAGAGCAAAGATGTTGATGTTGCGCTCGCTGCTATAGGGGATTTGAGATATCTTAAAGAACATTATGCCCTCAAAAAGAACGACAGGCTGAAAAATTACGAAATCAGCTTTGAAGAGATTGACCTTGACATCTATGTGCCTTATTTCTCCCGGCTGCCAATCCCTGTAGAAGACCTCAAAGGCTTATCAACTAAAGTCGAGGGTTTTTCCGTCGTAAAGCCCGAGGCATTGCTCGTTCTTAAACAGGGGGCAGAGCTTGACAGGAAAGGATCTGTCAAAGGCATTAAAGACCAGGTTGACATCATGACCATCCTATGCCGCTGCCAGGTTGATTTCAGGGATTACCATTCACTGCTGAAAAAATACAAGCTGGAGCATTTCTACCCGCGGCTTGTTTCCATCATAAAAAATTTTAAGGAATTTGAATACCTTGGATTGACGCCGGGGGAGTTTAAGGTGAGGAAGAGTATAGTTTTGGGTATGCTTAAGTTTGCCTAGCGTGCCATAAGATACCATTCGCCAGTTTTATAATCCATCCGATACCTTCCCGTAAAATGGCCAAGCCCTTTTTCTGCAACGTCTCCAACAGCCCCTACTAACCTCCTTATGTCTTCAACCCTGTTAAAGAGAGAGACACTTGCACGCACCATGCCGGGAATAGCAGACGTAAATCCGTTATCTATTTGATGCTCCAGATCAATTTCCTGCTCAGGGGGTATTCCTTTAAGCCTGTTTACCAGCCTGTAGGCACAAAATGAGCCGGAACGGACACTGATGCCGTATTCTGAGGTTAAGACTCTTGCCACAAGCTTATGGGGGATATCCCTGATATCAAAGGGTAAAATTGACCCCGACATATCATGGGGGTAGAGTACAACTGAGCCTATTCCGCTTAAACCGTCACATGCCAATTTCATCAGCCCATGCTCATACTCAGCAACATTATCCATCCCTATTTTATCCAGCTCATTCATGGCTGCAGCTATGGCAATAACCCCTGCTGCATTCGGCGTTCCCGGATCGTGGACCTGCACATGGTCAAGCTTTTTAATGCGCCAGTCGGGAGTGATGTAACTAAGGTTGCCTCCGCCTATCTGATAAGGGCCCACTGCGTCAAAGAAGCCCTTTGGCCCTATGAGTATTCCAGCGCCATATGGGGCATACATCTTATGGCCTGAAAAGGAATCAAGGCGGCGCAGGAAAATTACTTCAAAGAGATGAAATCTGGGGCAAGCGGCGAATATCTTATGGTCGGCGCCTCAAGGCAGCTTCACAAAAAGCTGGATGCCTACTTCAACTATTTCCATGAGCGG
>JACPII010000009.1 GCA_016188175.1 Candidatus Woesearchaeota archaeon | reverse complement strand
CGGGAGGAAATTATTTTCCTTCAGAAGATTGTAAAAATAAGGCTTTCCCTCGGCAAATAAAGTTCCCCGCTCATAAGGCGGATAGCCTGGATTCGGGCAAAGCACAACATCCCCGGGGTTGATGAAGCCTTCCGGAAAATGAAACACTGCCTCCTTTGCGCCGATAGAAGAGCATATCTGCTTTGCCGGGTTCAAGGAGACGTTAAAGCGCTCTTTCGCCCACTTTGCGACAGTTTCCCTGAATTCTTCTGAGCCATCATATGAAGGGTAGCCGGCATCCTTCCTCTTGTCGATAGCGCGCTTGGTGTAGTTCCTGATGAGGCCTGGAGTCGGCTCTTTAGGGTCGCCGACGCCAAAGTCAATGATATTGACCCCTTGTTTCTTTAGGGATTGGACCTGTTCTTCAATGGCGGCGAAGGCGTACGCGCTCAGATTTTTTATTCTTTCAGCAGCTGAAACTTCCATATGCAAGAAAATGAATCAAACATTTAAAAAAGTTGTGTTACGCTGGAAACTTCAATGCCCCCTAATGGCAGCCCTTTCGGCTGAATGTGGGGAAATGGGACCATAAAACCCGGCAAGAAAATCTTGATAACTTTCCTTTTGGGGCAGGGATGTTAGGCCTTTGTTGGTCCGGTTGGCCATTACCCGGGCATCGCTTGTTTTTGCCCAATAAGTTTCTCCCTGGCCCAAAAAAACCAGTTTATCCCGGGCTCTGCCACGAACATATCCACGAGGAACGCTTAACTGCTTTTTTGGCATTGGCTCGATATGGTAAGATTGACTAGGTGGCTGCCCCTTAATGCTATTGCCCTGATGTGCCAATCCATCAGGAGAAGAACTGTTCTGGGGAGCATCGTTTCCGGGAGTATAAAGAACGCGTAACCACGCTTCTTGCTGAAGTTCTGCATTATCCACCCCTCTTCTCTCGGCGAAATTGAAATCTAAGAGATACATAAAGAAATTTCCACTCTTGTCCCTCTGCCCAACATAAAAACCAGTCCCCGATGGAAAGATACAATCAATTTTCCCGCTTGTTGATACCCTTGAGGCAACAGCCTCGCCAACCCGATATGAGGCCTGAGCAACCATTTCAAAAATGTCGTCTAAGGTTTTTGGGAACTCAACACCCCCCTGACCTCGGAGGTTGGATGCATTAAGAATGTCCAACCAACGAAAGCTCTCCAAAACTCCATCGACAATATCATCCCTCCATTGAGAATAATTATCCGGCATCGCCTGCCGTAATTTTGATTCATCGACACCATTCCTTGCCTCTAATCTCAATTGTGCTAAACGTGCCACATCAGTGAAACAGGCAAACCAAGCAAGAGATTCAAGGCCTTTTGCACCGAAATCCATTTTTTCCCCCCTCGTTATCGTGATTAAAAAAAATCGCTGATAAAGACAGTCATGGATTACTATATAAAATTATCTGAAACCCTTGATATTGTTTTAATGGGCCGTTCTTTTCTTCCTTTTTCCGGAAGTTCCACGGGCTCTCGGGCTTTGAGTTTCAAAACTTTTCCAGTAAGCTGCCCATCCCGACGAGATATTATCCTTTCCAACTGACCATCGGGTTTCAGGTTTGCCAGATTCCTCGTCGGATGGCGTTGCCAACGAACCCAAACCTGATTTTCCATCTCCCCCCTTCCCGAGAACCTCAAAAGGATCATCCTCCGGTCCGCGGAGAGAAAAGATAGTTGCAGCCTTAGAATCTAAGCCGCCCCCATAATCAACAACAACCCTGCGGGGGGAATATTCTGAGTGGGGATTTTCAGATTCTGGCTTATTAACACCCTCGCGCCCTATAAATCCATTAACGACCCCAACTAATTTGTATTCCAGGAGGCCCCTTAAAACACCCCTCCAATCTCTCATGGATAAAAGGCGTATGGCTTTAACAAGGGATTCGTATCCATTACTGGAATCTCCCCAAAAAAGATGTTCTAATGGTCTCTCAACAATGCGGGGAACCATATTTGTGCGCATACCCTCAGGAATTCCCATTCATTAATAAATCTTATCAAAAAAACACCAACCACGGCTTCAAAACTCTAAACGGAGGGTGGGTTCTGCGTCCCTGGATGGGAAGGCGAAATGTTCCGGTATTTCGGGCGTAGAGAATCCAGCGTTCCGGTCCTTCGGAAGGAGGAGAATCTAGCGTTCCTGCCTTGCAGGAGGAGGGAGAATCTAGCGTTCCGGTTGCTTCGCAACGGAAGGCGGCCCCTGCGACGGACCCAAGATGGACTCAAAGGCGTTTCGGCCTGAGGATGCTTAAGAAGACTCATTTCTTATTTTCCTAACATCCTCCCAATGACGGGTATCTTGCTGAGAGTCGGGAGGAACCGATTTGTCGCTTTCTTGTAACATACATATTCGTTGCCAAATGTCTTTTCTAGGATAGCCTCATCATTCACCGCCCTCCTGTAAAAGGCACTTCCGAGTACGGTTATCCCGGCGGCAAAGAGGCCAATCCTCAAATAATTGGGTGCGATGCTTTGATATGCCATTACTGTTTCATTAGCTAACCCCGATGCTGCCATAACCATAATTCCTGCATACAGGGGATTTCGGACAAAATAAAACAACCCGTTAGTTACCAATTTTTCACTCTTTTGAGCATCATTTCCCAAAAGGCCTGTTCGAACCATTTCGAAAAAGCCAGAACCCAATGCAATCTTACCTATTCTCGACGACCATTTCATTACCTCATATGAAGCTTGGCTGGCGATAACGGGACCATGGTCGAGCTTCCCCATCTTGATGAGGAGGAGATACGAGGTTATCAACCCCAATCCGAGATAAACAAAAGGGATAGTTCCATCATCTGCTTTCAATCCAAATATTTGGCCATCACGGAAGCCCCTCGGAAAACCCCCTTTTGCCTTTTTTTGGGGAATGTCTGCATTCGGAAAGAGAAATCCCATAGCAAGACCAGAATCATAAGAATCATCCGCGTTGCAAGCAATGTCCAGTGCAGTATTCACAGAAAGGGATCCCTCATCAACTGCCCCCAGAATGGCATCGATCGAATCTCCATTTTTTCTCCAATGGGAAGAAAGCCTGTTGAGGGGGCCTCCAAATTTCCCGACTAAAGCGTGAAAAACCTCCTCTTTTCTCTCATGGGATAGGCCCGATGCATATTTCTCGATCAGGGCAGTTAGTTCGGGCTCTTTGCTTGGCATTTTCGAAAGAAAAACAATTCCCTTTAAAAAGTTTACAACCACATTCCTAACCAGATCAGCTGTCGTCTCTCTTTTCCGTATCAGGAATGCTTTTCCCCTATCGACAAGCACTTCGGCGGCCATCGGCCTTGAGTTATATTGGGAGCCCATCGCAAAGCCATAGGCGCCTGTATCCAAGATGGCGAGAATGTCCCCGACTTTTATCGGAGGCAGGTCCCTGTCCTTCGCAAGCCGGTCGGTATTTTCGCAGATTTTTCCAGTGACGTCGACAGTTTCCGCCCCGTTCCTTTCCATGTCATTGGCGATGATGATCCGATGGTATGCCCCGTAAAGGGCCGGCCTCAGCAGGGTGTTCATGCCTGCATCGGTGCCGATAAACTTCTTTCCTGCTGATTTTATGGCATCGACCCTGGCAAGGAGCATCCCTGAGTCTCCAACGATGTAGCGGCCTGGCTCCATGACCAGATCGGTTTTTTCAATCCCCAACTGTTTTGCTTTCGCTGCAAGGATGCTGCAAACTTTCCCGGCAACTTTCCCGATATCCAATCCTTGCTCGTTCTCCCTGTAAGGGATTCCCAGGCTGCCGCCGATATCGATAAATTCAAACCTGATGCCAACTTCCCTGACAATATCCCCGACTATCGAGATGAGCTTTTCGGCAATCAAAGCAAAGTAGGCTCGGTCCATGATGCAGGAGCCGGTCATCATGTGGATTCCAAACTTTTTTATTCCTGCCTCCTTTGCTGATCTGTAGGCATCTACAACTTTATTTTCCGGAACCCCAAACTTTGCGTCGGGGCCTGCAAATATCAGCCCCTTAAACTGGCCAGCACCGATGCCGGGGTTTATCCGGAACGAAAGAAAATCCGGAGTCCCTATGTTCAAAAGCCTCGGCAAAAGCGAAATATCATCCAAATTGATAAGGACCTTTTTTTCAAATGCAAGCTTCAGCTCTTCGTCGCTGGGATAGTTTCCGGTGTAGAGAATTTTCGATGGATGGAACCCTGCCTTCAATGCAAGCTCAATCTCGCTGGGGCCGGAGGCATCGGCTCCTGCACCCTCTTTCTGCAGGATGCGGAGGATGTTGGGGTTGTTGTTTGCCTTTATTGCGTAAAAAACCCTGAAGTTCTTTCTCTTCTTTTGGAACGCCTGAAGCAGCCTATGGTAATTATCCCTTATCCGGCCTGCCGAATAGGCATACAGGGGAGTGCCAAACTGTTTAGCCAAGCTTATGGCGCTAACTCCCCCAAAATAAAGAGTTCCGTGCCGTTCGGTGAATGGTTCGTTGAGCCTGGCCATAGAGATTTATCTCGCCTGCAATTTTATAAATGTTGTGAAAGCGAATTATGTCGAGGTAAACATCATCAGTTAATGATTGGAATCAATCCGTCAAAAGCAACAACAACATTGGCGGGAGACGGTCAAAAGCAACACGGGTTGCTTTTGCCCTACGAGCCACCCCGTAGGGGGTGTGCGAAGAGTTCCGGTCCTTCGGACGGAGAGCGGTCCCCGGCTCGCCTCCGCCATTGCTGTTGCTTTTGACCTAAAGTTGAAATCACCTGAACGTAAAGGGCTTTAAAGAACTCCTGACTCTTTCAACACCTGCTGAAGCTTGTCCCTGTTTTCCGGACTTAATTCGCACATCGGCAGGCGGTACACTTCGCTGCAGAGGCCTTTCATGGCGCAGGCTGCCTTGATGGGAATTGGATTGGTTTCGATAAATGCTGCCTTATAGACCGGGATAAGCTCAGCATTCAGCCTGTCTGCCTCGGCAAAGTTTCCATCCAAAGCTGATTTGACCATCGCAACAACCCTTTTGGGGACGAGATTGCTGACGACAGAGATGATGCCGTCTCCTCCTGCCTTGATCAGCTCTAAAGTCATGTTATCGTCACCGCTTAAAACACTGAAACCCTGAGGGCGCTTTGCAATGACATCTTTCATCTGATTGATATCACCCGATGCCTCCTTGACGGCAATGACATTCCTGCATTCGGCTGCAACTCTCATAAGCGTCGGTGTTTCCACGTTCACGGCAGTCCTGCCCTTGATGTTATAGATGATGACCGGAGTGGTGATTGAATCAGCAACGGCTTTGAAATGCCTGTACAGCCCTTCCTGAGTCGGCTTGTTGTAATAAGGATTGACAAGCATAACTGCATCTGCGCCCAGCTCCTGCGCCTTTTTTGATGCTTCGATGGATTCTGAAGTATTGTTGGAGCCCGTACCTGCGATAATAGCAACTCTCTTTTTCGCCTTCTTTATCGCAACTTTCACCAGTTTTTCTTTTTCCTTGTGGCTTAAGGTTGGGCTTTCTCCCGTCGTTCCACAAACAACAATCCCTGCGACCCCGCCCTTGATGTTGAATTCCACCAATTTCCTGAATGCATTGTAATCGACACTGCCATCTTCGTTAAACGGGGTAATGATTGCTGTGTAAACTCCTTTGAGCATTTTATTTTCCACCCCCTCCCCCTTTCTGGATGATAATGTCCTTCATCATGTCCTGGACAGAATAAAACCCCTTCTTTCCGACGATCCACTGGGCAGCCTTGATGGCTCCCAGGGCAAATCCCTCACGGGTCCTTGCCGTATGCTTCAGCTCAATGGTGTCGGCGGGGGCATCAAAGCAAACAACATGGGTTCCAGGGACATCCCCGCCGCGGACGCTTGCAAAGTGGATCTCATCCGGAGCAATTTTCCTGTCCAATTTTTCTTCCACTATCTTTTTCTTCCTCGAGATGTTTGCCAGGAGGGCCTGTTCAATCGTCTTTGCAGTCCCCGACGGAGAATCTGCCTTCCTGTTGTGATGCAGCTCGTACCCAAAAACGTCATACTCGGGAAGCTTGTCCATGACGCCGGCAGCATGTTCGAGTATCGCGAAAAAGGCGTTGACACCGAGGGAAAAGTTCGAGCCATAGATCAACCCGGTTCCCGATTTTTTGATGATGGGTTTGATGGCTTCGATGTCTTTATACCATCCTGTCGTTGCCACAACATGGGGCATCCTGAGGGCGGAGACCTTTTTGATATTTTCCACCACGGCCTCGGGAACAGAGAATTCAATGCAGGCATCGGCACCCTGCAAGGATGACTTTGAAATTTCCTTCGACGTCGCCCCCTCAGCCTGAGGGTCGATGACGGCTACAACCTTGTGGCCCTGCCTTACAGCAATATCCCTGACAAGCCTTCCCATCTTTCCAAACCCGATTAGCGCTATATTCACTTTGCCACCCTCAAAAAGGATAAGTTTTTTAAACTATATAAACTTTCTGTTATGGACGTAACAATCCGTTATTAGGTATTTGTTAAGCATCTTCGAAACGCCCGACAATGGGCATGATGGTCCTGCGTGCTGAGAAAATTCCCGGAATTTTCCGGCACATCGCTCGGCTTCACCTCGGATGTTCCCGGACGGGTAAGCGTAGTGTTCCTGTCCCTTCGGGAAGGAGAGAATCCAGCGTTCCGGTTCGTTCCGAACGGAGGGCGGCCCCCGCGACGGACTCAAGGTAAACTCATAGGCATTTCGACCTTAGGATGCTAAACAAATACGCTATGCTATATGGCAACGATAGCCCACGTGGTGCAAAAGCTGGTAAGCAGCAGGCCCCTGCTGCATGATGCGATCGAACAAGGTATCGTGAGCTATGCAAACCTTGCTGAATTCCTGCTTCCTGAAATAAGCGAAGAGCTGGGAAAGGATGTCCAGCAAAGCGCGGCAGTCATGGCATTGCGGAGGTATGCGGAGCGCATCAAGCCGTTCACCCAAAAGCCATCATTCACCTATGATTCTGAGATCGTGATGAAAACGAACCTCTGCGACATCTCCATCAGAAAATCCCCGGGGCTTTTTACCAAATTAAAGACGGTGTACAGCCTGGTGGACTACGAGCGCGGCGATGCATTGAATATTATCCATGGGAACTACGAAGTGTGCATCATCACCAACATGAAAAACCTTGAGAAGATAAAGAAACGCCTTGAGGGGGAAAAGATACTTCACGTCGAAAAAGACCTGGTGTCTTTGTCATTGAACTTTGCGGGAGATTTTCTCCATACGCCGGGAATCATCTCCTCTGCAACGAGGCAGCTGCACTGGGAGAATATCAACATCTATGAGCTGGTGTCAACGCTTTCCGAGCTGACATTTATCGTCGCTAAAAGGGATGCTGCAAAGGGATATCAGGCATTGCAGCGGCTGGTTTCTGAGAAGGATATCGGGAACAAGGAAAAGCTCACCCAAAAAGACTAACTCCGCCAAAATGCTGGGAGACACCCCCGGTCAAAGACCGAGGGCATGGTCGCTCGCTAATGCCCGCGCGGCCCCCCACATTTCGTTGAGAACGCCAAGAGCGTTCTTAACGTGCTCAGAAACGCCTCGCGTTTCCGACACTTCCAGATTAGTCATTCCACCACTCCTTAAGTGTGGAAAGATAATCTTTCTATAAGATTTAATCGTTTTGGTGAGACAGGGGCGTGAAAAGAATACATTGGATTTTCGCCTTTGGTGAAGGCCAGGACAAGGTTGTTATAATACCTCCCCCTCCTTCCCTGGGGCGTGTTTAACGCCTGTAACACGTCGATTGCCATTGCAGTATTCAACTCCTTGCTTTCGGCCCAGGCATACACCCTTCTTACTGTATCTTCGCTGATGGCTTCCATTTTACCCCGATGATAAGCGCCCATCATGGCATTTAGGTTTGCTTTGGGAGCCTTCCTGCTCATGCCCTTCCTTGCAATGCCCGTGGGAACCGCACCATTCTCAAATGCATCCGCAAGTTTTCGGTAATATTTCTTACGGGATTCCCTCGGGGTGGCAATTGCAAGGAGGATATCAATTGCCACGGTCTCTTGGAGGTTATGCTCATGGGCATAGAAAGCTACGCCCTTGATTATTTCACTTCCCGATCCAAGAGCATATGCTTGTGCGCAGTTTTCAAGATTCCGTTCATAATTGGAAATTAGGTCGGGAGAATTTGTGGCGGGGAGAATAGCCATGTCGACAATATAGCTTATTGCGGTCCTCCACTTTTTCCCGAATTGTTTTGAGTTCCGATTATTTGCATCCCTGTCTTCCCGTCTTTGCGTCCGGTCGGATGTGTGAAACCTAGGGGGAATGGGATACCTGCCAATAGAATGGGGGGCTATCTCAAAAGGGAACCATCCATCGAGCATCTCTGCAACAGGAAGCATAATCGCTTTGCTGTTCGGGCCGAACACCTGCCGAGTTTCCCGGTACTTTGGCCGTATTCTTTTGGTCCTCATTGCAGAACAGGAGAATGACATGGGATTTAAAAACCCATACGAGAACAGCATGTATTAAGCCTTAGACGATAGCCTTTAGTTCCTTATACGGATTCAAGGAATTCACAACATAGCCCCCTTGTTGGGATTAATTTGGGTTGGGTTGGTGAGGCAATAGGGCAACCGTGTTCGTAGGGGTGAACGGGCCCAGCGAGATTACCACATAAAGGCTATCGCCCTCTAGGACTCTATGCACAATTAATGGAGATTCAGAATTCTCCCGGAAAATGGCAGGAATGCGCTTTGCACCATCCTTCACCAAACATTGACACTTCACCCCCCTAACTCGTCCTTAAGGTCTTCCGTTGAATAAACTTTAACCCTGTCCTGCCGTTTTAACCTCTTGTCGTTGGACCAGATGGGAGCATTCAATTTAATAGCCAATGCTAAATAAGGGACATCGTCCTCATCAGGTGAAATTTGCCTGGCCTCCTCCAAAAAGGGGCCAATTTCTTTAGACGGAATAGTTTTGATCAGCTTAGTAAGAATGCTGAATAATTCTCTAAACTCCTCTTCAGAACGCTTGGCCTTCCCGAGTATTTCTTCTTTATGCTCAAGAAACTCCTCGAACAAGAATTCAGGAGCAAAGAGCCTAACCCCATAACTCGCGATGATGCTGGCAGTAAAACTCCCCTTGATGAGGGCTGCAAAAAGGGGATTAGCATCAATAACCAATTCCATCTAATTCCCCCTATTTTTGGAATACCTTTTTGCGAGTTTCCTGTTAACTTCCCTCCCCAGCCTAAGGGCATCTTCTTCAGAAAAACTGCTATCCTTGGTGAATTCTTTGAATTTCGCAAGCATGAAAACTTTTCTCTTGATTGCCTCCCGAGCTACTGCACTCCAGTTGATATCCTGAAAAAAGTCCATCTCCTGCTTCAGTTCCTGCGGAACCGATAAGGTTATGCTTACCATGTTGGTGCCTCCAATGTTTTATGTTTATAATGTATAATACGTTCGGATATATAAATATTTCGTGGCGGAT
>JACPII010000008.1 GCA_016188175.1 Candidatus Woesearchaeota archaeon | reverse complement strand
AAGTATTCGTTTTTTTCAACGGGAACCTGCTTCTGCACCAGGGAGATTATTCCCGCTATACTTATCCCCAGGACAATCAAAATCACTGTGATGATCACTTTTTTTTGTCTTGCCATGTTAGCTGTGCTGGGGCCATTGGTGGTTGGTGCTGATTAATGCGTACGTAAGCGATCCTCCGATGCCTGCAATGGTTCCCCCAACGAAAGCACCCATTGCACCGCATAATGGGGCAAGGGGCGCAAGAACGCCTGCGGCAACGCAGGTGCCTCCCCACGTTGTGCCTAAAGCAATAGACGTTCCAATCGGGAGAACATACAAGAGCCCCGTTTGGGCAGCGGACAATGCTATGCTTTTTCCATGGTAGCAGTAGTTGGGCTGGATCCCTTGCTGCAAAACAGGATTTATTTTTATGCACTGTGGACGGTATTGCAAAACAGGATTTATTTTTATGCACTTTGGATGGTATTCATCATCAATGGTAAAGTAACCTGAATCGGGGCAGTATTTTACCGGATGGTCATTCTCGTCAAGCTTGTAGAGCATCTGGTTATATTTTCCTTCAATCTTCTTTTCTTTGTCGGTAAAGTAAACCGCCTTTCGAGTATCTTTCCTATTGTAAGAGAGGTGAACTTCTTGGTTGAGCTTGCCATTATATTCCCCGCTTCTGTATATCTCATCATCCTCAAACCAGATAACTTTCATGTCTTTGGTTGGCCTTCCATAACAGGTGCATCTTGAAACCGTGATGAATAAGTCGGCGTAACAGGGGCTGACCAAATGAAACCTGTCAGGAAACTGGTCTGCCCAGACTGCTGATTTATCTTTTGTAAGAGATATGTAGAAGTCCCTCACTTCAGGAAGGAGCCCCTGAAAACCGCCCTCGTTCTCTATTTTTGGGTAAAAATTATTTTCGAGCCATTCCTGTTTTTGCTGGCTGTCCATCGCATCATAATCTGCTGGGAGGTATCCTTTAATGTTGTCTTCGCCCAATGGCTCTGGGGGCGACTGGACTTTTTTAAAGCCCAATGCGTTTGTCCCGACCCCATAGAAGTGGGCTTTTTGGTCTTCAAGCTTCAAGGCATAATAAACCGCGGCCGCCGCAACAACATGCCTCTTGTTTTGGATAGGACTGAGGAAGCCAGCAACTTTTTCCAGCCGGGTTGACCAGCCGAGAAACCATTGGGCGTCAGGGGATAGCTTTGTTTTTTTTGGGTCAACAATCAACGTTATTGCATCATCAATCTGTTTTGTAAATATACCCTTTTGGGCGGCTGAAACTTTTTGCAAAAGGATATCATCCCAGATGTAATCTCCATTTTTAAAGATAGAATCGATGATCTGCTGGTTTTGCTTGCTGAAAAGAACAAACCTAATCATGTCGCTTTCCTGCATGTTTTTCAAAGATTTTCCATTTGTCTCGAGGATTTCTATCAATATTTTTGCCCTTTCGTCAACGGACAGGCCGCCAGCCAGCTCACGGAGCTTGTTTCGGGCATTAAAGAGGATATTCGTCCGGTAGGCAGATGCAATGGCTTGGGGGCCCCACCTTAGCACGGCTTCATCCATATCTTTGACCAGGTTATTCTTAAGGGAAAATTTGAGGTTGCCAAGAAGCCTCGGATTTTTTGGGCTGAGTTCTGCCTCGACTTTCGCTACCGAGGCCCTTTGCTGCTCAAGAGCGGTTAACATGTGATTGGAACCCTGCTTTAAAGAAGCTAATTCTCCGACTTCACTAAGCTGTTGCGAGACAGCCCCAAGTTCAACATCCATGCTGGAAATCTCACCTTCTAATCTATTTATATTTTCTCTGACTAGCTTATCTGCCTGTTGCAGCGCCTTTTCTTTTCCAATGAGGGACTCATCGATGCCAAGGTCTTTGAGGCGTTGTGAAGCGCCATATCTAGAGGATAGGAAGTCCCGTTCCAAAAGAACGGCTTTTTTCTTTGCAGCTATGAGGTTTTTGAGCATTTCACCCCTTTTCTCCAGTTGTGGAAGCTCTTTCTCAATGAAATCAACGGCAGTGCCGGGGAATTTCACCATCTCGTCGAGTTTACCCGTGAGCCCTTTTAGCTCACTTTCTAAAATGGCTTTTTCATTGTTGAGGCCATCCATGCTGTCCTGAATTTGTTTCTTTAATTGGCCCATAAACTTAGCAATGTCACCCTGGGACATCTTTATTCCCTTTTCCTTCTCAAGTTTTTCGACTTCTTTTAAGACGTATCCCAAGCGTTCCGCTTCGGCAAGTTCTGATACGAGCTCGTTTGCTTTAATGACCAGTTCCCTGTCGGCTGCTTTAATCCTTTCACTCAAAATGCTTTTTCTGGCGTCAATAACCTTCTTGATTACTAATCGTATTTCGTCATCATAAGTTGACTGCCTAAATGCATTCTCTATCTCTTCATTAATAAGATTTTTTGCTTTGCTGGTAATCTTTCCCGAGATTTCATCAGTAAATGATTCCTCTGCCTGTTCAAGCCTGTCTCTTGCACGCTGCAGGGCAGCACGATATTGCATCTTAATCGCATCAACAGCTTCAGGGCTTATCTTATCCAGCCTGAGGCTTTTGAGGACTCTTGCTACTGTCCTGTCTGCCTGGACCTGGACGTAATCCTCAACCATGTTGTTGGCAAGGACCTTCCGATACAATGAATAATATGCCTGCTTTCCAGCTATAAACAGGTCTTCGAAGGCTTGTTTTGTCGCTTGGTTTGCTGCAGGAAAAAATTCTTTATATAGTTTGTCTAACTCTGCAACTGCTGTTTTTCCAAATACGGGTATCTTTTTTACTATTGCAACTGCAAGATTTGCCCCATATCTTCCAGCATCAATCAACACGGGTTGGAGGACATTTATCCATAAGCTACTCAACCCAAATGTTAATTTTGGTATAATCTTGGCGCCAACCCAAACAAAAGCTTTTCCCACATAAGGCAACCCGGCGCCAACTAGGGCTCCGCCAATTTCAATTCCAACAATGGTTGTGAAGGCAACGCCATATGCATTCGGCTCCCAGTAAACATCTTCCCCTTTTGGAAACTGCTCGTAATAAAGCATATATTTTGGGTTTCCATAAGCGCCTAACCATTGCTTGACGGTGTCTTTTGCCCAATTGCCGCTGTACGGCGATTCCTGGGGCAGAGAAAAATCATGAACCACAAACCCAAAAGCCTGGTCGATCTTTTCTATTTCACAAATGTTATCTTTTTTCTGGCGATAGGAGTCTATCTGATCCTCTGTTTTGGTTGTGACATGAATCTCGTTTTTATTTTTATTGTCTCCGCAAATGCTGAGGAAGGGAAGGGCACCAAAACCAGAAATTTCGTGGGTATCGCTAAGCTTGATGAACTTGTTTCCAAACTCTAAATTTTTGTCCCAATGCCAGTTGTTCCAGTTAAAGAGTTGCCAAGGCTTATACCATGTCCAATCTCCGATGAGGTCACGAACTCTCTGTTTGCATGCTTCAAAGCATATTTCTTGATCACTCGTAATGGATCCGAAACTTTCCTGGGCCTTCTGGAGGTCAACATTACATTTGTCGGGGGTGTCGCGAATTCTTAAAAATGCCTTGGCGACATCTTCACGCCCGATAATCAGCCTATTTCCATTTACATCTTTCTCCGGAAGCTGGGTTGTATCCAAAGAAAAGCATCTTGTGTTGTCTCTTGCGCCATCCTCAAAAATAGTGTCGCAGGTGAGGACGTTTAAAGCAACCTGCTCAGCCACTTCTTCCTTGGTATTCCCCTTTAGGATCACGTTCCTTTTATTAAACATGGCGGGCTCAACTTTAATGCTTCCAAATGTCCGGAAGTCGGATGGCAAAATTCCCCTCTTGGAGCGGCGGCCTTCTTCTTCTTTGTTGTACACTGCAATTTTATTAAGGGCATAAAGCAGCCCATAAACTGATTCTCTTGCCTCTTTGTCCTCAAGAGATGCAGTTTCAAACCTTTCGGAAATTGATTGGTCAAACTTTTTGATGTCCCCAAACCCAAGCAGGTATTGGATGGGGTTCGAAGAAAGGGAGCCGATTAATTTTATCCCAAATCCAAGAACGATAAGTACCAAAATCCCTTTCATGAGGGTCTCAAAGACTATAAATCCCTTCTTTTTCATACTGCCTTATCTTACCCAATGCCAAAAATCTTTTTTATATAGTCTCCCAGCTCGAATGATTTTCCGGAAAATTTTGCTAAAATCATAAAAGCAATGAAGAGGGTAAATATCACTAAGAGGATCTTTCCGATGGTGCTCCAGACCATCCCTTTCTTCTTTACACTAAGATGTCGCATGCGTCTTTCACCTCATCATAAGGCACCCATTTAAAAGAATTCACAAATTGGATGTCCTGGGTGTTGCCTTGGTCGTCTTTTATTTTAACCCATCGCAATATTTTGTCTAATGCAGCATCTTTTAGTGTGTTTATCTGGTATTGGTTCAGGGCAATGAAGACTGCTGCATAGGCCCTGTCCAGTTGATAATCATAAGAGGGCAACCTGACGGTGTCAGTCAAATCATTTAGGAAATTATAATAGGTAATCTCGTGGTTTATGGGCTTATGGGTTTGAAGGTAATCCTTCATTGGATTCATTTTTGCAAGTCCCTTGGAGTCTTTCTTATCCTCAATGCCGCCATAAAAGCTGATGTACGAGCGGGCACTTGGCCCGAATTGGCTTACGACTCCCGGGCTGAAATCAACCCTTGAGCAGATGAGGCATTGCCTTTCTACCTGGTACTTGCTGAACACAGCCACCTGCCCTGCGGCAAACTGGTCCCAGCAGTCGAACATGGCGCCTGCGATGACTTCATTGACCCTTCCGACCCAGCAGTCTTTTTCTTCCTTTGACCCCAGATTGCCGCACTTTATCTTCGTCTTGACTTTCTTGCCCCTCGTTTCGTAATGGACATTGCCGGAATCTATCGTGATGTATCTTGTGGGGCAGTCGACGGCCAATTCCTCGCGCTCAATGAAGGGAATCCTGAATTTTGCGTTGTAGACGACGCTGGTCTTGCAGGCCTGCTTGTCATACCCCGTTGCCATTGCCGCTCCTATTTCCCGAATTAACAGGAGCCCAATGCCAAGGAAAAAAAGCCCTAAGATGAGCATGGACGTCAGCGACATCCCCCACTCCTGGGCCTTTTTATATGCACTTTTTTCCATGTTCTCTTTTTTCAGCCTCATGCGATGGGGAGGATGGCTTCTCCCCTCTCTTTGATGATGATAAGAAGCAGGACCAGGAAGAACAAAATCAAGAATATCACTGCCCACCTCGTGGTGAGCAATGTTTGGCCTCTTTTTTTCATGCTTTGACGCATATCTCTTCCCTGAGCAACATTGTATATAAATCTTTTCTGCCGGCCACTGGTTTAGGCCCGGATAGGAAAGAACCCTTAGCGGGCTTCAGTCCGCAGCAGTTTAGGAATTTATTTCTCCGTCCCCGAAGAGGTCTCTGGGGGGCAGGGAAACAACAGAAATTACCCATCGCAATCTCCGGGTACGAAGGAATGCTTCACATTTCTTGTATCCCTCCGGGGTACGAAAAAACATTTTGTGTTTTTGTCCCCTTGGGACCTTAGGGCGGGGTGTTTTTGACAGCTTCTCATGGAACCGTAGAGCAGCTCGAAAATGCCATCGAAGTCAATCCTTCATTCATTTTACCAGTGTTAAGGGAATCCAGGCCCATTTTTAACGGTGATCTGCTGGAAAAGTATCGCAACGCAAGGCCTTCAAAGAAGAGCCTGGAAAAGTTTATAGAAACAACGGAGAGTTCTTTAGCGATCACCCAAAGGCTCCTTGAGCTCCAGAGCGAGCTGCCGAGCATCATCTATCCGCTCATTCTCAGGCTTCGCGCGGTTTACCTTACTGAGGCTCTCCTCGATGGAAAAGAGCACTCGACGATGGGATTTATGGAATTACTATTCAAGGCGGGCTTTTCGAGGAAACAGGCCTCTGAGCTTATTGCAGTTTTCCGGTGCGTGAGAGGCAGTAAACCCGCCCCGAAGACAACCCTGTCGCATCAGGATATGATCCGGCTTTTCGATGTGGTTGAGGATTCCTACCAAAGAGTGGGGGGAAAATGGGAAAAGCTGGCATAAGAGAGAAGATACGAGGATTTGACGGGCAGATCTCCATACATATGGAAAAACTATCGAAAGCTTCGGCGGAGGGGAACCAGCTTGGGATGGATTGCTGGCCAAAAGAAATTTCCAACTTCGAAACCCAAAGGAAAAAGTGGCTGTCAAGGATGAAGCCAAAGGGTTGAATGGCGCTCAAGCGCTACCTACCTATTACATCCAGGACTCTTCCAAACTCGCTCAGGACTTCAAGCCTCTGGAGCAGCAAGCCAAGAAGGATAAGCAATGCGATTAATGCAGCGATGTCAAACAGCGTGGTCTCGGTGAGGTATCTGGGCATGTTCTAGGGAAAAAAAATAAAAGGAAAAAAGAAAGAAAAATTAAGGGGTTGGTGCAGTACAAGTTCCTGCATCCGCCGAACAAAGACCACAAGCCCCTGCATTATCAATCCTGCAAAGGTCATCCTTTTTAAGTCCAGCACAACCGTTGGTGGCAATATCTAGGCAGTTACCTTTAGACATTGCTGCAAGCTTATTTGCGGATTCTTGGGTTTTTAAATCTTGGGTTTTGAT
Source organism: Candidatus Woesearchaeota archaeon (assembly GCA_016188175.1). Lineage (GTDB taxonomy): Archaea > Nanobdellota > Nanobdellia > Woesearchaeales > JACPBV01 > JACPII01. Next base: position 29,075 of record JACPII010000008.1, on the reverse strand, counting down.
GTCTTGGGTAAACTTCCCCATCCTTCCGGTGAATATTGCCCAGAGGACAACGAGAACAATCAGAACAATCGCTGCAATGATAATCGTATTGAGACTGAGACCCTGAGCCTTTCTTTTCATTTCCTGAGCACCTCGTTTGAATACTTTATTCCAACACTTAACCAATAGGCTAACTTTGGGCTATGTTATATTTAAACCTTTCGAATGGTTTTGGGTGTTGGGGGGCTGTTCTTCTATGCAGCCTGCCCCATTACACCTGCTGGCATCCTTATTATCCCTTATCTTGCCGCCTCAAGCCAAATCTAAAATGGCTCTCTTGTGCTTTTCAAATATTTTTTCATCCACTTTCCCATAAACTCCCGAAAGGCCGTCCTGAAAATGCCTTGAGGAAATCTTTTCCATTATCCTGGAAATTCTCGCTTTGGGATTACACCATTCAAAAGAAATCCGACCACCCCCAGCCCAAGACTGGGGGATTGCTCGCTCCCTTCGGTCGCTCGGGTCGTATTTCTGAGAATAAAGATACTCCCGCTGCATTTCCAGCAGGTTTACGCCATCAGTCAATAACTGATAGAATATCTTTATTTGAATTATCCCCGTGCCCAGAAAAATCCGATTTACTGCATATTTCCGAAAAGTTTAAATAATCCGAAATTCTCTCACTTGGAATGGCGCAGGGTTCCCTCATTATCGAGACGCTGAAGGTGGGAAAAAAAGGGCAGATTACCATCCCTAAGATAATCAGGGATGAAGATGGATTAATGGAAAATGGGCGCCTTAAATTAACCCATATGCCCAATGGAGAGATGTTTCTCAACAGGATTGAGGGGGGTATGACCCCTGAGGATAAGATGTTAGAAATTTTAGACAGGATTCCAAAATTTGACTGGCGCAAGGTATGGAAGGAGATGGAAGAGGAGCGGGCACGGGAGGGCTGACTTCATGCGCTACTGCACCGATTCCTGGTTTCTTATTGCACTGTTTCAAAAAGAGGCTAAAGCGGTCTCCATTGTCGAAAACGCCAAAAATAAAAAAGATTGGCTGGTTATTCCTATCGCCGCCTTTTCAGAGACGGCAAAAAAACTCCTCCAGATTGGGGCGGCCAAGGAGGATATTCTTGAATTCCTAGCAATTGCCGAAAGCTCAGAGAGGGCCTCATTGTCGGCCCTTACCAAAGACATTGCATGGGAAGCCGCCAATATCGCCCACAGATTTGGAATACCGCTTCTCGACTCTTTTGTTGCCGCGACAGCGAAGATATGCAATGCTGACGCTCTTCTCTCGGGGGATGAACATTTCCAGCCTTTGAAAAAAGCGAAATACCTCAGTTTGGTTTCCTGGTGAGTGAAGGTTGCAGCAGTTAGTGTTTGGAAGGCATCCTCATCTGCAAACGTATGTATTAAGCTCCTATCGGAGCGGCTCTGCAATCTTCAAAACTCCCGATGGGCTGAACGATGGCCCTGCGTCCCCGTAAGGGACGTCCCCCCGCGACGGTCTTGTTGTTTTCATCAATAGAGTTTTGACCTTAGGATGGCAGAGCCGCTCTTAACGGAGCTTAATGCATACCTGCAAACGATAGTTTTATATATAAATTATCATTATAATGATAATATGTTTGCAGAAATTAACCCCTATGTTGCGAAAATAGTGATAGCTGCCCGAGGTGGAGATTCAATTAGAAAAATCTCAAAAAAAATACGGGAGTCTTATGGATGGACCTATAAATGGGTGTTGGCTTTGGAGGCCATCGGTGCCTTGAAAAGAAATGGGCAGGCAATCCAGATTAATCGGAACAATTCTTTTTATAAGGAAATGAAAAGATTAATCGTGTTGTCCTCCGCAACCATTGCCTTGAATGATGCCTATTTGTTGCCGAACTTAGCGGGATTGGAATATGCCTTCACGAGCACCGATGCGGTTTTTATCTGGGCCAAGGGCGGCTATAATATCGGGAGGAGCAGGGATTCTTATCCGGTTTTTATTGAGGTGGTGGAAAAAGACAAGGCTGCATGGGTGGGATACTTCTCCGGATTAGGCATATCTTATTCGTTTAAAAACGAAAAAAAAAAAGGCATTTACTTTGTCATCTCGCGGAGAACGGAAATCGAAAAGGAATACTGTGACGATATCCCCGTTTTACCTTTGGCAAAAACTGTCGAGTGGGCAAAGAAATACCGCTTTAACTTCCAGCCCGCGTTGGAGATGTTGGACGAGTTATACCCTCCTCAAATGGAGGCAACATATTCTCAGCCATGATGGACGCATTTATCGAGCGGGAAAATGAAATCTTTGATATTTTGCATTCCTTCGAGGCAGCCGGTTTGCCGTTTGTTCTTATCGGCGGCTATGCAGTATCGGCATATATGCACCGCTTCTCTGTTGATGCAGATGTGTGCATGGACAGGAAAGATTTTGGGAATTTTCAGAGCATTCTCCATCAGAAACAGTTCGTTTTGGAAAAAAGAAGAGATTTGGAGGATGTTTACTCTGGATTTATTGCCTGCTACAAAAAGAAGACAAAGTTGCCAGTTACCGTCGATATCATGGCGGGAAGTGTTGTTTCCAGGAACACTAATGCATCATTTTGCTTCGAAACTTTGCTTAAGAATTCTGCTGCCAAGAAAATCGTTGGAATAGAGAAAGAGGTACACATAAGAATTCCCGCAAAGGAGCTATTGATTGCCCTCAAGATTCATTCTGCACGGTTAACTGATGCAAGGGATATTGTTGCACTATGCCACCACATCGATTTCGGGGCCGTTGCTAAGTTTGTTCACCGTGGAGACAGGAAGGAAGTTCAGAAAAATATTGGGCTGCTTTTATCGTTCTTTAACAACCCCGATTTTGCCGATTCCTTTAAAGGCGTTTTCTCGATAGAACGGCTGCCTTCCGACAGCCTGAAAAATGCAATAAGGCTGATGGAAGAATTGAGGCAGGACTACGCGGGTGTCGGGGTTGGCAGGTAAAGGAGAAAACTATCGGCAGGGGTTTTGGAGAATTGGTAAACTGATTATTGGACTTTACAATATGGGCTTGGGCAACTGCTAATTCTTGAGTTATAGAGATCGCAATCGTGAATACATTTTGATCCATCTAGCCTACAACCCGCTGGGCAACCGCCTGCCGATGTAATGGGACATGCAACATTAGGAACACAACTTTGTACACTACTTCCGCCAGCAGTCACACCCCCCAACAACTTAGGAAGCTCCTCATCAACAAATCTATCCCTTTGTAAATCCTGTTGGTTTAATCCTGTGGCAAACTTTTCTGTTCTGCCTTTGAAGATAAACCAGAGAACAACAAGGACAACAAGCACCATGACCGCAATAATGATCACGTTCATCGGCATGCCCTGGCCTTTTTTCCCTTTACAGTGGTTTTTCCGATGCATGGGAATCCCTGAACTCTTGGTATATTTAAACGTTGCCATCAAAAGGCTCGATTGGAATTAGATACAGATATTTTCTTTCTCCCATTGGCAAGGGCGGCTTTGGATGGCGCATGAGATTTTCTACACGGGGGTTAACGGTTTCCTGTATATGTTGTCGTGATGGTCGAAGTCGTAGAAGCGTATTTGATCTTCTGCCTTATTGTAGTGGAACACCAGCACGAACGGGCCGTTGATGTGGGTCCGCTTGAATGCAACCATTCCATCCGGTCTTTGACCGGTGGTTGGCGCAGAAGCCCCATCCAGAATGGTTGCATGCTTAGAAATCCGACCGAGCGACCGAAGGGAGCGAGCAATCCCCCAGTCTTGGACTGGGGGTGGTCGGATTTCTTTTGAATTGCTGCAAGGGGTTCCGTAAATTCTTGTAATGCTCGATGTCAGAGCTATTTATAATCTCCCCCATTTTTTTCATTATTGCATCATAGGTCACTCTATCTTTTTTCTTTAGCTTAAGCATGGTTTTGTTGAGGTTCTCCTCAACAGAGAAATTATGCATCTTCCATTGCCCGTTTAAAGGATTCAAAATCCTTATAGTGGAGGAACTCTCCTTCTTTTTCCAACTTTCTTATCTTCTCGGCATATTCGGGCCTGAGCTCGGGCTCGAGAAATTCTTCCTCATATTTGTTGATGACAAAATTTATTGCCGAAGACTTGTTTTTTATCCCATACTTTCCTTTGACGATATTGATAACCCTATCCTGACGCTCGCCCAATTCTAAGAGGGTTTGTACCATATGAACCACCTTTGTAATGAAATATAATAAAATGTTATGTTTTGTTATATAAACCTTTTGGTCAGTCTTCCCGTTGCTCTGCCATTCAGTCGCAGATATGCAGCTCAAGCTCAAGGGTCTTCTGGCTTGCGGGGTCAACGGGGATGGGGTACAGCTTGCTCTTGAAGCCTTTGGGGCAGGGCTTTCCTGCCTTTAACAGCTTGTTTGAGGATGCCATTGCGGAAAACTCATAGGCAACGTTCCATGCCCCGAACGTCTGGTTGAACAGCCTTTGGACGGTGTGGTTGAGGAAATTGCAGGAAGTTCTGGGAGGATTGGGGAAGTTTGAGCAGATTTCATCAGTTGTTGACGGGTTCCTTGCGCAGTGCTGGAACAGTTCCGTGAATGACATCCCGCTGCAGTTTGCTGCCGTTATCCGGAGCATGGAGCTGAGCATGTTGGAAGCGAGCTCAGACTGGGTGAATCCTTTTTTGTAATCAGTCGGCTCCTTGAGAATGACAAAACGGATGGCAAACAGAATTCCCACGCTCACGAGAATCACAATAACAGCCAATCCCATTATTTCCATCTGGCCTTTTTTCATGGGGAAAACACCTCAACGGCGAGGACGCCAAAGCCGTAGCTGTTTTCCGTCGCATTGTACAGGGAGATGGGGATGAACGTTGCAAGCTTGTTCTTAAAGGCTGCCGGGACGCTTTCATAGACCTTCATGGTTTTCGTCAGCGGATATTTCTGCTCGACGATAATCCTGCTGAATCCGAACACATCATAGTAGTACAGCTTATTTTTTAATGCCACTTCGTCAATATGGTTGAGCTTGAGCAGGTCAATGCAGTTCTCCATCCTCACGTTTTCCTGCGAGCATTGGAGCTCCGGCAGGAACGAAGCCCTTTGGGCGACGGCGATGGCCTTCAGCTGGATGTTTTCCTCGATTTCCACCTTGGAGGAGCTCTTCAACACCTTGGTGTAAAAAACAAACCCAAATACGATAAGGATGAAGAAGATAAAGAGGATAGCGACACTTTCTCCCATCTGGATCTGTGATTTTTTCTTTCTCATGTTTCTTTTTTAGCTACTTTTTTATTGCTCATCGCTTTTTATTCCTAATTTCAACCAATTATCCTTATATTATCAATCCTAGTTTTGCACATTGAGCTGCATTATTTTGTATCTTTTCTGCTTTATTTTTTCAGTTTACCATAATGTATAGTGGGAAACTTTGATTAGTAGATGAGCGGGCATGAAATCAATTGCAGCTGCTGGTTCTGCTCATCTCCCAGCCTTCGCGCATTCTCCTGAATTTTCTGGATGTCCGCGAGGGTTGTGGGGAATTTTTCACTCTGGCTTTTTGCTGCGATGCCGATTTCCTGGATGGTGTTAGACCGGTGGTGGGTTGAGCAGGGATTACCCGGGCCATAGTACTGCTGCAATGAAATTGACCGGGATGCATACATCTCTGCAACCCGTTCCAGCTTGCGGAATGCTTTCTTCATGGCGCAATTATAGCCATCTGCTCCGGGGGCAAACAAGGCGCCAAAAAACGATTCCTCCTTGAGGTAGAAGGTTGCCTGGGGGGATTTAAATTTTCCATCTGCCTTGTCAAACGAATAAAAGGCTGCCCTTCCCGTCGTCAGGATGTCTCCTTTGTCTGCCAGGTCGGGGAAGCTGACCGCGCTTACGGCATCCGGATCCATTCCCTGGAATTGGGCAAAAGGAGTATCCGGCGGGTCTCCAAGAAACACAAAGCGGACGTGGTAGTTGTTTTTATCTATAAGGGAACCTACATTGGCCCTTGCGACTACTTCTTTATTCACCTCTTTCGGCATGGCATCCACTATCTTTCTCCCGAGGTTTTTTGCGTTATCCACGATGATGTACCTCAGCTCAGGGTCGGTGAGGTAGAGGAAATTTGCCACCCGGAACGGGACGCTCCAGTCCAATGCCCACGTTATCATCTTCTTCCCCCTCAGGAGGGATGGGGAAAACACGATGTCGAGAAGGAGGTTCCTTCGCACAGGGCCGACGGAAAAGTCATCGCAGGAAAATGAGATGGGGACAGCGGGAAGGTCAATGGTATTGGAGGTGTCCGTCGATATTTGCGCCCCCGTGAGGATGGAATCAAGGTTCGATGCAATGGTCTGGCTTGACCGGATGTCGGACAGAGAACGCTGCTTGTTGATGAGGGAGACGAAGAACATCAGGATCAAAGCGCCGGCTATAATGATAAATATCCAATTAAACTGGATGTCTACAATCCCCCTTTTTTTCATGCATTGAGCAGCCGGGGAGACTGTATTTATATGTATTTCTCTGAGGGCAGCCATCGGCGGGAATGAACCTAAACCATTAACTTCCATGCCCGTTGAACCCATAGTACTTAGTCAGGAGCCTGAAGTTTTGGTTTTGACATTCCTATTTATCCGGTCGGGAAACCCAACAACAATGGCGAGGCGAGGTCGGGGGACTTGCCCCCTCCGGGGTGACCGAGCAGGGCAAATCCGAGCGAAGCGAGGATTTGACCGTCGAGCCCATTGTTGTTGTTGGGTTTCTTGGTTAAGTCACTTCAGCCGGCTAACCTACCACAACCCATAGAGGTTGGTGCGAAACTCTCACTTCGTTCGGGTTGCCATCAAGCTCAGTTTTGTTTCTACCTCCAAAGGCTGACATCCCTGTAAGGGACACGAAAAAATATCCATTTTTTGTGCCTCGCTCGCTACCGCTCGGAGGCGTCCCCCTGTCAGCTCAAAGTTCCAATCATTGAGCTTCGCAAAAAGGATGGCAACCCCCATTTCGCACCAACCTCCAACCCATACAAACTTTTTTAAACATACAACCCTTCTTTCGGGTGATGGCAAAAAGCTCATTTCTCCTCCTCAACCTGCAGGAAGATAAGGCAAAAGCAGTTGCAAAAGTGATAAGCAATGAGAGCTGCAGGAAGATGCTGGATTACCTTGCAGAGCAGGAGGCGACCTCCACGGAACTTTCTATCAAGCTGCACATTCCGCTTCCGACCGTCCATTACAACCTTAAACATCTGCAGGATGCCGGCCTTGTGGTTTCGGAAGAGTTCCATTACTCAGCAAAGGGAAAGGAGGTAAACCACTACAAGCTTGCAAACAAATATATCATCATCGCCCCCAAGGCGGTTCCGGGAATCACAGAGCGGCTGAAAAGCCTGCTGCCGGCGAGCATCATAACTATCATCGGAGCCGGGATTGTCCATCTCCTTTCGAGGGTACGCTCTTCGGGGGTACAACAAGCATCACTTGGCGGCGTTGAAAAAGCTGCGATTGCATCGAGAGTGATGGAGTCGAGCGCCGATAGATCGACCGAGGCTGCACTTCCTGTCGTTAAGGAAACTATCCAAGCAGCTGCTCAAGAGCCGAGCATCGCCCTTTGGTTCCTTATCGGGGCTTTTGCGGCTATCTTTGTTTTCTTAGCCATTGAATGGCTGAGGGGAAAAAGGAAAGATAATTAAACAGAATTCGCAATTGCACAACTATGAAAGCTGCCAACTTTTGGGCATTGATCGGTATCGGGATATTTCTTATCGCAGCATGCAGTCCGCCTGACGCTGCCCCTGGTGGAGACATCCCCGATGGAACGGGTACGGGCGCTTCTTCACCAGGAAATGATTGCGCATCTGATGCTGATTGCACGCGAGGGGGCTGCTCTCGAACGATCTGCCAGAGCAGAAATGAGGAGCCGGCAATTTCAACCTGCGAATGGCTTCCCGAGTATGAATGCTTTCAGCAGATAACCTGCGGATGTGTTCAGGGGAGCTGCACGTGGAAAACAACAAAAGGGTTTGACCGGTGCGTTGAAGAAAAGAGAGAATCTCCTCAGGACATTATTGTATGACTTTTTTTCAGGGATTTATTGATGATTCCCTTATTGGAATACATAACTTCAAGGATTTATCGTCGGATAGCTTTCACAAAAACATGCCCTAATTAACAGAATTATCTAAAGGGGACTTTGAATAACCCGCTGGATGCAGGATTATTCAAGGTAATCTATCAGAGTTTTGAACCAATTTTATAGGTTATTCAAGACTCTCTATATATTCAATTTTCCGCTGCCGGCACAATCTCGAAGCGGGCGCCTTTCTTAACCATTTTAAGGGAGTAGCCGGAAATGCTCCGGGCTTTTGCAAATGCATGGGCCCGATCCTCGCTGGAGAACGTTTTTGGCCTTATCCTCAGGACGGGGTGGAACAAATAATAAGGGTTCTTGTGCGTCGGCATGTTCCGCCTTCTCTTGACCCTTGTGTGGACCTTAGGCATTTTCCATCTCCCCCTTTGGCTCCCGGTGAATCCTTGGAATCGGCTTTGGCTCCTGCTCTTTTTTCATGATCCTCGTTACATACCCGGCAATCTTGTTCCGAATCGGCTTTGAGGGTATATCCAGCAGCGATCCAACAATGGCTTTATTCTCCTTGAAGTCGGTCTTGAGCTTATCTTTGTGCCCCTGCACGAGCTTCCAGGTAATGCTTTTTATCGGCGCTGTTTTTATTCTTCCCATACTGAGCAGGACTTTGGGGGGGTTTTTAAAGATTGCTTTTCTTGGATCTAGATCTAGAAGTTTACGGGTTCCCTTCTTCTTAGCCCCAGAAGGATATTGTGGAAGATGTAGGGGAACGTATAGGCGACAACATAAAGGGAGCTGATCAAGAATGGGGAATGGACGGCGGTTGGCAGGTGCAAAGCCGCTGTGAGATAGTTGGCAAAGTTGACCATGTAAAAAACGTTGATGACGGCAAGGATGGGGATGAAGAGCCAGGCAAGGAGGTGCTCTTTCCCTGTCGTTTCCAGGTCCCTCAGAAGAACATCAAAGATGTAGCCGAAGAAGACGGCGAGAAGGGCGATGGTGATATACAAGGGCGCGTTCCTGAATGCAAGGAGGAATGGCACGAGAAGAACGGCAATGATCATGTTCCCGACGATGGAAACGAGGATAAGGATCCAGTACACCAGCGCATCGGTCCTGGGGAATGGCTGGTCCTTTTGGGCTGAGCGCTTCAGGAGCGCAAGTGTGCGTCGGGCATCTTTCCTGGAAAATCCTTTGGTAAGGAGCGTTTCGTAGTCTATCATGGCCGGACCAGGTTTTTGAGGTTTTTCAGGAAGTCAAACGTCTTTTGGTAATATTCGCCGATAATGTCGATATTGATCTCTTCGGGGCCTGCTTCAGCCTGCACAACCATCGTCACATGGCGCCTGAACTCTTCTCTTCTTGTGTAGGGAAGGCGCATGAGCATCCTCAGCCTTGCATAGAGCTGGAGATATTCGGGAAGGTTCATCTCGGGGTAGATGCCCAATCTTTCGAGCTCTTTTGCCCGAAGGATAGGCGATGGAGGTATTTCCTTGACTTTTTTCTTTTGCTTGGCGAAAAGGAGGATAGTGAGAAAACCGTTATCAAATGTGTTGATCAGCCGCTCCATCGTGCTCCGGATGACATCGACGGTCCTCGTGTACTTCAAGCTCACATAGTACAGGTGCTCTGCACGCTTCACCTCGTCTAATGTTGATTCATACGCGTCTTCCATGGCTGATGCTCCTTACCGATGCTTCAAAGACCTCCTGGTTCTGGCTGAGGATGGTGTCAACAGCGAGTAAGAAGGATTTTCCCTGGTCAAGGCAGGCAGCAAGGTATGCTGCGGAGATGGCCTTGGTTCCCCATTGTGCGGGCTGCGATTGAGGCCGCTGCCCCTCAATAACGATATGGCCTGGGCCGAGCTGCAATGCCTCATGGACATCCTGGACGAGCTTTACCATCGCCGGTGAAATCCCATAGTTCGGCACACAGTGTTTCCTGAAGACCTCGAATTGGCCGATGAAGGATTGCGGAAAGGGAGGAACACGCTTAAATTGCCGCTCGTGGGCGACAAGCGCAGCGATGGATGCCTCAAGGGAACGAAAGAGGTGGCTGAGGACAGCAACCAGAATCTTCGGCTCCTTGACACTGGGATAGGTGACATGCAGCATGTGGTCTGCAGTCTGCAATCGTTTCTGGGCTTCCTGCTGGAGCCCCTGATAATCAGTCATGGCTGGTTTCATCAGGCACAGAAGTTTAAATAGTTTTGCACCCTTTTTGGTTGTGAAATAAATTCCAAGTTGTGAAAAGTAGGGGAAGTATTTAGGAGTTTACTGGCCTTTTTGGGAAGCTTCAAGGATAGCGGCAGCGAGGTTGCCCTGATGGCGCTTGATAGATTCAACGGCCGAATCCTTCGGCAAGCCCGTCTGCTCCATGACGGTCGCGATATCTTCCTCGTTTATTTCCGCCTCGGTGGAGCGGGAGCGCTCTTCCACTTCCCCTGTAATCTGGAAGCTTTCCTGCCCAAGGAGGTTGACTTTTGCGACGCTGGGATTTTTGATGACGAGGTCGGTTTCTGGAGTCCGGATGATAACTTCAGTAGCGGGAATATCCTGCTGCTGGACGCCCATCCGCTTCATCATCTTCTGGGCCTGGCGCATGTCAATGCCGGGAAACATTGTTACGGTAACCCCATCCACCTATTTCCATAGGAATAAAGAATGAACAAAACAACGATAACGACGAGGCAGAGGGCGACGATGTGGCCTGGCTTGAACTCAAGCTTGCTTTTATATTCATCAAAGTACCTGACTAATCCGCCCATCCCGGAGGGCATCGTGATGCGGTCCTGCGCCATTACTCCAGGGAAGCAGTTATTGTTTAAATAGCTTGTGCTCAGTTTTTTAAATTGGGCTGTACTCCTCTCGGCTTATGAGCGATACACTGGAGGGACGGACTAACATCGAGGGGGAGCTCGAAAGACAGCTTCATCCAGGAATTGATGGTGCGTTGGCACTTAACTGCATTGGCACTGTTGGTGCTGGAAAATCCACTTTTTTGGCAGGAGTGCACCAGGAACTGGGGTATTCAAATATTGGCGCTAGAATCAAAAGGGGAAGGCCGATGCATGTTACCTCATTTTACGGGGCGCATGCGTTTGGAAGGACAACGAGGAGCAATGCGACATTATATCAAGTTGACCAAATGGAAGTTTACGGACAAATCTCCGGAGGATTTGTGAAAATCCACCTGCTCGCTCCAGGAAGCCATTCTTCTGCAACACGTTTAGCTATGCCGGAAGATGCAGCTGCCTTCTTTCTCGATCTATCCCTCTACGAAAGGGTCGTTAGCATTATCCGGGGAGGTGAACCTCTTGAATTTTTTCCATTCAGGGAAACAATGGGGGTGCACCCGGCTTGGGACGTCCGCGGGCGGGGGGAAAAGAAATCGGTGGTAGAGAGATTTGCTCAAATGCCCGGGGTTTTTAAGAGAATGGAATTGGGAGTTGTCATTGAAAGCCTGTTGTGCGCCCAGGAGAATCTTGTTGCCCTTACAGAAAGAGGGGTTCCTGTTATTGGAATCCAAACATATCCTTCTGAAAATCAGGGAGGCCTAAGTTTACCGGTGGACGCGGCTCTTGCCGATAAAGGGTTCAATACCCTCATTGGGAATTATTTGGCTTATCTTGAGAAAAAAGATTTTCCAAATTATAATAGACTACCTACTAGGCCCAATACATCACACAATGACCGAATAAGGGGAGTAGACTTCAGCAGGTTGGTTGGCTTGTGGTATCCTGTCGATTCAATACCTACCGTAAGAAAGGGAGTAAAAGAAGCCATGCATGCGTTTGCTGTTGCCGCTCTCCAGCACAAGGGAATAAGTTCTGACGGCTTTCGGCTTTTAAGGTTTTCAAAGCCTTATCTAGGTGATGATGGGATAACTCAATACCACGACGTTAAGAAAAAACATAAGTAATCCATCTCTTTTTCAAGATTTTTGTCTTAATATTCTTAAGTCATGCGCCTTAATTCGAGTTGGCGACAATAAAGAAAAAGGACCACCATAAGCCACCTTTTGTCGGATGATTGCTGCATCCGCCTTAGCATTGAACTAAGCGTCGTTGAGACTTGCTCCAGCCGGGGCTCGCCGTTTCATCCATTCTCACCGCAACGTCTGCTGGTTACCTCAGCGTTGTCGCCAACGCCTTCACAGCATTCATCCTCGCGGTGAGGGGTCTCGTTTCTGTGCGGTTGCCGAACATTACTGCGCCTCACTGCCGTGAGCAGCTTTCGCCTTGCCAGAGGCAAGGGGAGGGTGGACTTTCCTCAGTTCAGACTCCCTTTCGGGAGGAACCGTTAGCTAAGCGGTGGTCCTCAGGTAGAGAATATCTAAGCCATTTAAAAAGATATCTTCATTCCCAAAGGAAATGGCAAAGCATCTTTTTCGGGTTACGTTGGTCAATCCCAAGGACACCATGGAGGAGGAAATAGTCAGAAGGTCCGCGAGTTTTGAGGTTTCTGATGCTGCCTTAAAAGGCCATCTTTGTGTCCACGTTCAGGAGATGGATGCCTCTGAAAGATGGGGGACGGGGCTTAGGATTTATGGAAGAGATTTAATGACTGAATGGGGGAACCATTTAGCCGTCCACCCTAGCCTTTCTTATCCTTTTCTGAAAAAATTTTGGAAAAAATCCCCGCTTGATGTATTACTCTCGGAGCTGAACTATGCCCTGGAGGTCGTCCGAGATAAAAGCAGTTCGCACGGCGGCCGTTTTGTCCTGGGTAAGGAATTTGTTCTCTTTTCAGATGATTTCTCAACGGAAAAGAGGCGGGTGAAAACATTTCTGAGGTCGGCAGGTTTGGACGTTCCTTATTATTTTCTTCCAAGCCTAACCAGCATAGGCGCAGGCCATATCGATTGCGATTACGCAATCGTTGATCCTGCAAGGGTGCTTTATGGGAGCCCGGGGGTCTTTAGCAGCCCAGGGCTTATCAGGCCGGATGATAGCGAAAAACAAGCCCTCAAGGGGCTTAAAGAACTGGAGCACATAGCAAGGGCCCATAATTTTGAACTGAGGGAATACAAGCCTGATCCCGCGAACTATTTAGGTGAGGCGCCACCAGATGGAAATAGGGCCTGGGATGCCAGTAATCTATGGGAAGAATTTTCAAAACGAGGAAAAGGAATCAACCTTATTGTTGACGGCCGTAACATTTTTACCAGCGAGATCCACCCGGAGGAAAGAATCTATCTTCGGGGGAAGGGGATAGAAGTTGTTGTTGTTCCGCTTGGAAAGGTGAACATGGGCGCTGGGCTGCGCTGCATATACGGAGAATTTACCGTTTAAGCGGCTATGGCCTGTTAAAAACTATCACTTTCATCGGCTCCTTTCCGGAATATACGGCCCGCTCATGGATGATGGAGAACTTATACTTTTCTGCGGGTGCCTTGAAGGGTTCCGTATCCCTGGCAATGAGGGTGATTGTCCCTGATTTCTTTAAGATGAATTCTGCCTGGTAGAAGAACTCATGATAGAGCTTCTCACGGTCTTTTTGGTTCGCCTGCCTGGAGAGCTCAGGGGGATGGGTGATGATCTTGTCGATGGAAGCTTTTTTGAACTTGGTGTCAAGCCATTCGATGTCCATCCGTGAAAAATTGATGGCTTTCTGGAGTCCGGCAATCTTGGCATTTTTCTTGCACGCGGTAAGGTTCGGGACGGTTGGGTCGGCGCAAAATATTGTTGCCTTCTTAATGGGCTGCTGCTGCTTATCGATCTCAGCAAGGAATTTACCGGCATCAAATTTTTTCAGCGGCTTCAATTTCAGGAATGCAAATTTCTCTTTCGCAAACATCTGCAGGGGCATCTTCGCCTGGAAGTAGGCTGCTTCAATGGGGATCTCGCCGGAATGGGCAAAAGGATCCATCAATGCATCTTTTTTTCCAAAGCCCGCAATCCTAACGAGTCCGTAGGCAATGGTGCCCCGGAGGGAGGAAGAATGGGGAAATATCTTGTACTCCCGCTTGTGGAGGTCCCTTCCCGTGAAGTCAACCCCCAGATAGCAGGCATCGGAAGTGAAGAACGCAAAGAGTATGATGTCGGGATGGTCAAGGTCCACTTTTGGCGTAAACTTATTCAGTTCTTTTACAACTTCCCGAACGATAGACCCGAGTTCTGCGGAAATCTCATCAAGGGACAGTCCTTTTTCGCTGATTGACTGGCAGCTGATGCGGAAGCTTGTCCTTTTCCCCAGCCAGTCTTTCCATTGAAATTTCTGGAGCTCTTTCTTTATTGACCCAAGCCCTTTCTCCTTATCATCAAAAGGGACCTTTGCGATGAGCAAAAGCACTTTCTCCAGGGACTGGGTGACATAGGCCAGTTTACAGAGGTCAGCGAGGGCATTGATCTCAAAAGTGATGCAGCCTTCCCCTATCCGGGCGGCTGAAGAAATAACCTCGCTTATTTCCCGGGATGCTATATCCTCCATTCCTTTTGGGCAGATGCCAAGGGCTTGCATGAGAGGCTGCATCTTCCTTTATTATTTAAACTTAGATGGTTTCTTGGAGAACAAGAATATGCTTCGCTTCTTCAGAACATTTTTTTTGAATGCCCTGCAATATCTTTGGCCGAACTTCCTGCCGTCAAAAAGGACTTCGGCTCCAAGCCTCTGGTAAAACTCCCGGACATAGGGCATGCGGGAGTGGAAGATGATGCCGTCAAACGTTCTGAGATATCTCTTCTTGATCCTGCCTAAGAACTTTTCCCCTAACCCCTTTCCACGCATTTCCGGGAGAATGACAAAATCTTCCCCACGGATGAGGTTTTTATTCTTCAGCGACGGGAATTTTCTCAAGAATCCTGTTAGGCATGATGGGTGATTGGAAAGGCGACAGCCTCCAATAACTTTGCGATGGCCAATAATCACTTCAGCAGCGGTAAAGAACCTTTTATCTCCTGCACACCTGCGCAATCTGGCTTCGAATTCGCCGTTGCCTTTTCCCGGCCATTCCTTCCGGATCATTTTCCATAATGCATTATCCTTCCTGCTTCCGATTAGAACTTCCCTTATTTTCATGGCATCGGTTCAGGTTGCTTCTGCTCTTCAGGATTTCCGGGTGCCTGCCCAGGCTTTCCATTTTCAATGCTTTTTTCGTCGCCGACAATCTTTGCAGCAGCAACAACCTTATCACCGGGCTCGAGCTTCATGAGGCGCACGCCCTGGGTTGCGCGCCCAATAACGGAAATGCCTGAGACAGGAGTCCTTATCGTGATGCCATTCTTGGAGATGAACATCAGCTCATCAGACTCATCGACTGCCTTGACCGCAACGACGTTCCCATTCCGCTCAGAGCACAGGATGTTGATGACGCCAACGCCGCCCCGGGTGATCAGGCGGTATTCCTGAATCGGTGAGCGTTTGCCAAATCCGTTTTCCGTAACGGTCAGCAAGGCCTTGTCGTCGGTGGCAACTACCATCGCAACGATCTCATCATTCTCTTTCAACGTAGCGCCTTTGACCCCCTTTGCGCTTCTTCCCGTCTCCCGGACATCGGTTTCTTTGAATCGCACCGCGAGGCCGTTTTTTGTCGCAAGGATGATCTCTTTGCTCCCGTCGGTCTTGACGACACTCATGAGCTCATCGCTTTCTTCAAGGGTGATGGCTATTATCCCCCCCCTCCTTGGATTGCTGTATTCACTTAGCCTTGTCTTTTTCACTGTTCCCTGCTTTGTTGCCATCACCAGATATTCATTATCGGTAAAATGGTCGACGGGGATGAATGCAGAGACCACTTCCCCGGGCTGGAGCTGAAGAAGATTGATGACCGGCTTTCCGAGCGAAATCCTGGAGCCTTCGGGAATCTCATAGACCTTGAGCCAGTGTATCCTTCCTTTGTTCGTGAAAAACAGCACATGGGCGTGGGTGTTGGCGATAAACAGGTCTTCAACAAAGTCCAGCTCTTTCGTTCCCTGGGCGATGATGCCTTTCCCGCCGCGGCGCTGCTGCTTATAGGCGGTGAGGGGCTGGCGCTTGCAGTATCCTGCGTGGGAGATGGTAATGACCATCTGCTCCTGCTTGATGAGGTCTTCCATCGCGAGGCTCTCGGCTTCTTCTCCGATAATTGCCGTTTTCCGATCATTCCCGTACTCTTCTTTGAGCTGGGAAAGTTCGCCCTTGATGATGTTCCTGATCTTCTCGGGAGATGCAAGGATGCCCTTTAACTCTTGGATGGTTTCCAGGAGTTTTTTATGCTCTTCAGCGATCTCTTCCTGCTCAAGCGCCGTGAGCCTCTGGAGCTTCATATCGAGGATGGCGATAGCCTGCTTTTCGGAAATGACCAGAGAGCGCATCAATCGGACTTTCGCTGCCTCAACGGTATTGCTTTCTTTTATCAACCGGATGGTTGCGTCAATATCCCTGAGGGCGGTCAGGAGGCCTTCCAAAATGTGGGCTTTTTCTTCCGCCTTTCGCAAGTCGAATGCGGTCCTTTTGTAGATGATGTCTTTCCGGTGCTCAACAAAATAAAATATCAGGTCACGAAGGGTCAAGAGCATCGGCTTATTTCCAACCAATGCGACGATGCCGATTCCAAAGGTGTCCTGGAGCCTCGTGTGCTTGTAGAGCTGGTTAAGGACAACATCGGGCTGGGAGTCCCTTTTCAACTCAAAGATGATGCGCATCCCTTCCCGATCCGATTCATCCCTGATGTCGCTGATTCCCTTTATCTTTCCCTCTTCAACCAATTCCGCAGCCTGGGTGATAAGCTCTGCCTTGTTTACGGCAAAGGGGATCTCTGTGATGATAACCCTGTTTTCTTTTTCATCAATTTCGGCCTTTGCCCTCACGACCACTTTTCCCCTGCCGGTCGTGTAGGCATCTTTTATCCCCTGGGTGCCGCAAATGATGCCTCCCGTCGGAAAATCAGGCCCTTTGACAAATCCCATAAGGCTCTCTATTGAGATGTCCGGGTTTTCCAGAAGTGCAACGACGGCGTCGGCCGTTTCCCCTAAGTTATGGGGCGGGATATTTGTTGCCATGCCGACAGCAATCCCCGAAGAGCCATTGATGAGGAGGTTGGGGATTTTCGACGGGAGGACGGCCGGCTCTTTCAGCGACCCATCGAAGTTGTCCTGGAAGGGGACGGTTTCCTTGTCAATATCCTGGAGGAGCTCTTCGGCAATCTTCTGGAGCTTCGCTTCTGTGTAACGCATGGCGGCAGGTGAATCACCGTCCACGCTTCCAAAATTTCCATGCCCATTCACCAGGGTGTAACGCAAAGAAAAGTCCTGGGCCATCCTCACCAGCGAATCATACACGGCAACGTCGCCGTGGGGATGGAATTTACCTAATACATCACCGACAATCCTTGCGCATTTCCTAAACGGCTTGTTGTGCTGGAGCCCGAGCTCATTCATCGCAAAAAGAATCCTTCGGTGGACCGGCTTTAACCCGTCCCTCACATCGGGAAGGGCCCGTCCGACGATGACGGACATCGCATAATCTACATAGCTCTGTTTCATCTCCTCTTCGATGATCCTGGGGACTATTTTTTCAACAGTTTCAGGAGCAGGCGTTTCCATCTTTTTAGAATTCCCTCATCAATAGGCAGGCACCAACCATATATAAAGGTTACTAATAAATTTTGCCCTAATAGAGCCTAATAGACCAAAATTTTAATGTTTTGGCTCGACGGAGAATGTTGAGAATTCAGCATTAAGCTGCTTTGGCCCCGTTGGAGAGATGTTCTGCCTAATGGGGAAACTTTTTCCGCAATAGACGCATGATTTCCTTTTTTTTTCAATGTTCATCTCCTGTGAAGAGAACTTCATGTGGTTTTTGCAATGCGGGCAGCGAACGTCAAAGATATACATGCGATCACTCGATCAGCCCCTTCTGCTCCCTTCGGGGGCTTGTATGGGGGATGCTTTTTTCCGTTAATTCGTCGAGGTCCTCAATCTTCCTGGGGTTTTTTTCCTCAGGCTCCTGGGGCTGTTCCGGCGATGGATCCTGTTCACCGTTTCCTTTCATCATCGCATCAACCCTTTTTGAAACTTCATCTTCGCCCGGTGTTCCTTCCTGCCGGGTTTCGTCTGGGGTTTCATCGTTGGGGGACTGGCCAACCCCAGCGGGTTCCTCTGGCGCACGTTCCCCATCGGACGGCTCTTGCTGTCCGGCAGCATCTTCGCCCAAGCTTTCTTCTTCGCTATCAGGAGATCCTTCCTCAAAATTTACCACTTTGAGGGGCCCCATCCGCTCTTCTTCAACTGCGACTTCCGGCGGGGTTTCTTCTTTTTCCTCATCGACAACTTCTAATGGGCTCGTGGCGCCCTGCCCGTCGATAAGGCCAATTTCCCGGGGCTGCTGCCTTTTATGCTGCTCCTTCAATGTTTTCTCACGGTCTTTTTTTATGGTTTTTATCTCCTGCTCCTTCTCTTTGATAGCGTTGGCAATCCCCTCAAAATCCTTAAACTGGCCTTTGAGCTTTTCAGCAGGCAGGTCAAAATAGTCAAAGAACTTTGGCGCGAGCTTGATGAGGTTGGTCCTCCCGTATTTCTGCCGGGTGATGTATTCAAGCTCCTCCAGCTGGCTGAGGTGGCCGTACGCTTTGTTTGTGCGGAGCTTGATGAGGTCAGATTGCTTGATGGGATACTTGAAGGCAATGACGGCAAGGGTCTCCAGTAGGCTCCTGCTCAGCTCAGTCTTGGTGACAATCTGCTTGACGGTGTCCAGGTGCTCGTCCTTGACGGTAAGCTTCCAGGAGTTCCCATCATCGATGATGTGGATCGATGAATTCCGCTGGAGGTATTCGTCTTTGAGGATTGCGATGCTCTCCCGGATCTCTTCAGGTGCCGCTTTGGTGAGCTTTTCCAGCTCTTCAAGGGCCATCCTTCTCCCTGAAGAGAACAGCAGCGCTTCGATCTTGTACTTAAGATTTGACATGGTATACGGTCTGGCTTTGTTTTCTTCCGGAGCAGATGCCCGGGGTGTGGGGGTTCCGTTTTCTATAGGGGACTTTGAATTACCCTCTGGATGAGGGATTATTCAAAGTAATCCATATCAACTGGCACAAATTATTATGCAACGTGTCAGTTGGTATGCTCAGAAGACGCAAAAATTTTGCATCAATATTGCGTCTTCTACTGTATTGGAGTTTCGAACAAATTTTTTTGGTTATTCAAAACTCCCTATACCTGCTTTTTTGAGGCTATCTGGAACCGGTCGCCGTTCTTTTCAATAACTCCCTCTTTGACCCTGTCATCGAGGAATTTTTCCAATTGCACCTTTTCTATGCCGGAGAATTTCGAAAGCTCATCAAGGGTCGATTTGCCGATCTTGCTGAGGATAGTGACCGTATTCAACATCATGAGGTTGAGATTTTTTTTCAGGACGTCCCTTTCCGCGCGGAAGGTCTTGGCCGCCATATCCACATTGTGCAATTTTGCCTGAAGGTCGTTTAAGATGGCGGACAGCTCGTGGTTTTCAAATGAGATCGATGCCGGCTTTTCAATATCGAGCGAGGAAGGCATATAATCAAAGCAAAAGCCAATCAGGGAGGTGAGATCCTTAAAGACCATCTCGAGCTCCACATATGTTGTAAAAAGGGTGTTTTCTTTCGGCGAAAGCGGTGCACTGTACTCCTTGAGGATGGACAATGTAGGGTCATCCCGGAGCCTGCCCAAAAGGAGGTCCCGAGTGTTTTCAACGTGGTCTTTTGGCTTTCCGAGTATCTCGAGGATTGCCCTGCACCGGAGGAATTCTTTCTTTTCTTCCATGAGTGGGTCGAAATATCAGAAATATAAATAGGTTTGCTTTGTTTGGGTCGGTTTATTGATTCCTTTATTGTACCTCGTCATTTCTCTTTTCTTCCTTTCGGAGAGCCCTTTGTCCCTGCGGTGATCTCCTTTCGAAAGAACGTCGCAATGCAGGCATACAGGGCCAATGCCCCTGCAAAGAAAAATGGTGCAATCTTTTTTGATTTTGATGAGGGAGATTCAAAGAGGAGGCGGGGCTCAGGGGAATATACTAATGGCCGGTCCATCGTATTGCTTTGCCGGCTTTGAAGCGCTTGCGTTTCCTGGGGGCTTTGCTTTTGAGGGCTTCCGGTCTTCCCGGTAGTCCGCTTGTTTCCTTTGAAAACGACCGGGCTGCTTAAGGAATGCTGTGTTTTTTGGCCGTCCTTTTCGTATTTGACCATAAGGCTGTAGATCCCTGCGTCTGCATCGGCGATTGAGTTTGTAAGAGTTACCGTCTCATTGCTGTTTGGAGAAATAACCATCTCCTGCACGTTGCCTTCCCGGTCTCCTGAGTAGGACTTTGATCCCCGGTTGACATAGCTCCATATGCGTATAAGGTGCCCTTCATCGCCCGGGTTGGTGATAGCGACCGAGATGGGGATTGACCCGTTTGCGGGGATGGATGAAGGGACTTTTTTCAATGCCACGAGGGGGGTTGAGGTGACAGGTTTTTGGGTTTCGGCATTTTCCGGGCAGGGGTTCTTCCTGTTCTCTTCAACTTTGACGCGTGAAGAAGTTTCTGTGCCCAGGCCTTTGACCGAAAGAGTGTAGGACCCTGCATCAAATTTATCATCGCAGTTGAACTTGAGCTGGACAGGGATGGTAATTCTCTGCTCTGAGAATTTTTCCTCCACGGAGAACGAGCTTTGCTTGCTGATGCGGTCTTTTCCATCCTCAAGGAATAAAGAAACCACTTTCGAACCTGTGTCTCCCCGGTAGGCAAGGACCCTAACCCGGATGCTTTCTCCGAACGCCACTTTTTTGTCTTCCCCTAAATCCAGTATGTTTTCAATGGCGAGGAATGAGCTGTTTTCCTTCGGCTTGTCGAGGATGGCAAAGGATTTTTCTGCCTTATTGTTTTGGGGATTGACGTCTTTGCATCCGGTGCTGAGTGCTGCGGAAAGAAGGTAGGAAAATCCTGGCTTGAGATTGGGGCTAAATGCCGATGACGTTTTTTGGAATGTTGCTGGATCGTCAGTAAAGGGTGAATTTTGAGCAACCGTCGAGCCAAAGAGGTCGGTGATAGCTGCCGTCGCATTAAGATACGTTCTGTTTCCCTGAAGCCTTGTTGCCCTGATCTTCCACGAGAATGACTGGGGGTCGGGAAATATAGTCTGGTTGAGGATAGGCTCAAGAGCCCAGTCACAATAATCTTCGTCGGAAATTGAAGCGCTTCCCCCGTTGGGAAACCCCGGAGTTGGGAACGCCAGAGCTTGGGCGCCATCTATCCTGACAATGCTTTTTCCCGATGCTGTCCGGGAGTAGGGGAATTGGTCTATGAGGCTGCCAAGGCTGTCAAACAAGAAAACAGAATCATTGTTGTTGCTGAGGCCGTTGCCGATGGAGGCATCGTCGCTGTAGAGGTGAACCGCTTCAGGGCTGACGTTGAAGTTATCGTACACCCTTGTCTTGTCGTCGGTTATGAGGGCGAACCCGCCTGGCGGAATTATCGCGCCCTGCCCAAAGAAAAGGCCGCCCTCGAGGGTATCGTTGTCGGCAAGGTCGCCGATGATCCAGCCCGATAGGTTTATTGGCTCAGAGCCATTGTTGTAAAGCTCAACCCATTCGTTCAAGTCATCTTCCCCTTCCGGAGCGGCCATTATTTCGCTGATGGAGATGGCTGAGTGTGCTACGGGCAGGACAAGGAGAAGCGATACAAGCACCGGTTTTATCTTCATAGGAACCCCCTGCTTAAAGATAAGGCTGTTGTTTAATAACTTTTTGACGGTTCCCTTTTCCGATAGACAGCATGTTACCATTTTAAAATGCTACTAAAAGCTTTAATAATGGGCAGGTTCATGTTATCATCACTTCGGGGTGTTTTCAAGCAATGGGTTTTTTCAATGCACTTAAAGGAAGGTTCAAGAAACCATCTGAGCCAGAGCTAGACCTGCCTCCCGAACCGCCAAAACTGAGCGATCTCGGCGAATTGCCCCCTTTGCCGGCTTCTCTCGATGAGGAGCTTCGGCCGACCCCCCGGTTTCCCCAATTTCCCAGGAAGAAAGAAACCGTTGAGATTTCTGGCGGCATGTCTCCGTTTCAGGATGGTTCTCCTGCGCCAAAAGAGGACTTGGGCTTTCCCCCCATGGAGCCGTTGTTCGATGAAGACTCTGGATTGAAAGGCAGGGATGAGCTTGGGTTAGGGAACGATGAGTTTCCCGATTTTCCAGAGCTACCCCCGTTTCCAGAATTCCCACGGCCAGCGCCCAGGCCTGAAATGATGCCGGATAAGCCAAAATCTATCCAACCGCCTTTGAGGATGCCTTCTCCGCCAATGAGGCCCGAAGCACCAAGGGTGCCGCCTAAAGCTGCGTTATCGCTGCCGCAATTTCCCGGCAAAAAGTATATCTCTCTTGAGACATTCAAGCAGGCATTGCAGGACATCAACAGCTCTAAGTCTGACCTGCGGGATGTCCACCAATATGTGTCTGAACTGGTAGAATACCTCCACGAGGAAACAAGAGACTACGAAGATTGGAACTCCTCCCTGAAGGACATCAACCGAAAGCTGCTCTACGTCGATAAAGTACTTTTTCAAAAGGCTTCCTGAGGGAGCTCAAAACAGGTGATCATGATGGAAAACGGCGTTTATGTAAAAATTGGGGATTACAAGGACGTGCTTGAGGTCATGGGGATGATCAAAGACAAGATTGCCCATGCAAAAGCGATTATTGGAAAGATCAAGAATCTCAAAGAGCGCGAGGATGCCGAGCTGGGAAGCTGGTCCGGAAAACTGGAGTCGGTTGAGCAAAAAGTCAATGATCTGGATGCGGCATTACTTCGCCCTTCCCTGTAAGGTGGAGCGATGAAGAAAAAAGAAAAGGAAGATGGAATCTTTGTAGGGGTCAAAGACCCCCTTCGGGTCCGTAAGGATATATTGGAAAGTTCCCGTGATGTTCTTGAAGGCTTAAAATCCTATGAATCGTTTAAGCAGGTGCGCGAGGAAAAACGGATGCTGTTTGAGCAGCTGAGGAGCGATGCAAGGAGCATATCGCTGCTGATCGGGAGGCTGCGAGGCGAGCTGCCGCAATTGAAGGTGCCGGCAGCAAAAGTTGAGAAGGCAAAAGAACAGCCCCAGCCCAAACAGGGAAAAATGGTGCCTGCGGTGGAAAAAGCCAAGCCAGCAACTGAAGTCCAGAGGCTGGAAGAAGAATTGGCGCAGCTTGAGGAAGCGGTCCAGAAGATGGGGGGATAGGTTATTAATAGTTGATACACAAAATAATTCTTAGGAAACTTGATATACCTCCCTTGTAAAATTAGCATTATGTCAGAGAATATGGAATCTCAAAATAAGGCAATAAAAATAATTATGAAAAGAGAACCCGAAGAGTGTTTGGGAAGGTGTGTGCGGTCGTAGGAGATGGAATTGCTTCAGAGAAGTCTGGTTTTTTTGAGACAACAGAAATTGCCAATCGCAATCTCTGGGCTTTAGGCTCGGGATAGGAAAGAACCCTTAGCGGGCTTTAGCCCGCAGTAGTTTAGGGCGGGGTTTTGACAGGTAAATGTAGCAGAATTGCATTAAAACTCATCAGGCTTATCGGCATAATACCTTTTATGCAGAAGCCCCCAGTAAAACCTTCGCAATTTGACGGGGACTGAGTCGAGATTGCCCATCTTAAGGGCGCAGATTTCTGCTGTCAGGCAATCAAGAGTGCTGCTGTTGGCTTTCTGCAATACCCTGTGGGCAGCCATCTTTCCAGCCACCTCCTCCTCGAATAATTTAGCAAAAGCCTCTGTGCCGAGAAAATAGCTCTCAAACTTCTCACCATAATATTTTTTGTAAAAATCTTCAAAGCTGAAGAAATTCCTAAGGCTTTGTGCTTCGCTTTTTGTCAGGCAAATCTCTTCCATAAGCCTATCCGACGGATATGCCTTCCCAAAAGTTTCTTTCAGCCTGAGATGTGCCCCGTAATATTCCTTAACCATTTCCCTGAATTCAATCTGGTGGGAGATGGAGAGCTGCTTCTCCCAAAAAGAATGCGCAAGCTCATGGGATATGATGCCTTCCATCCTGAATTGGCCTTGTAAGAATTCATCTGCGGAAAATCTCGATTCGATGGCGCGAAAGGGGCTGGCATTGACCTGAATGTGGTTATCCCTGGGATGATACCTCCCTCCCAAATCTCCTGAGGCAAAAAAAAGCCGGTATTGGATAGTGCCAAGATTTCCGGCAAAATTGCTGTCAATAGTTTCTGATGCCGCAATCTCGTCTAATGCCCGGATTAGCATAAGGCGGTGTGACCTTGTTGAAAGGTTATCTATCAGCTCATCCTTTTCATTCACGCCATCCTTTTCATTCACGTAAGCGTAACCCTTCAGCCTGACAGCTTCAATGGAGCAGCCAGATGCAGCAAGGCAGCATAACAACAGCAGCCGTTTCATAAGGGGGGGTTGTAAATGGATTTTAAAAGGTATCATTAATTTTGGAAGGTTCAGGGTGCCCAAATTCCAGCAAGCTTTATAATTAAGAAATTTTCAAAAAGAGACCTAAAAGGCAAGATTCCGGATGAGCCTCATACAGCAGTATATCGTTTTTTCCGAAAGGTATTCTTAAGAATTAGTCTTCATTTCGTTTGCCTCACCAAGGCTAAGTTGCCCAACAGTGATTAAAAGGTAAATTTTATTGCGGAAAATTTCCTCAAATTTGCCCACGGGAAACTTCTCTTAATCATGAGGTTATGCTCAATTTCAAATTTTTCATAGATTGCAGGCAACAAAGTTTTTTCATTTCATGGCGGGAGACGGTCAAAATCTGCGGATTTTGCCCTTTTGACACCCCGAAGGGGGCGACCCCCGTCAAATCTCCGCCATGAAAAAACTTTGTCGCAATTGCCCTTAAGGGCTCGCTGATTCCGCTGGAATGAAAAATTTTAACTCTACAGTCGCATGTTTTTAGAACTTCGCTTCCGAAACCGATTTTATCAAGAGACTCATTACCTAGGCTGATACCTTCTTTCTAACCATTTTGACAAGTTTTTTATAGCGGGGCTTTATTCTTCACTGGGTTTTGCGAGGATGCCGGAGCGGCCAAACGGGATAGACTCAAGGCATTTGAGTGTTGAGTGCTCTGACCGAGTGCGATGATAAATCCGTGTAAGTCATCTATTGGCTTAGTGCCTACGGGGGTTCGAATCCTCCTCCTCGCATTTTTTTCTTTTTTTTCTTTCTGGGCTTGAGCGAAGCGAAACCCCTCTCAGGAGGTGTCGGAACCTTCGGTTCTGACGTGGGAATCCTCCTCCTCGCATAATCTTTTCCCCACATAATCTTTTTTCTTGATAATATCTGGATTAGGTCTTGGGGAGATAATCTATTTTGAGGTTCATTTAGGGGGAGGTTGGTGCGAAACTCTCACTTCGTTCGGGTTGCCATCGCTCGCTACCGCTCGGAGGTTCTGAGAAATTCAGTGGAATTTCTGGAACCACCTCGCTCCGTTCGGAGGCATCCCCGTAAGGGACGTCCCCCTGTCAGCTCAAAGTTCCAATCATTGAGCTTCGCAAAAAGGATGGCAACCCCCATTTCGCACCAACCCCATTTAGGGGCGAAGTTTTTTATAGGGCAGCCGTGCTTTCTATCTTATGATCGACATCTGCGCCGTCGGCGGCTACAATTTCATCGGGAAGAACATGACCGCCGTGAAGTATGGGGATGAGGCAGTCATCTTTGACATGGGGCTTTATCTCGATAAGTATGTCCAATTTACGGAAAATGAAAATGAGGATCTCAGCGAAGTTTCCCCTCATGAGCTGTTGAAGGCTGGCGCAATCCCTGATGACCGGGCCATCTCCTCGTGGCGCGATAAGGTTGTTGCGATAGTGCCGACCCATGCCCACCTTGACCATCTTGGAGCAGTAATTTTCCTCAGCAACAAGTATGATGCCCCGGTATTCTGCACACCGTACACAAAAGCGGTCCTCGACCGGATAGCAAAGGATGAGCACATCAAGCTGAAAAATAAGGTGACGGCGCTGCAGGTGAACAGCACATACAAGCTTTCCCCCAACCTTACCCTGGAGTTCATCAATGTTACCCATAGCATCCCCCAGACGGTGATGGCTGCGCTGCATACTCCCGAGGGCGCGGTGCTGTATGCAAACGATTTCAAGTTTGACAATCATCCTACGATCGGAAAACGGCCGAACTATGAGCGGCTGCAGGAGCTCGGAAAGGAAGGGGTGAGGGTTCTGATATGCGACTCTACCCGGGCAGCAAAAGAGATGAAGACCCCTTCGGAAATAGTCGCGCGGGAGATGCTGCGGGATGTGCTTTTAGGGGTGAACAGCAAAGGAAAGGCCATCATGGTGACTACTTTTGCCTCCCATCTTGCCCGGCTGAAGTCCATCATCGAGTTTGGCAAGCACCTCAAGAGAAAGGTTATATTCCTGGGAAGGAGCCTTGCGAAATATGCTGGGGCTGGAGAAGATATCGGCCTTGTTAATTTCTCCAAGGAAGTAGAGCTGGTCAGGTTTGGAAAACAAATAAAGAAACGGATCGTGAAGATAGGGGATCAACTCGATAAATATCTTCTTGTCGTTACGGGGCATCAGGGGGAGCCAAATTCTGTCCTTGTGAAGATGGCCCAGGGGATAATCCCGTTTCCGTTCCATCCCGAAGACCACGTCATCTTTTCCTGCGGCATTATCCCGTCGCCCATCAACATCGAGAATCGGAGGGCGCTTGAGGACAAATTGAAGCAGCATCATGTGAGGATATTTACTGACATCCATGTCTCCGGCCATGCTTCCCGCGAGGATCTTAGAGACCTCCTCAATATCGTAAAACCCCATCATCTTATCCCTGCGCACGGGGATGACGGGATGAAGGGAGCCCTTGCGAGCCTTGCTGTGGAAAAGGGGTATATTCTAGGCAAGAATGTCCATCTGCTCCATGACGGGGACAAACTATCGCTTGAATCACCATAAAGCATTTAAATGGAGATTTATTACAGCAATTTCCATAGGGGGTGTTTGCGATGAAATTAACGCTGGCAGAGCCGGGTTTGTTAAAAGAAAGCATTAGCATCATTTCTGACCTAGTTACGGAAGCAAGGTTTAAGGTCACTAAGGAAGCAGTAGAGCTCGTTGCGATGGACCCCGCGAACGTTGCGATGGTCGTTTTTAAACTGTTTGGGTCATCCTTTACTGAGTATGAAGTTAAAGAAGACACCCAATGGGGGGTCCATCTTGGCAACTTCAAGCAGATTCTCCGGAGGGCAAGCCCTAATGATATGCTTCATCTGGAGCTTGAGCGCGAGGGGCTTAAAATCCAGCTTCGGGGGGGGACGGTAAGGACATTTACCCTGCCGCTCGTCGAGCTTGAGGAGCGCGAGCAAAAAGTCCCTGAGCTAAAGTTCCCCATCACTATCACGATGCCTTCAACGGTGCTGGCAAATGCGATCGAGGATGCGGGCATCGTAGCTGAATCTGTTGCATTTGAGACTGAGCCCGGCAAATTCATTGTACGCGCATCAGGAGACCTTTCCTCCGCAAGGATTGAGATCGCTCCAGGAGACACCATCAAAATCCAGGGAGGGGATGAAAAGATAGCCGCGAAATACAGCATCGAATACCTCAAGAAGATGATCGGAGGATCAAAGCTCAGCCAGGAAGTTTCTCTGGCATTCAACAAGGATTACCCTTTGCGCATCATGTTCAAAGAGATGGACAAGCTTATCCTGAGCTTTATCCTTGCCCCTCGTGTGGAGAACGAGTGAAGGATTGCTGAGCTGCCCAATCGGGTTTAGGAGGCTGTATGAAAGATGCCCGTGATGTCGCGATTGTCGTGCTGATTGCAGTCGTCGTTCTCTTGGTGTTCGTCAGCGGATTTCTTTTCTTTGGGAACAAGCTGAGAGATGCCCGGGAATCGAGCTATGTCCAGGGAGTGCAGGATGGTAGGCTGCTGGAGCAGCGAAATATCATCAATGGGATATTGGCCAATGGCTTTTACGCGATTCCGGTCATCGACGAGCAAAATAAATCCCAGCAGGTGCTTTTAGGGATGGTTACCCCTTCAGGGAGCGAGACGGGATTGGGGCAGACGGGCATAAGGAAAAAATAGCTATTTTCTGAATCGGCTCACCGCTTATGGCTGACTCCAACTTTTCTTCCCAGTCATTGGAGGTTGTACTATTTTTTATTCATCCTGGTGATTTAGGCTCGATAGGAAATAACCATTGGGGCTTCGGGACGCGGACGTTTAGATAAGGTAAATGAGCAGCTGGCCGACAAATCCGGCGAACAAAGGCACATACAAATTATCTTCGAGGTCGTTGATGAAGGTTTCTACTATGGTTGCGGTAAAGGCCATCAGGATAATGATGTAGATATTGTGGAGGACGATAAGGCCGACAACCGCATTCGTAATAAATTCTGCAAGGCCACCGCGCAAGGTCTTGTCTTTAAAGAGCAGTGTTGTTCCGTACTGCTTCCCCGCGATGCCTGCGGCCATGTCCCCTAATACTGCCATGAGCAATGCTGCGAGGGCAATCCTTATATCGAGGACGGCAATGGAGATAACTGCAGCAAGAAGAAAATAACCTGCCCCGTGAAGTGTCCGCTCTTCTTTGGCCCTTACCCAGCTGTTAAGGAAGGGGATGGAAACATTGAGTTCGATGCGCAGGTACTCGAGCGCGAGAAAAATCAGCAGGATAAACAGCAGGGTAAAGAGCGCGATTTCCCTCGAAACGCTTCTTTCCAGAAGGACGAACAGGCCAACCGTTGCAAGGACTAACAGGTGAGGGATCTTTCTTCCCAGCTCCCTGAAGAAAATGGCTGCCATACTGATCCATAGGATTGGAGAATTTATAAAACTAGTGTTTTTGGGTTAAGTTGTGCTATCCCGAAAGTATTTCCCTACGGTTGATTCCTCAAAATGGGTTCATACCCAGCAGCTTGCTGCGGTTGGGATTTATTATTTCTTCAATGCATTAAATTCACAAAAAAAGAACTATTGGAAACAATACGGAGAAAGAATAAAGGATTGACAATCTCAAAATCAAAGATTAATCCCCTGCCTTTTTGCTTCAAGCTCAAGAAGCTTGAGCAGTTTTTTATTATCAAGGTGCCAT
>JACPII010000016.1 GCA_016188175.1 Candidatus Woesearchaeota archaeon | reverse complement strand
TGGGGAGTGGATGGGGAATAATGAGTACATGGGGAGTGGATGGGGAGTGGATGGGGAATAATGAGTACATGGGGAGTGGATGGGGCCTTGCAGAAGTTCCTTCCAAACCCTTTTAAACAACTATCCATTACCTCTTCGGATGAAATTCGCGCACATGGCTGACTGCCACATCGGGGGATGGAGGGATCCCAAACTGCGGATGCTTGGCGCGCAGGCATTCTGCCGGGCTATTGACCTCTGCATCGGAAAAAGCGTCGATTTTGCCCTTATTTCAGGAGATTTGTTCAACACCTCATTGCCGCCCGTCGACAGCCTGAAGACAGCCGCAGGAAAGCTGAAAGAATTAAATGACAGGGGTATTCCGGCTTATATCATCTCCGGCTCCCACGATTATTCGCCTTCCGGCAAGACCATGCTCGATGTCCTTGAGGAGGCTGGCCTTGCCATCAATGTGGCAAGGGCTCATGAGGAGCAGCCCGAAGAGGGAAAACTCCGCCTGAAGTTTACTGTCGATAAGAAGACCGGGGCTAAGATTACGGGAATACCAGGAAAGCGCGCCGGCCTCGATAAAACTTTTTATCAGATGCTCGTGCGTGAGGAGCTTGAACAGGAGCCTGGCTTCAAGATATTTATGTTCCATGCGCTTATCGAGGAATTAAAGACAAAAGAATTCGCCCATGTTGACGGGACCCCGGCTTCTCTCCTTCCCAAAGGCTTCCACTATTATGCGGGAGGCCATGTGCATATCGTCAAGGATGTTGCCCTTCCCGGCTATGGAACTATCGCCTATCCCGGCCCATTGTTTCCCAACAGCTTTTCCGAGCTGGAGACGCTGGGAAACGGCGGATTTTACATCGTCGAAGACGGAAAACTCAGCTTCGAATCGATACAGGTGCATAACGTCCATCGAATTATCGCCAATGCGGACCATAAGAGCCCTGAGCAGGTTTCCCAGGAGATCTTAACCTACACCAATACGAGAGAATTTGTTGATACTATCGTTACCCTGAGGGTGGAAGGTGTTCTTGCATCGGGAAAGCCCTCAGATGTTGACTTTAAGGGGATTCTTGCTGCCCTTTATTCGAGGGGGGCTTATTTTGTCATGAAAAACACATTTGCATTAAAGTCAAAGGAGTATGGGGAAGTCGCTGTTTCCGTCCCGAAAGGGGAGGATGTCGAGGAAAAAGTTTTGAAAGAAAACGTCGGACAGATGCCGTTGGATGGATTTAATGCCGAGCAGCAACTGGCGCTGGCCAGGCAGCTGATGGGTGCGCTTTCCGTCGAACGCCAGGAAGGGGAGCGTGTTTCCGATTTCGAAAAGAGGGTTAAGGAAAGCATGGAAAAGCTGCTTCCCGGGTAACATGGAGAACCTGGAAAAAAATCCCCTGAAGCATTATCTTCCTTTTTCTGTTGTAATCCTCTCTTTTGTCCTTTCTTCCTGCAGCGCAATCCCTCTGACGGGAAAAGCGGTTGCTGCCATCCCGCAGGATAATGGGCCGTCTCCCAAAGTTTTTTTCTGCCCCAAAGAGGATTGCATAAGCAAGCTTATAATACAGATCAACGCCTCAACAACAATCCATTGCGCATTTTTTGGCATTGATGACAAGAACCTGATCGATGTCCTGAGGGAAAAATCCGCGAACGGCGAAGTTCAATTGGTTGTCGATGAGCAAAACAAAGCATCTCTAGAAGGGATTCCCCACCGGCAGGATACGTCGAGGCAGTATATGCACGACAAATTCTGCATCCTGGACGGGGAAAAAGTGGTCACTGGCTCATTGAATCCGACGGCAAGCGAATCATCCTATAACAATAATAATCTGGCCATCATCAGCTCAAAGCACCTGGCAATAAACTATGAGCAGGAATTCCAGGAGCTTTGGTCGGGCCATTTCGGACGCGGTGAAAAAGTTCCCTACCCCCTTGTCGTGGTGAATGGGAAGCAGTTCGAGAATTATTTCTGCCCGGAAGACGCCTGCGGGGAAAAAATAATCGCCCAGATAGCGAAGGCAGAAAAAAGCATCCTTATGGCCAGCTTTTCCTTCACCCACGAAGGGATTGCAGATGCGTTGCTGAGGAATGCAAAGGCTGAAAGCAAGGTGTTGTTTGAGAAACGCGGCTCCCAGGGAGAAAATTCCCAATTCACCCGGCTGCGGGATTTTGGGTTTTCGGTGAAGACCGACACCAATCCAAGAACAATGCACCATAAGTTTATTATAATCGATAACCGGACAGTAGTTACCGGCTCAATGAACCCAACAGCCAATGGAGACAAGAAAAATGATGAAAATATTATCATCATCCACGACAGCACGATAGCGAGATCATTCGCCCGGGAGTTTTATTCCCTTTGGTATAGATAATTGCGATATTTAGTTAAATTTGTCGCAATTATTTAATACTCGAATTGCGTCTGATGTAAGGGTAATTCAAACCATCACTTTTTTACCTAATCGACGCAATTCTCCATATCCCGAGCCCAACGGATAGGCCATAATAACAAAGGGTGAACAAAAGGCAGTATAGGGGTAACACTAAAAAGATGAGATACACCTTCACGGCATGGGGGCATCCAAAAATTACGGGAACCCACAGGAACACCATCGAATTTACTAAAGCCAAGGAGATGGGAAAAGAGGCAGACTGCATCATCGGCGTCAAGGCTGATTTTGAAAAGGAATTGCTGAAAAACTTTCTTCAGGAATGCCGGGCGGCAGCCAGCCCGCAAATAAAGATGGACCTGAAAGCAGGGGAACAACGGGAGTTTCTGTATTTTAAGCCAAACCCGGTTTTTGATGACGAAAACGAAATAGTCTTGAGGATTTCCAATTTCTGCTCAAAAAGGACGCTTGGGGTCCAGGCAACAAAATCGGCAAGGTATCTTTCCCGCGCTTTTGTCTCCAGGCTTTCCCATCCCGAGCAGGAGATCGTGGTGACGTTGACGGGGATGGGATGAAAAAGATGGATGCTGCCCATCCATCCTGAAGGCTTTATCGAGAAGGATTGCTTATGAACAGAAAGAATTCTAATCCGCTATTTTCTCTTAAGGATCATTATGCCCTTCTTGCCAACTGCTCTTTCATCTGGAGCAGTTGCAGCATCTTCAAAGCCTTGACTTCCTCTCCGAGCTTGTCGACATGGTGCTTCAGCTCATAGATGAGCTCGTAGTTATGCTGTATATTTCCCGTATTCTCTTCAACAACAGTA
The DNA here is from genome assembly GCA_016188175.1 of Candidatus Woesearchaeota archaeon. Classification (GTDB taxonomy): domain Archaea; phylum Nanobdellota; class Nanobdellia; order Woesearchaeales; family JACPBV01; genus JACPII01. The sequence continues at coordinate 13,067 of JACPII010000016.1, read as the reverse complement.
GAAACATCAGTGAGCTGGCCGACTTCAGAGCGGATCTGTTTTATCCAGGAGTCGACGTTATCCGTGAACGTCACGAGGTCAACCCCGGCTTTTTTTGCTTCCATCGAATCACGGTCCCGTGTGCCTATGAGGAACATTTTTTTTGAATACATTCCTTCTCCCAAACACACGCTAAAAAAGGAGGCAAAACAGAGGGTCATTGATGGAAGGGGAATCGAGTTGTTCGTGGGCCCTTTCAATAACCCTCTGGCCTCTTGAGTTGGGTAAACTAGTATACAATTCTGTATATTAGTGATATTTAAACCTTTTGGTTTTTGTATATCTTTGAAACTATATATTCCAGTAGTGTATTTCCCGGCATTTGTCAGGCGATACTGCCGGATTTGCCGCTTTAGATCAGCCTCACCCAGAAAAATATATAGATTATAAAGAAAGTTATTTATATTGGCTGGTTGGTGCTCATGCTCAGGGGATTCATGCCGAAAGAAAAAGAGTCTGGTACTGAGGAGCTTGACGAGAGCATCTACGACGAAGAAGGCCGTACGGATCTTGTCGAAGATGATGGTATGCATCCCCACGAAGAAGGCTTCATGCAGGGCTATGAGGCTGCTGATGAGGAAGAGTCTGACGGAAAGGAGAAAGACAAGGAAGAAGAGTCGGAAGAGCTTGAATGATTAGGTTTTCTATCGGTCGTTTGGGCACTAATACATTTTTATGCGATTGTTGACTAATAGGGAATTGCTCAGGTTATGCTTTTTTTGTGCAAAATTCCGAAAACATTAAATAGATGGGCATCTTCAAAGTTAACTATAGTTAACTTATTAGGTGGTTAACTAGATTCATTTCCGAATGCGGGGGTGGTTGAAATGAAAACAAAGCCTGTGATGATAATTCTGTTCTTATTGGGTGTCGCCCTATTGCTTGGCTGCGAAGTTGAGCAAAGGGGAGTTGTCAATGTGCCTGGTTCAGGAGATACGGCCACTAAAGGTGGTGATTCAACCGGGACAAACCAAATCCCAAGCGGGAAAGGGGATGTTATCTTTGCAGTCACCGATGCTGCCGCTGAGATGGGAACAGTAACCGGCGTTCAGGTAACTATTGACAGTGTCCAAGTCCATACCACTACGGGAAATTGGATAACTGTCTCTTCCGAGCAAAAAGAATTCGACTTGCTTAAATTAAAGGCGGATGGAAAGCTTTCCCTATTGGCCAATGCTGACCTCGATCCCGGAAAATACAACCAGATACGGATAGAAGTCTCTAACGCCGTCGTGGTGGATTCAGAAGGAACTCATGAAGCCAAGGTTCCTTCAGGGGAGCTGAAGTTCAATGGAGTTATCAACGTAGAGGAAGGAAAGACCTCAACAGCCACGATCGACTTTGCTGCCGATGAATCGTTGCACGTTACCGGAAAAGGCTCTTATATCTTTGCACCGGTCATCAAGGTCGAAACCAAAGAGTTCGCCGAGGTTGAGATACAATCTGATGATACTGTCTCCATAACCGGCGGAAGGCTCATCACCAGGCTTGAAGTTGGCATGGATGAGACGGGAAAAGTGGGGGTTGGCGTTCGGATCCCTGCGAAGGCCGAGCTTAACGTCGAAAACGGGCTGGTCCGCATCAAAGGAAAGTTCTATGCAAACGTGACGGGGGTGATTGGCTCCGGGGTTGGAAGAGTCGTTGTCGGCATCACCGATAAAGCCGCCTCGATCGAATCGGTGTCAAGCATCAAGTTGACCGTTGATAGCATCCAGGCCCACAGCGCTGCTAAGGGGTGGGTAACCATAAGCTCTCAGCCGAAAACGTTTGACCTTCTCCAGCTTAACAATGAAGGAAAAGTTGAGATGTTCTCAGACACTTCCATTGAAGCTGGGACGTACCAGCAGCTTCGGTTGGCAATATCTAAAGCAGTTGTCGTTGATTCTGAAGGCGAGCATGATGCGAAAGTTCCCTCAGGAGACATCAAGATAGTCGGAACGCTAAAGGTGGACGAAGAAACCACGGCAACTGCGGCATTTGACTTCAAGGCAGACGAATCGCTCCATGTGGCCGGAAATGGCAAGTTCATCTTTGCTCCGGTCATCCAGCTTGAAACAAGGGAAGATGCCAATGTTGCTGAGAAGCAAAAAGGAGGGATATCCATCACTGGCGGCAGCGTGAAATCAAACGTTAAGGTTGGGATGGATGAAGAAGGGAATGTCGGAGTCGGGATAAAGATCCCTGCCGATGTGGATCTCGAGATTGAGGGTGGCAGGGTGAAGATCAAGGCAAAGGCAGGCATAGGTGTCGAGGTTTAAATGTTCGGCACCCGTTAAGCTTTAAGGTTATTTATGGGGAAGCTAACCCTGCCGGGAGATTAGGTGAACCTTTCAAACCGGATATGCTTTGGGTCGACACCTTTTTTTTCCAGGGCGTCCTTCGTCCCTAAGACCATCTCTTTCAGGCCGCAGATATAGAACGTGGTGTTGGACGCATCCTGGGGAAGGTGCTCCTGCACCCTCCCATGGAGCCCATCCCATTCCTCCCTGGTGAGAGTTACGAGAAACCTAAAATTTTGATTTTCTTTTTCCAGCTGCTGAAATTCCTTGTAGAAGATAAGGTCCCGCTTTGTTTTTGTGCCAAACAGCAGGGTGAACTGCTTGCTGGGAAATTCGCCAATGTATTGGTAGATCATGCTGTACAGGGGAGTGATGCCGGCGCCGGTGCAGATGAACCAGTGGCTGGCGTGGCTGCTCTCTTTGTCAAAACGGAAACCGCCAAGAGGCCCCATCATGGGAAATTCGTCCCCGTTCCTGATTTTTTTCAGCACCTCAGAGGCAAAGCCCCCGTCAATCAGCTTGATGCAGGATTGGATAATCCCTTTCTTGAACGGCGGGTTTAAGATGGAGTAGGATCTCGGCTTTGTTTCGGTGCCGTTGTTGAACCGGACGACAACGAACTGGCCCGCCTCAAAAGAGAAATCGTGGGGCACTTTAAACGTCGGCACGATGACATCGTGGGAAACTTTCTCGACATCAACAAGGGTTCCGACAAATGGTTTTGGCATATAAAGAGTGAACTACAAGCCGTTTAAATGGGTTTCGGTCAGCTCGAGAAAGATGCAAATCCCGCCTCATTGGTTAAATTCAAAAGAAATCCGACACCCCCAGTCCAAGACTGGGGGATTGCTCGCTCCCTTCGGTCGCTCGGTCGGATGTCGAAATGCTCCTGCTGTCGCATTTCTTCCAGAATAGCCTTTCCTCGGAAAGGTATTCTTTCTAAGCATGCAACCATTCTGGATGGGGTTATTGCTCCAACCACCAACGGAAAATTTCTTATTTTCCTAGTTGCGCTCGCTTCGCTCGGCAACGGTCAAAGACCGGATGGAATGGTTGCATTCAATACCCTTACTCACCCCATCAGTCGGTCTACTTCGAGAATACCGCTTCGAGCCTCGCCTTCAACTCCGTCACTTCCTGAATCCTCCTTCGGGGGTCATAATCCAAGGCATGCATTATCAGAGCATTTAGGCCGTCGGGAATTTCACGGTTGAATTCCCTGGGGGGAGTAATCGCCGGAAGGGGTTGTCCATCAAGGACATACATCACCATATCATTTTTGCCATAAGGGACTTTTTTTGTTGCCATGTAATACATCAAACCGCCTAAGGAGAAGATATCTCCCCTCCCATCAGCCCATGTTCCCCCACGAAGCTGCTCGGGTGGAGCAAACCCCGGAGTCCCGACGGAAGAATGCAGGGGGCCATGATAAGAAATCCTTCGTGCAAGGCCAAAATCAGTTATTTTTACCAAGCCCGTTTCCTTTTCTTTAAGAATATTTGTCGGCTTGATATCACGATGGATCATTCCCTCCTCATGGGCAACTTCCAAAACATTGCAGATGGGGATGACATACTCCGGAAGCTGCCGGATAGATTCAAGGGTAACCTTTCTTAGGTCCACCCCATCCACATACTCAAATGCCCCCCAGCGGATACGGTATTCTGTTCCTTCAAAAGAAATTGGGCCAAAGAAGCCATCCCTGCAGCAATCCACCACATTTCGTTCCAGGCCGTTGCCCTTTCTCTTCAGATCCCTCCTCAACTGGGAGCACAGAGTAACTTCTCTCTGGAATCTCCGCAGGTGAGCTTCGTTGCTGTGGGGATCCTCTCCATCGACAAATTTGAAGTATGGAATCTTAAACGCAAGGGTATATTCCCCCAATGGCAAATCTCCAGTGCCCAGGATAGTTTCTCCTTTTACAACGACACCCAAGCCCCCGTAGCCGATGATGCTGGCGTCCAAAAAGATAGGCGGGCGGTGATTGAGGAGAATAGACCTCGATACCCGATGGGCCTCAAGGGCAAGCGCTTCCCTCCCGTTTGCGCCCGGAGAATACGTGACCGAAATAGTTGAGAGGCCGCTTTGGTCTATTCCGTCGTTAGGGGCGGTTCCCGTGATTGGTGTAAGAGATAGGGTCGTGTTCATGTTCAAGGGTTAAAAAATGAGGGGGAGCCAGAAACAGGCATCCTCCTTTTAAAGGTTGGGAAATAGAATATTTCCGGAGATTATAACAGCAAATCTCGTTAATTATCGAACATTTGCGAGATTTGATAGTATATCATATTGCCTATTAAAAGTTCGGAAATTAATACAATTTGATATAAGCCAAGAATAACCTTATCCTTTAGAAAACTCTTCCTTCATCACCAGCGCATCTTTCTCGAGATTGGGCGACTCGCAAACGACGGTTCCATTAATGTTATTCTGTTACCATTAATAGGGGGTAAAATTAAAAAGATTTTTAAATGGAGCCATTATACCTGGAGGATATGGGTCCAAAAACCATTGAAACCCTTGGCTTAATTGAGTATTCCACCTCTGGCGGCTTTCCTAAGCTTTACCTCTACCCAAAATACAATGTTGAAGATGTTCTTGAAGCATTGAGGAGCCCTCCTCGGAAGTTAGGGGGCCCACATAATCGGCCAGTAAGGGTTTGGGAAGGGGATACTAATGATTTGAAGATTGTTGGGAAACAAGAACGGTCACCGGATGATAATTTTAGAGAAGAGCTATTGCCATTTTGGATCGAAAACGCAACCTTACGGGAGGTGAGCATTGCAAGGGGACTATCCAAACTAGCCGAGTATTCCAGTGATTCTTTACAAGTCAGATTTGAAACGCCATTTGGATATATAGCGCGGGGTAAGTATTTGAGGGAGGGTTTATTTCAATATGAACCAGCCCTTCGAGGAAATCATGGGGAGCGTGATGTTGGTTTTGGGTTGGAGGACGAATTTTTGCGTTTACGCGACCAGGTTAAAGTTGGGCATGTTATTGAAAAAGCAGCATATGTATTGAGGAAATATTCTAGACCCCCAAAATTCATTCATTCGGATAGATTAGCTGAATCATTGCAGAACCTCCTTTTTCCGAAAAATGTGGTGAGCCTTATCCTCCATGACAACGGCATATCCAGCCATGAGATGGTATTTGAAGCTGGAAATGGTGGAAATGGCAATATTGGATTTTGTTCCAATGGTGGAAAAATGACTGCTTTCGTTTACGATTTTGAGTTTTCAAAAATTGGAAGACCAAATAATCTGATGGAGAACCTCAAGCATACAAAAAGGCAAATCTCTGAGGGCAATTGTGGGTGTTTTCGGAATATGGGGGAGATGGAGTATTTTGAAGACCTGTTTGGTAAGGGGGACAGAAAACTTGTCGACCTGGAACGTGGATTGTTAACCTTTTTCTATTTCGTGGCATGGGGAAATCTCTTTCCTTTATTACCTTATGTAATGGACCGAAGCAGAGGCCAGCTGGCCTTCGTCAAGACTTTGATCCAAGAAAATAAAAACCTCGCAGCCAATTCCTTGGGGTTCAATTGTTGGGGGGACATGGAGGATGCACCTCTTCAACCCCATGGGCCAGCATTGGAGGTAATGACAGACATTCAAAACGGTATAGGGGGGCGGGAGTTGGGATCTACTAATGAACCTTCGAATGAGCTCATTGTAGGGCGAAGACATCTACCGGATGGATTAAACTTTCTTTCATCACCAGCGCATCTTTCTCGAGATTGGGCGACTCGCAAACGACGGTTCCTTTGATGGCAAACTCTTTCCAAACCTTAATCAGGTCCTTAAAGTTAAAGTCAGAATCCTCCAGCTCAAGATGGTTCTTTTCTCCTTTTTCAGAATAGGCGATGCCTGACATGTGGATGTGCATGTTGTCTAATCCATCTTTTCCAAGCCCCTTCTCAACTTCTGAAAGGATCGCCCTGAATTCCTGGGGGGAATTATTTTTTCCGTTCGTCCTTGCATGGAGATGGGCAAAATCGATGCAGGGCATCACCTGCTCAAGGTCATTGCTCAGCCTGATAATCTCTTTCAGCTCCCCAAACTGGACCGGCTTTCCCGTTGTTTCCGGCCGGATCCAAATTTCGTTCCCTTTTTCCTGAAGCTCGGATATTACTTTCCCAAGCTGCTCCTTTACAACAGCATAAACCGATTCTTTTTCCATTCCCAGATAAAAAGCCGGGTGGAACGTCAGGCTCCACGCTCCTGCCTTTCTTGCGATGTCTGCAGCCTGCAAAATCCGTGAGCGTGAAGCGCCCCTCTTTTGCGGCTCTTTTGCGTTCAGGTTGATATAATAACTCCCATGGCATGTGAGGATAAAAGAGTTTTTCGAAACAGAAGAATACACTTCCGAGGCAGTTGCCTCATTGAGGTTAACACTATGGACAAACTCCAGCTCCATCGCATCCAGGCCCAGCTTTCGAGCCTGAGAAATACCTGCCAATGTTGTTGGTGCTGGTGTGCTCAGCGGAATCCCCCCGGTCCCGAAGTTTAGCTTTTCGGGCAGCCTAACTTTTATAGCAGAAAAATCAAAGCCTGCCATCGTTATAATGCCCCCACTTCCAGAAGAAGCGCATCATCATCTAATTTTTGTTTTGGGGTTTCCATCACATGCTTGAAGCGGATAATCCCCTTTTCATCGATGAGGAAATAAGCCCTTTCAGAAAATCCCTCCGGGCGCAATATCCCGAATTTTCCTGCTGTCTCCTTCGAAAAGTCAGAAAAAAGCGGAATGGAGGACCCTATCGATCTCCTGAACGCTGCATTGCTCCAATGGCTGTCGACCGAGATTCCCAAGATGGCAATCCCTTTATCCCGGAATTTTTCCAGGTCCGAGTGGAAGCATTTCATCTCATCGGTGCATACCGGTGAAAATGCGAACGGAAAAAAAGCCAGAAGGATCTTTTTGCCAGTAAAGCTCTTTGAATCGACAACATTCCCCTGTTCGTCTTTCAGCGCAAAGGAAGGGGCCTTCTGCCCGACCTCAACCATGCTAAGCCACCACCTGCTCCTTCGCCTTCCTTTTTTTCCGGTAAAGCTCAAGCATGCTGTCCCATTTCCCGTCCTGATTGAGGATCTGGATGGCGGCAATTGCTGCATTTGCGCCGTTATTCAGCCCCACCCACAGGCCATGGATGCTCTGGTTAAGGACATTGAGGGCAGCCTCAGCGGTGTCATCCTCATCCAGCAATAAGGGGCAATTGATGATGAGCTCTTCGGCCTCTTTGACTTCGTCGTCAAGATTGACAAACTGGATATTGACGGCATTTTTATCCGGATGGGTGGACTTCTTGGCGATAATATCAAATTCGCGCAGCACCCGCTCTGCGTTCTCCTGGGCCCGGCTATACCCTGTATCGATAATATTGATATCCACATACTTCCGCTGCAGCTTTTTCGCGTTTGCAATCACCGGGTCAATCCTGTTCACTCCGACAGAAAGGACCGGGATTCCTGGAGGCATCTGCATGATGGAAAGGAGGGCATCAAGCCCTTTGTAATTCCCCGAACAAGGAACCCCGATGACGGGCCTGGTTATATGGGAAGCGATTGCCCCGGGAAGAGCTGCGCTAAGCCCGGCTCCGGATATGACGTAAGAGAATTTTCCCTTCAACAGGGGATCAAGCAATTCAGGGTTCCTATGCACCGAGCAGATATGGAAATCGAAAGGTATGGACTCTTTCTTGAGGCCATTCAGGATAGGGTTAAAGACACTCTCGTCGCCCTGAGATGCAAAGATGACTAAGACTTTTTCCATGAGGAACCCCCAGATGGCTATACTGTGGGGGTTTTATATATTTTTCGATGCTGGATTACGCCAACTCAGTTGTGCAAGGCAACAACAAGGCGAGACAAGGCGGGGAAGCCCCGAGTTTGGCGAGAAAAGCAAAAAAACAATGGCGCTGGCGGGGGGAGAGTCGCCATCAGTCCGACGGATGGGAATACTGGATTCTCTCCGTCCAAAGGATGGGGGCGGGAGGAGGACTTTGGACCTGTCCTTTGTGGGTGTCAAAAATGCTAAAGAGATTATACCAAAAAGAATTCAGTTTGGCGAAAATCCCTTTACCAGATAGGGGTGGGTATGCATCTCATCTGCATGGATGGCATTGAGCATGTCCTCAAGGACCCGCCTGGTGTTATTTACTCCAACTGCCACTTGAGATAACCCCCTAATCATGGGATTTATTTTCCCCCTCGAATTAACAGAAACCTGGTTACACCAATGGTTAAAAATTGAAATCTCGAACAAGCTGCTATTAATCTCATCTTTCATAGCATCAGCCGGGGAGCGGTCAAGATCATTCCAGCTTTTCTGCTCATCAACCCATGCCCGGATATATTGGGGCAGGAGGGGCTGGGAAAACTGATAAGCTAACTTTCCCTGAACAGAGATAGGCATAGGCAGAAGATAATTGTTACTTGGGTTGATAGAAATAATAGTTGAGAAAAAAGGGACATGGATGTATCCGCCTGTTCCCGGATTCGATTTATCTTCTTGGGGCCTAAGTCCAGGTTCTGGACAATGGGCTCCTCCCGGAGGTATAAGCTTTGTGAACCCTTGCCCCACCTCAAACAGATAAGCCAGCCGGTTCATGTAGGGGGGAACTCAAAAAGCCCTAATAAACCTTTGGGAATAATATGCTGATTTTGTTAATAAAACCTGCAGGAAAACCTAATTCTGTATCACGGCCCGTTGGTAATGGGGGCTGTAAAGTAAACATTTTGCAATCGCTCCAGCATCTTTATCAGGGTCCTTTGTTCCGTCAGAAAACCCAAGAACCCAGAGGATGCCCCTCTCCATCTTCTGGAGTCCTTTGATACCGAGCCCGCCCTGGAGTGTTTTTAAAATACCCGAACAGCTATCGCCGCTCTCCTGTACAAGGACGGAACGTGTATTGCCTGATTGAGGAACTTTTGCAAGCCCAAAAGTTGAGGTATTCTTATTTGAATTGACCAGAACGTCAACCTTCACGATATCCTTCTTAAAAGCCTGCTCATCACCGCCAATGAAAAAGGAATAATAGTGGAAGCGCCTTAGGGAAACGAGATTCATGAATCCGAGGCGTTGAAGCGCATGGAACGCAGTCAGGGCTGTATTATCAGCGACTTTGAGGCCAACGAACAATTCAACATTTTTCATTTCAGGTACTCCTTCAGGCTCTCAACATCTTGCATTTGGGTACTCCTTGAGGTGGTCGAATATTTTCATTTGAGGTACTCATTGAAGCCCCCTACTTATTTCATTTGAGGTACTCATTGAAGCCCTCAACATCTTTTATCCCAAGTACTCCTTGAGGTGGTCGAATATTTTCATTTGAGGTACTCCCTCAGGCTCTCGAAAATTTTTCTCCCCGGGCCAGCCCGCTCTCCCTGGCTGCTCATCCCCGGCACCTGGCGCATCCAGGACGCCCTTTCGGGGTGAGGCATCATTGCCATGACCGTTCCCGTTTTGTTGCAAATAGCTGCGATCGCGTTTCCCGAACCGTTGGGGTTGACAGGGAATTCATCGATGACGCTGCCTTGTTTCGTGCAGTATTTGAAAATTGCCTGGCCGGACTCCTCAAGCTTTTTTAGCAACGAAGCATCGCTCGAGACAAATCTCCCCTCCCCATGGGCGATGGGAATCGGGAAAACATCATCTACCAATGACGTGAAGGGTGTCTTTTTTGCCGATGCCTTTTTGATGTTTACCCATGTGCAATAATATCCGGAGACAAAGGGGTTATGGTTTGGGGCAAGCGCGAGCTCAACCTGGAATTTTCCCTGTTCGGATAGGTTTCCAGGAACCAATCCCGATTCAACCAATATCTGGGCACCATTGCATATCCCAAGGACCGGCTTCCCCTTTCCTGATTCCTCTTTGATAGCATCCATAACCCCTTCGTGGGACGCTATTGCGCCTGCGCGGATCCTGTCTTCATAGCTCCATCCCCCCGGGAGGATAAATGCATCATAGGCCCTGCATCTTTTGGGCTCATTCCATCTGATGATATCGGAAACAAGGCCAGCCGATTCACAGGCGCGCTTTGATTCTTCCTCGCAGTTCGAGCCCGGAAAAAGGATGATTGCAACTTTTTTCATAGTGCAGCCTCGGATTTTGAACGGATGGCCAACCAAGAGTATGGCCGGAACATCCCCTTAATCATTTCATCGCCTCTGGAACACCCGTTGTCCATGCTTTTTTAAGCTGTTCATTCTCCAGGCCGATTATCCTTTTGTTTCCCACGCCAACAACAAGCTTTGATCCAGCAGTTGTAGTTCCCAGTTCAATGGGATTGATGCCATATGTTTTTAGCACGTGTTCAACCTTCTCCTTGTTTTCCGGCTTAACTTCAAAAACGAAACCGGGGCTTTCCGAGAACAGGGCCTTGTCGGGCCGAAGGGAAGAAAACGAAATGTCAATCTCGGCGCCAAACGCCCCATCAGCTTCTCCTCCAAGGACCATTTCTGCAATCGTTGTTAAAAGTCCGCCATCAGAGATGTCATGGCAGCTCTCCAGAAGCTGGGCATCGATAAGGTCGATAACTGCATGGATCCTTTCCCTCTCGCTTTCAAGGTCGATGTTTGGGACATTTGCCCCTGTTTCCTGGTTGAGGTCGTAATAGGCGCTTCCCCCCAATTCATCTTTACGATCCCCGATAAGGAATAGCTTGCTGCCCTGCTGCTTTAGCTTCATCGTGATGGCTTTCCGGTAATCTTCAAGATAGCCTACACACGATATTATCGGAGAAGGGTCAATCTGGGCGTCCTTTGTGGATTCGTTGTAAAAGCTCACATTCCCGCCGACAAAAGGGACGGGCGTATCCTGTTTTCCTTTCAGCCAAAGCTTGTGCGCTGCGACACTTAATCCTTCCACGGATTCGGTGAAGTCCCTGAATGCTTCGGGCTTTTCGGGGTTTCCCATGTTCAGGCAATCGGTCATCCCATAGGGGATTGCTCCAACCGCAGCGACATTCCTCATCGCTTCGGCAACTGCATTTACCGCCCCATGGAACGGGCTTATCCTGGAGTATTTTGGGTTATGGTCAACGCTCAGCGCGACAGCAGGGTACTTTCCCGGCAGGGGAGCCTGAACACCGGCATCTGCCTCTCCCGGCCGGATTACGGCGAGCCCCTGAACCTCGGTGTCATAATGCTTGAAGATGGATGCTTTGGAAGCCACATTAGGATGATGGAGGACAGAAAGCGCGGCTGCATTGTAGTCTTTCGGCTCAGGAATATTTGGCTCGGAAAATTTTCTTTTATGCTCCCTGCCGGGGCGCTGATATTTAATGCCGCGGGTTATCACCTCAACGGGGGCATTGCAGACAATCTTTCCTTTGTGCCTGAGGACATAGTTTTTTGCACCGGTAACTTTCCCGATCACTGCTGCCCGGGCGCCTTCAGCCACATTAGGAAGCTCAAAGTCTTCGTTGTATATTTTCAAGAGTGTTGGGGTGAATTCAGGAGGGCTTATCCAGGTAAACCGCTCCTGGGTTTCTCCGCATGCGATGACATAAGGCGGAAGGTCTTTTAATGCAACAGGGACATTATCAAGGTCAATCTCTCCGCCCATGTTTCCCGCATCACACAATTCTGAGGTTGAACACATGATCCCCCCAGCCCCCATGTCTTTGAACCCAAGAGCCAGGCCGCGTTTTCTTATTTCAGCAAAAACTGCTTCCGTCGCCCGGACAATGATATTTTTTAAAAAAGGATCGGGGACCTGAACAGCCCCTTTGTTAAACTCCTCTTCATCCGCATCAAGGATTACGGATGCGAGAGCAGCGCCTCCAAAACCCGAATAGTCTGTTGCTTTTCCCACAATCACTATATCATGCCCGGCTGAATCCGGAGGGGCTGCTGAATGGATAATATCTTTTTCTTTGATGATGCCTAATGCAACAACATTGACAAGGCAGTTTTCATCGAAGCTGTCATTGAAGTAGGTGTCTCCGGCAATGATAGGCACTCCAAGCGGGTTTCCGTAGCCTGCGACACCTTCAACAACCTGATTGATGATGTATTTGACCTTATTCAGGTTTTTTCCGAATGGGTTGCCGAAGCGGAGAGGGTCAGCAGACGAGATGACATGGGCCCCCATGCAGAGTACATCCCTGATATTCCCTCCGACACCGGTTGCAGCCCCCTCATACGGGACGACCTGGGATGGGTGGTTGTGGCTCTCGTGAGAAATGACAATGCCGTATTGCTCGCCATCAACATTTGCAAACTTGATAATCCCTGCATCCTCCCGGGGGCCCAAAATGACGGTCGGCCCTGAGGTGGGAAGCATTTTTAAGGTGTCTTTGCTTGACTTGTAGCTGCTGTGCTCGCTCCACTGGATGTTGAAGATATGGATCTCTGTCAGGGTTGGATCTCTCCCCAGAAGCTCGACTATTTTCCGGCACTCCTCAACCTTGAGGGCAAGGGAATTCTTTTTCAGGAATGCAGAAATCTCACCATCAGCCATAGCATGAATGCCGACCTGCTCAACGTCTACGCCACCCATTTTTCCAATAACTTGGGTTTTCCGGGCTAATATAAAGATTGTGTTTTTGGGTAGTAGGTTAGCCGGCTGAAGTGACTTAACCAAGAAACCCAACAACAACAATGGTACTGAGAAATTCATTGGAATTTCTGGAAGTGAATAAATTATGAAATAATTTACTTCACTAGAAAAAAGAGTTTGCTTTTTTCGTACCTCCTCGCTACCGCTTCGGAGGGTTCAACGGTCAAATCCTCGCTA
>JACPII010000094.1 GCA_016188175.1 Candidatus Woesearchaeota archaeon | reverse complement strand
TGCCCTGCTCGGTCACCCCGGAGGGGTGAGCGTAGTGTTCCGGTCCTTCGGACGGAGGAGAATCTAGCGTTCCTGCCTTGCAGGAGGAGGGCGGCCCCGACCTCGCCTCGCCATTGTTGTTGGGTTTCCCGACCGGATAAGCAGAAATGTCAAAACCAAAACTTCAGCCTTCTGACTAATTACTGTTTGCGGCAGGCGCTTGGGGGAAGAGTAACGCGCCCTTAAACTCTCTGTGCAACAAAACATTTTTATTCTGGAGCAGGGCATGTGCTTTTATGGACTTGCAGCTGCTTCTCTGGATTCCCGTCATCGCATGGTCGCTGCAAAAGGTTCTGGAAAAGGACCTCCTGGGCGCGACTCATCACCGCGATTTTGCAAAACTTGCGGTTTTCTTCAACTTCATCATCGTGCTTCCGCTTATCTTTTTTGTTGAAGTTCCGTCGTTGCCATCCCTCCTGATAACTGCACTCACTGCCCTCATGAACATCGCCAGCTCGTTCTTCCTTTACCGGGGATTCCAGGACGACGACATAAGCAGGGTAGCCCCGTTTGAACAGTTTTATCTTATCCTTACGGTCCTGCTTGCCTATCTCTTTCTTGGAGAACGGCTTTTACCGCTGCAATACCTGGGCATCTTTGCAGCAGTGTCCGGGGGCATCCTTATCTCTCTCGACAGGGGCTTTCTCAGCGTCCCGCAATTCCTGAAAGATAACCGCGCTGCGGGGATTGTTCTTGTCTCCGCGTTCCTTTCCGGGGTAAGCGTCCTGTTCAATAAAACGGCTCTCAACTGGGGGACTACGGCAATATCACTTTTATTGTTCCGTCGGCTGTTTGCAGCAGTGCTGATCGCTCCGTTTGTCGTCAAAATCCCGAGGGTAAGGAGCTGGCCAAAATTCCTGCTGACGAGAATCCTTTCTTCCTATGGGCTGCTGATACTGCTCTTTGTCGTCTCGAAGCAGATGGTGAGCACCACTATCCCGATACTTGCGTTTCTGCCGTTAGGGGTCGCTTTCTTCAGCAGGAATCTGTTGAAAGAAAAAATTGGCTGGTGGAGGATTGCAGGGATCATTATCATCATCGGGGGGTATGCGCTGGTTTAGGGGGTTTATCTTACCGAAAATATCCTGGTGAGATATTCAATAGCTATCGCCCACACATATTCACTCATTCGGCGGATTATTCTTGACCATATCCATATAATCCGTGAAGGATTTCATGACACCCCTCATAGGGTCGTTTCCCTGGCCACTTGGCTGAAAACGTTTTTCAATTTCTCGAATAACCTCATCAAAAAGATTATCGTGGCTCACCCAATTTAACTCTGGCGGGAATTCGTGCTGCCGGGAAAGTATCCGTATATAGTTAAGGGCTTGCTTTTTGGCAGCCTCCAAAAGCCTGCCCTCCTCAAATGTCATCCCCCACTTCTTTCTTATGTTGGCCAACTTTTTTTCCATTTCTATATAGGTTTTCATGTTTTCAACCTCATCGAGGGCATGGCGTTGATTGAGGCATTCTACTGTTGGGAGGGAAAATCTCTCTTTATACCATTCCCATCTCTCCTCAAAGGGCGAATGGAGTGGAAATAATCCGTTCCATCTATCGACTTCATCTAACATAGATTCCGGAAGCTGGATGCCCTCTGCCCATTCATAAAATAGCGCCATGGTATCAAAAAGGCTGACTGCATTCTTCATAAGAGCCCTCTTTTCCAGAAAGTCCCGATTATATTCGGGAGCTATCGCAAGCCTTTCTAAAGCACCCCTAATGTGAATAGACCTTTCTTGGCTATCGGCCATCTGAAAAAGAGAATGAAAAAGTTCTGACCTCAAAAAAGCTTCTTTTTCACCTTGATACACAACAGCAACCAATGCGGGCAACGAGGGAATCGGCTCCTCACCCTGAAAGACAAGGAGCAGGGGCAAATTTGCCGGGGTAATCCTTTCTCTCCACATATCAGTCCTATCTCTCCTCATATATTTGGAAAGCTGGAGCTTTCCCTGCTCATAGCTTTCTGTAAGCCTGCTTTCCAGCTTTATTTCCTCCGGATTTCCATTCCCCCGGAGAGAATCAGAAAAATTCTTCTGCCGCCCCACTCCGTAATAAAACTTGTGGCTCAGAGGTGTAACCAATAGGCATTCGTGTTGGTAAATCATGATGCTGGGAATTGAGGGTTCCTTTTAAATGCAACTATTCCACTCGGTCTTTGACCGGTGTTCGGATTTTTTATTTTCTTTCTTACATTCGGCAGCCAAAGCCACCTATGTGGCGCATCTCTTTACCCGCATCCCGAGCCAGGTCAAAAAGTATCGGTCCACAAGCGGAAGGATAATTTATAAATCAGGACTTAACTCCATCCCTATGACGGGAATCCTTGAAGAAGGCACTGACCTTGGGTCCCTTCAAAAAATTATCCTTTCTCTGAACCCGGAGGAAGTTGAAGTTTTCGTTTTGACCACAAGGACGATGAGCAAGGCCGACTACGTTAACCTATCAAAAGCGGATCCTTTGGCTGCTGAGCCATTTATGGGCATTTTCAGAGATTGTATCGCTCCAAAAAGAATTCATCCCGGCGATCTTCGTTTTAAATGGTCATTGTCCTACTCCTTTGCCGATGTCTTTGGGAAACCATTCTTGTTTTTTAATCTGCAAACCTTTCGCGATAGGATAGGTTTTCTTTCAACGAGGAAATGGGTCCATAGGGATTATCAAGTCACCCTCTCCGAAAGGTCAGGCGCTTCTCAGAAGCTTTTGCTCTCCCCAAACACTGCCTTGGAAGAACATATTCGGGAATTCAAGCGGGAATGTTATTCTAAGGGGATTCTTCCCCACGTGAGTAATGAGCACACATTTTCAGACACACTCCAACAGGTTAATGGATTGAGCATGCCGGCCAAGGAACCTGACCAAAAAAGGAGGATTGTCTTCCTCGGAGGGGCAAGCCACATCTTGGACGATTACCTTGACCTAAATATCTTTGGCCAATTTCCGTATGCCTTTGACGATAGCCACGACCCCCTCGTTGAACCTACTAGGCGGGTTCAGGGATCCATCGAAGACTTATTCCGGGGTGTCAAGGGGGGTATGAGCCCTGAAGAGATTTTCAACCTTATAAAGGCAGGGGGACAAGCAATCCACATCCGGCCAGACACCGCAGAAAATCCGGATTGCGGCTCGCTGCTTCTCGAATTTGTATCCGAACCCGATAAACGGCTGCAATCCTTCTTTAAAGCCATTCCTTCAGCAGGACATCCCGCGCTGGTCTTGATGCAAGAATCTGTTGGTGCAGTTAAACCATTGCTCGACCTATTTGTTTACGCCTCAACTGGCGCCCTACTAAGGTATAGGAATGAATCTCTGCAGCAGGAGAAAGCCCTTCGATTTTTTAGGGAGTATTATCTCCGTTGTCTCCCCCTGGAAGCAAAAAAATTCCTCTTTTCTCTTGACCTCGTTCAACTGGTTCCATTGACCTCTGTCGGCCTTGCCCCTTTTTTTCATATTTATGGAACCTCATCTCCTGTTGCACGCTGCCATGATGCTTTTTACGGGCCGCTCCTTCAAATTCACGATAGGCACGAAGAGGCAAAGCTGCTCTCGCTGAACATCGGCAAGGAACACCTCGGGGCCGATGGATTGCTTTCCGCTGATAGCATGGTACCACTGGTGGATTTTTTTGACCGCTTCATCGACTGTTTTCCGGATTCCAACAAGGATGCTCACCGGAAACAACGGCAAGCTATTGTCAAAGGGTGGGAGAAAGTCCTCTCTGAACCGGGATTGGAACCGTTGAGGGAAAGGTACCGGCAGTCACTGAATGCACATTAAACGTCCACAAAGTGCAATAATGCGTTTCCTGCGAAACGAGCCATTATGCTGAACTTAATGGGTGAAGGACAAAATGACAAATGAAAAAACTCGATTGGCGGATGTTCGGGAAGCCATTTATACATTTGATGAGGTAGCCATGCGGTGCGAGACTTCCGGGAGCAAAAGCCAATCCCCACTTTCCCGCTTCACCAACGAAAGCCAGGCAAGAAACCTCCTCGGATATGTCCTTACTCTCAATCTTGGCCAATGGTATGATTTGACTGGTGACCAAAAGTTAAGATTGCATGGTGTCGAAATGAATCGTGCCCGAAACGGGGGTTTCGAACAGTTAATAGTCCTAGTCGATTGCGAGCTCCTCGAAGGAACATCTATGGTAGAACGGGGCAAATTATCACTGGTACTTGACGGAAAACCCTTAGAAGACCGCCTTTCCCACGTTCCTTCCCCTACCCCCTTTAAAGATAAGGCAGTTCATTCAGCTGCCTCCTCCACTAAAAAAATATACTCCTTCCTCGGAATTGGCAATCACCGGAGCAAAGTCCATACTTTTTCGGACACGGTAGAACAATGCCGGATCGCGGCTATCCCTGCACGGACGGAAGATGAAGCCTATTCTGCATCAAACATGACCATTGATATGCATCTCTTTAAAGACTTATTACATGAGCAAGGAATATCATCCTGGGGCGGATGGGAGAGGGATGGCATCGATGCATCTAGGATATCCGAGTATCCTATTCTCAACCCACCCTCTTCAATCTTAAGAGATATTCTCCTGCTGTATGGGGCTAGGCTTGACCAGGAACGAATAGTTTCGAGCATAGGAAAAAAGGCTGATGGGGGATTTCAATCTCGGGAACCATTATTGCAAAACACACCCCCATCATCTCCCTTATTTTCTTATTCCCCTACATTATGGCCAAGTACCCTGTTGATCAGCCGATCCGTTGCCACTGCAATTGTCGCTGACCTGCTATTAAAATCAAAAAGCCGATACGAGCAAGAGGTTCTTTCAAGACGATATCATCAGTTTTTCCTCGAACCAGCGTTGGGAACACCCCTGGGAAGCGCCCTTGCAGGATTGCATCCCGCATTGGTAACATTATCCACCCATTCCACTGTGGATTGTTTACTTGCTCTTGAAAATCCAGTTATTCCGCCACAGACGGGAATGCTCTTAGACCTTTATTTTTCCGGGATGGTATACTTCCACAATCCGGACAGGGAACAAAAAAGGAGGGACCAGCAAACTATCTTTGGGTCTGAGCTTTGTGGGAAGGATGGCACCCTTAAACCGGAGCATATCAGATATTTGATCGAACTGCATGATGCTTTCATTTTGGAGTGGCCTGATCCGAGGAGAAAAGAACGGATGGAGCAGAAGACCCTTGCCTTGGATTCGTTCAGAAGCAGGCTTCCACCGATCTTGGTCGAGGCCTATGAGAAATCCTTGGCTTTTGAGAGAAATTATGCTCCACAATGATTTGTTGAGGGGTTAAGACCTACACTTTATATTTTTTTTCTCAATCTTAACATTAATTCTGCCCCTTTTTCCCACCGTAAAACAAATTTTTCCAGGCAATGACCATCTCTTCGTCGGTGTCCACTAAAATTATTTCCTGGAGGAATTTTGGCTTAAAGTTTGCAATCGTTTCAAGCATCGCTTTGGCAGCCTGCTCCTTTTCAACTCCCCCAACGCCAGCCCCCAGTCCTGGGAACGCAATCCGTGCAAGCTGGTTCTCATCGGCGCAATGCAGCGCAGCCATAGTTGCTTCCACTATCATCCCCGGAGAGGAATTGCCTCCCGGCTGTTCGACGGTCGGAGAATGGATGACGTGCCTGCACCGCAATGTTCCGGCAGGGGTAATGATTGCTGAGCCCAAGGGGATGGGGGCCTGGGAAGCTGCCTCGAGCTCAATCTCCTCCCCTCCCGCCTTTGTTATCGCCTCCGCTACCCCTCCGCCCATAAATCCATAGGAGTTGGCAGGGTTGACGATTGCGTCTACGTCCTGTTCGGTGATGTCGTCGTGGAGGATGGTGAGTTTCATTTTTCCAGAAGCCTTCTTACGGCCGCTAAAAAACCTTTGGCGGTTTTGAGCGCATCTGCCGATTGTTCTGATGTTACGTCGGCTTCGCCAAGCCCGTAGCTTATCTCATGCCTTTCGAGGCGCAGGGCGTTTAGCTCATTAAGAAACCTTTTTTCGATGGTTCCCTGAAACTTTTCGTTAAGGTATACCCATAACCCAAAATGGCTTTTTTCGCGAATCCCATCTCTAAACAGCAATGCCTTCCCGGCGTGGAACATTGACGCATAGCAGTTTACCAATGCATCCTCAAAGAGTTCAAGGGCCTGCATTTTATCGGCCTTCAACAGCTTCTTCCCGGAGACTGCCAGCGATTTCCTGGATTTTTCAATATCGGGAGCGTCTTTCCTCAGCAGCCCTTTGGCAATGCACTGCTCAACATCCATCATTTCACCACCGGCTTTTCGCCAAAGAGAGGTATTCCATCGATGACGACACTTTCATAAAAAGGCTTGTCCTCTGCCGCGATTTTTTTCCATTCATTAAGGCTGTACCAATGCCAGCTCATTTCCCTGCCAATCTTTTTCTCCGCATGAAAGCCGGAATTCCGATGTTTCTCTCTTGAGACGATAACGATGTCAATATCACTTTGGAGCGTATCTCTTCCCGTTGCCGTTGAGCCAAAGAGCGTGATAGACAAGATATCGGGAGCATGGGCCTTGGTCTCTTCCACGATGCCTGAATCCTGGAGCTCCTGCAAAGAGAATGCAACTTTGATGTGCCTGAGGGCTGGATTTTCGAGGTTAAGCCCGTATTGGTACATCCTCCCAAACACTTCTTTGGTGAGCATATTCTTTTTGAAAAGGTAATCGAGGCAGTGTTTTGCAGCAGAGACGCTTACCTTCGCCTTTTTTGCTGCGGAATGGACAGATTCCCTGCCGCCGGAATTTCTCAGCGCCGCAAACACCCTGAAGAGGGCATATTTTTCTATCATTTCATGAAAAGAATGATTGTTCGTTTAAATAACTTTTGGTCATTAAATATTATTATAGAGAACGTATGTTTTATAGGGAGAATGATGAATCCTTCCCGCTAATAATAAGAAATGGGGGGCATTTTTAAGCCTTCCCAACAAATTCCACATTATCCATGCCCTCGAATTCCTTATCCCCCGTCAAGAATCTCAGATCAAGTTTTTTTGCAAGGCAATATCCCAAGCAATCAATAAAAGAAAGGGGTTTTTTCCTGTTGTGAAACTTGAAAGTTACTGCGGCCGTTACGGTGTCTGCATTAATAATGCTTATCAGTTTCTTGATCTTGCCCTTCCATGCAGGGATGAGGGATTCCTTTCCCTCCTTCAGAAAGCCATAGAACAATTCAGCCAAGTTTAATGTTGACGTGATAATTTCTTCTTCGAAATATTGCCGATAGTTTTCGTTCTTGTTGGTAATCTCGAAAAGCGCATAGGTATCAAAGAAATAAGGCATCTTATTCGAACTCCTTGTCACTCTCATCCATCATTCTCTTGATAGGTATCCTCCATTTGACGCTTCCAAAGATATCTTTCACCTTCAGGCTGTCGCTCTCCTTGGTAAGCAGGATAGTAACCCTGTCGTTGGCCTTAAGCTCCTCACGGAGGGCTTTCTCTTTCGGAATAACTATCCCAACGCTGTTTCCCCATTCCTTTACTACTGTTTCAATCTCGAGCATACAAAAGAATTAGACCGTATAACTATTATTTAAATGTTTCGGTGAAGATGGCCGTTAGTGCCGGAGAAATCCCATCAGCTTCTCCACAGCCCTTCTTCGAAACTTCTTGTGCTTTTCCACGTCTGCATCTTCCCCATAGGTCTTTTTGCTGCCTTCGGGAATAAATATCGGGTCATGGCCGAAGCCATGT
>JACPII010000095.1 GCA_016188175.1 Candidatus Woesearchaeota archaeon | reverse complement strand
TTTGGCTCTGGAAGCCATAGAGGTGCAAATACAACAGCAATGCTGTTGTCAATAATCCAAACCTTGAGATTTAATAAGAAAAACGTGCTGCTTGGATTGCATGAAATACTAAATAATCCTGTACAAAGCTAAACGGTTACTCTAAATCGCAACATTTAAATAACCTGAAGCCAAGGAAAATGTTCTGATTAGATATTGGTATAAAAAAGGGGATGATGGATGGCAGACGTCGAAGGGTATGAAATAATGCCTTACAAAGAAGTGGTCGAGCTCAAGAACCAGATTGCTGAGCTCCAGCAAAAGGTTGGCGACCCGAATGCGAAGGACCTGCTCGTTTCTATGCAGAATTTGACAAAGACGATGGACAGCATGCTGAAGCTCTTTAGCGCTGCAGCGGAAGAGATGAAGCTTGAGGAAAAGACCGAGTCAGAGCTGCATGAAAAACTTTCTCCCCTGATTGAGAAGGTGGAGAAACTTGAGGAGCAGAACAGGACAATCGCTGAAGGGATGGTTGCAATCGCGGATATGGTCAAGGAGATGAGGGGCGGAAAGCCGGCAGAAGAGAAGCATGACAAACCAGAAGAGCATGATCTTTTCCCGGATTTTAATCCATCCGAGCTTCCCGAGATGCCTTCTCTTGATGGCACATCTAACGGGGCTCAAGGACATCCCGAGCCGTCTCCCTTTGGTTTGGGACAATCACAAAGAAAAGAATCTCCTCCTTCCCTTCCGGACGAATTTCCCATCGGCGGTCCCCCTCCGCTTGAGAATATGGGGCCTCCCCCCGGCTTTTCATCTTTTGGCCCTCCGCCTCAAAGGCCGCCCTTTAGGCAGCCTTCCTTCCCGAGCGGACCTTCGTTCCAAGGGATGCCTCCTCCCCCTCCAGGTTTTTTAAGCCCGCTGCCCCCTTTGCCGCCATTGGATGAGCCAGAGGAAAAGAAAGGGCTGTTTGGAATGTTTAAAAAGAAATGAACATGGAAGATATTTCTCAGCTCGACCCCGAACGGTTTAAGAGGTTTGTCAGGCATATCTGTTTTGTCGCGAAAAAGCATAAAGACCGGCAGGATGCCCACGAAAGTTTAGACAATCAACTGGGAAAGATAAAACGGCTTGCAAAAGCAAAAAATATCGATTCAGAGATTGAGAAGCTGCAGAGCCATATTCGGGATGTCCTTGACAAGGAAGCGAGGCTCGCTGGCGTCCAGCAATCCCAGCAAGCGGTTTCCCAAGAGCTTTGGGGCAAAGTCCGGGAGAGCCAGGAAAAAGTGAAAAACATGCAGGGCGCGATCGAAGGGATGCATTCTACCTTAGACAAGTTTTTGAAGGAACGGAACGAAAGGCAGGAACATATAATGGAGATTGAAGAAAAAATTAAAAGTGCCTCTTCTGCAGGTAACTTACGGGAGGATCCTTTTGCGAAAAAACTCAGCCAGCTTGAGCGAAGGTGCTCATTCCTCAAGGCAATGCAGATGCCCGGTGTCGATGTGCTTGAGAAACGGATTGCTCAACTGCGTGGAAAGCTTGCAGTTGTGTAGTATGTGCATAGCACCTTCAAAATTCTCGACGGGTCTCAAGAAGGAGCTGCGTCCCCGGATGGGGCGTCCCCCCGCAACGCTCGTCGATAATCATTTTTGAATTGAATTTTGACCTTAGGGTGCTATGCACATACGTTGTGTAGGGCGGCCAGGCACGGTCAAGGGATGTGAACAGAAAGGATATTTTCGAGTTTCTTCGCATTCTAAACCTATCTTTTTTCGCCCCTAAATGTCCCTTGACATCACGGTGTTCCGCTGGTTTGCCTTTGCCCTCCGCGAGGCTTCCTGGACTATCTCGATGACTTTTTGGTTAAGGCGGTCAGGGAAATCTCCGCCGATAAAAAGCTGCTGGTCATTGTACTTGGCATAATATTTCAGGTTTGAGCGGACGATAAGGGATTTTGCCATTTATCACTTTATTATTGAGCTGGTTTAAATAGTTTGTCAAATCCCCCTGCATAGAAAACACTACCCATGAAGGAACCAGAACTTTAATTTTCCGCCCTTCTTTTCATCCAGCCGGCAGAACCCGAAGCGTATGAATTGGATGATAGCTCCAAGAGGGAGGGAGGCCAAGCCGGCCTCTCCCAGGCCGCTCTTTTTTTTGTTGTCTGGCATGAGGACTTCAACATCCACGTTTTTTGCTTTTTTTGGCAGCCAGTGGATTATTTTTTCGCCTTTGCCCTTGAAGCCGGAATAGGGCTGGGAATGGAAATGATAGGAATTACCTTCTTTTATGAAGTTCAGGCAGTCCATGAGGCGGTACATCCTGTTTTCTTTTAGGATGTTGAAATCCTCATCGGCAATGAAGAAGTCCTGCGCCGTCGAGAAACGCCTTCCGCCTTTTTTTGTGTCGGGGTGGAGGTCAAGCTCTACGTCCCGCTCCGGGGCATCCTCAACGATGAGGGGATGCGGGCTTTCAACGAAAAAGAACCGGTCGGCATCGGCATCAACAACGTCCTTGTTGTACGCGTTAATGGTCTTAAAGAACTCATCCTGGGACACTTTCTTGTCAGCAAGCGAAACACCGACGTCAAATGCATATTGAAGCAATGCCTCTGGCTGGTAGCCCCTTCTCCGCAGAGCTGCTAAGAATGGCAGGCGTATGTCGTCCCATCCCGAATAGGTGCCGTCCTCGATCAGGGGCCTGGTTTTTGAGCAGCTGACAGGCATTCCCAGAAAATTTATTCTCCCGACAAAAATGGTCTCGGGGAATGGCTTTTTGAAATAGTCAAAGAGGTACCGTTGGCGGAGTGCGTTGTCGGCATGGTCCTTTGCCCGGATGATGTGGGTGATGTTCCCCTCCATATCGTCACAGGCGACTGCCATATTCATCAACGGCCATACCCTGTGTTTCGTGCCTGCCTTTGGATGCTTCGTTTCATTGATCCTGAACAGGGGGAAGTCCCTCATTGCGGGATTCGGGTTCTGAAGGTCTGTCTTTAGCCGTGCAACTGCCTCTCCCTGCTTGTATCCTTTGAACAATTTTTTCCAGCGCTGCTCCTGCTCTGCATGGGGGAGATCCCTGCACGGGCACGGGCTTTTCTGGATAAGAAGCTCTTTGAATCTATCGGGGTTGCAGGTGCAGATGTACGCGTTGCCGAGGGCAAGAAGCTTTTCCATATATCTGTAATAGACGTCAAGCCGGCCTGATTGGGCAAAAAATTCCTTAACCTTATTCCCCGTCAGCCAATCGGCATCTTCCTTGATGAGCCCATATGCGGGGGGGTAGATGTTGTCGGGGTTGGTGTCTGCAATGCGCAAGATCAGCTTCCCGTTATACTTCTCGCAGTACAGCGCATTCAATCCGAGGACATAGGCATGGCCGATATGCAATGGGCCCGAGGGCGAGGGCTCAAAGCGCATAAACACTTTTTTTGGATCCCTTAACGGCGGCAGCTCTTTTTTCTCCTCCTGTTTTTTCTCTTCCAATAATTCAGGGAATTCCTGCTCCAGAATTTTTCGCTGCTCTCCCGGCGAGAGCTTATTGATCTTTGCTATGGCCTCATTCACTTTTTTCCCTATGGATTTCATATCACCCTTGAGCGAGGGATCTTCAGAGAGCATTTTTCCTATCACTGCTCCCGGGTTTGCCTTACCGCCGTATTTTACGGCGTTGTGGATGGCGAATTTACGGATGAGGTCTTCCATAGGTGCATGAGGTTATATCTCCCTATTAAACGTTTTTGTTTTTTTCAATTTTTTTTCTGGTGCCAAAAACTTCTACAACAATTTCTTGGGAAATTTTTTTGCGAAAACTATATAAATAACCAATGCCCAGAAATATTTTACTACAGACTAAAGAGGGACACTTCCTTGGGGTGGAGGTTTCCCATTCGCGGGGTTGTCATGAGGAACATTTCTATCATTTCTAAGGCGCCGGTTTCTCGGATGCTTTTCAAGGTCGGTGCTCAGCGTGTCTCCCGCCCAGCGATAAGCGCCCTTGCGCAATTCTTAACCCAATTTGCCGAAGACACTGCAGCAAGGTCTATCCAAATCGCAAGGCACAGCGGCAGAAAAACCGTGCTGGAAGAGGATGTGAGGCTTGCGGTTAAGTAAAAAAGCGATCTATCCGCCTAAAGGGCAGGAACTGAGAAACCCCTTGCGTTTCCCGTGCTTTTCGTTGTTCTAAGGTTCAAAGCTTTTACGTTCGCACTTTTAGGCTCCGAAACCGCCCTAAGGAGCGTGGCTTTAGGCTCAGCGGCTTTTGAGTAACGTTTAAAAACTCCCGCTTAATTCTTCAACTTATGGGCCGGTAGTTCAACCTGGTAGAATACGCCCTTGGCTTATTTTCCAAACAGGGTGAGATTCCGGATTCAAACATTTCCCCTCAGGAAGAATGAGCATAGGATGCGGACCAGCTGGGTTTCGCATCCGCTCAATCTCATGGGCCTGTGGTGAAGAGGAAAGTTCCGGCCGGTCCATTTTCCTATGAACTGCGTCTATTGCTCGGATCTGCATGGCAGCAGGGTGCTTTATAACAAACTCGGCGATATTGCCCTTAGGAAGAAAATTGATGCAGTCATTATCGGGGGTGATCTCTGCCCCCATGCCCATGGAGAACTTGCTCAGGCCATTGAGGGGCAAAAGGCATTTCTGGATGGATTTCTCAACGATTGGCTCTCCGCCCTTGCGAAGAAGAAGGTACGCGTGTTTTTGCTCATGGGGAATGATGATTTCCGATGTAACATGCCCGTGCTGGAGGCAATGGAATCAGGAGGCATCGTTAGCCTGCTGCATAGAAAAAAACAGCAGCTTGGGGAATTTTCTTTGGTTGGGTATAGTTTTGTCCCCCAGATGCCCTTCCTTCTCAAGGATTGGGAGAAATTAGACGATGAACAATCTCGGCCATTGACTGATGCTGCGCGGGATGTCGTAAGCATGCCCAGAGAAGAGGGAACTATCAAGGATGATTTTAAACTGATCAGGGGGCTGAGTGAGCCTTCAAGAACCATCTTCGTGTTCCATTCTCCTCCATTCAATACCAACCTGGATGTGACCTACCGGGATGCCCATGTCGGCAGTAAAACAATCCGGTCTTTTATCGAGGGTGAGCAGCCCCCCTTAACCTTGCACGGGCATATCCATGAATCTCCGGAAGTCAGCGGAAGCTGGAAGGATACTGTCGGTAAAAGCCTCTGCGTAAATCCTGGGTCCCAGCGGGAGAAAGGCTTATTGTCCCATGTGCTTTTTTCAACAAAAGATTTATCAAATCTGGCTTATGGATCCATCTAAGATGATAAAAGATTTGGGGAGCATCGGCAAGGAAACCTTCGGCAAGAGCTGCATATTCTGCAGAATCGTTAAAGGGGATATACCCTGCACCAAACTCTTTGAGGGGCCCGAGTACATCGCATTTTTAGATATCTCTCCTGCAACAAAAGGCCATGCTCTTATTGTAGCAAAGGAGCATCGGGAAACGATGGCAGAACTTCCGGAGCCAACCCTTACGTCAATGATGGCTTTCGCACAGAAGCTATCCCGTGCATTGAGTTCTTCCCTTGGGGCAGAAGGGTTCAACATCCTCATAAACAATAAGGCTGTCGCTGGGCAGGTCATCCCCCATGCCCACATCCATGTCATCCCCCGGTACAAGGGGGATGGATTGAGGATCCATTGGGAGGTTAGGAAAGATTTTTTGCCTATCTTGAAGGACCTTGCGGAAAAAATAAGAACCTTTTTATAGCGACTTCTGGTTCTTTTTCATCGCGCCGGAGTAGCTCAGCCTGGTTAGAGCGCTACATGGCTTGTGGAACTACGTTTGGAACATATCACCATCCGTTCCCCAATTCGTTGGCGAAGCTCATACGTTTGAGCGCTGAGGCAGATGCCGATGACCTACTCAATCTAACTGGGTTACGTAGAGGTCGTGGGATCGAATCCCGCCTCCGGCACTTTTTGTTTTGGCAAAACCATCTTATTGTCGGGATTTTCTGTCTTGATTTGAACCCCCATTATAACGGGTGTAGGGCAGTAAAAGCAGAACCTAACGCTTGAGAATAATAATAAACATAATAACCACCTTTTTGCCGATATATTTTTTCGTATTTGTTTAGCATCTTCGAAACGCCCGACGTTGGGCATGATGGTCCTGCGTCCCCGTAAGGGACGTCCCCCCGCAACGGACAGCGACGGGAAAACAAAGGCGTTTCGACCTGAGGATGCTAAACAAATACATTTTTTCCAATCATAACAGTGTTAGGTTAGCCGGCTGAAGTGTGCCCTGCTCGGTCACCCCGGAGGGGTGAGCGTAGTGTTCCGGTCCTTCGGACGGAGGAGAATCTAGCGTTCCTGCCTTGCAGGAGGAGGGCGGCCCCGACCTCGCCTCGCCATTGTTGTTGGGTTTCCCGACCGGATAAGTAGAAATGTCAAAACCAAAACTTCAGGTGCCTGACTGATTACTCATAACAAAAACCTTATTAAGGAAAAGGGATTGGCAGCCTTATGATCTACGAAATCGTTCCTGCAATCATCGCGAAGACGCAGGATGAGCTGGACCAGGCGATCGGCAAGGTTAAGGGCTTTGCCGGCAAAATCCAGCTTGACGTCATGGATGGGAAATTTGTCAGGAACACTTCGTTTCTTTTTGATTTTAAGCTACCTCCGCTTAAGGCGATGCTTGAGGCCCATCTGATGGTGGACCATCCGCTGGCGTGGATCGAAAAGCACGCGTCGAAGGTTGACCTTATCCTGTTCCACAAGGAAAGCAAGGATCCTATCGCTGAGGTTATCCGGGGGGTTAAGGTTAGAAAACGGAAGGTCGGCATCGCCATCAATCCCGACACACCGGTTAAAGACATTGCCGGATTCCTTGAGATGGTCGATCAGGTGCTCGTCATGACTGTCCATCCCGGCTTTTATGGGAGCCCCTTCGTATCAGAAGCGCTGGACAAGGTAACCCGGCTAAGGAAGCTGATGCCTCAGCTTGCCATCGAAGTGGATGGTGGGATCACGGATAAGACAATCCTCAAAGCTGCTGGGGCAGGTGCGAACCTGTTTGTGTCCGGCTCTTTTATCCTCCGGAGCGAGAATCCAGAAAAGGCTTATGCCCTGTTGGTGAAATTGGCAGGCCCTTTAGCTCCATAAACCAATTCATTATTTTATTTCACTTTCAAAGTTTTTCCGTTATCTCCTTCCCCTTAACTCTGCAGCCTTCCTGTGGCCTTCCAATCCTTCAATCCTTGCAAGGGTGATTGCGGTGTCCACCATCTCCCGGGTTGCTTTTTCCTGGCAGTCCATGAAGGTGACTATCTTTACAAAGTCCCTCACCGAGAGCCCTCCGGTGTAGCGTGAAGAGCCGCCCGTCGGAAGGATGTGGTTGATGCCTGCGCAGTAATCACCAAACACTTCTGCTGCAGACATCCCGATAAAAAGCGAGCCGTAGTTCCGAAGAGCCGGGGAAATATCATCCGGATTTTTTACCTGGAGCTCTACGTGCTCCGGAGCAATCTCATTTGCCAATGATGCAGCCTGGTGCAGATTGTTGACGATGACAATGTTTCCATGCCTAAGGGAAGCGCCGGCAACAGGGTTTGTGGCCAATGATCTGAGCTGCCTTTCGAGCTCGAGGTTAACCTCATCTGCCAACTTTCTCGAATCGGTAGCAAGGAACACTCTTGCTTCGGAGTCGTGCTCAGCCTGCGCAAGAAGATCGGCTGCAATAAGCCCCGGGTTTGCGGTGGAATCGGCAATAATCAGAAGCTCAGTCGGGCCGGCTATAAAATCAATCCCAACAACCCCGTACACTTCTTTCTTTGCAGCTGCAACAAATCTGTTTCCCGGGCCGACGATCTTATCGACCTTGGGAACAGTCTTTGTACCGTAGGCCATCGCGCCGATTGCCTGGGCTCCGCCGATGGAGAATATCCTGGTTGCCCCGGCAAGAGAGGCAGCGGCAATGGTCACTGGATTAATGTTCGGTGAACAGGCAATAATTTCCCTGACGCCTGCGGCTTTTGCAGGAATGATGCTCATGAGGGCGGAAGATGGCAATGGATACCGTCCTCCGGGGACATAACATCCAACCCGGGCTAAGGGAATAACTTTTTGGCCAATCGTGCAGCCTTTCTTTGTAACGGAAAAGCTCTTGAGCTGCGCTGCCTGGAGCTTGGAGAACCTGGTGATATTCAGAGCAGCGGTTTTTAGGGCCTTAAGGGCAGCGGGATCTGCCTGATGAAATGCAGCTTTGACCTGTCCTTCGGTAATCTCAAAATCCTTTTCGAAAGCACCATCAAACTTTTTTGAATAAGCGAGGACTGCACTGTCCCCTTTTTCTTTAACGTCATCCAAAATCCTCCTGACGATTTCCATCGGAAGTGGGTTATCGTGTGAATGCTTTTTCTCATAAAACTCGGAAAGGGTTATAATCTTCATTTCCTTCTCCTCGACAGCTCATTGAGGACCTCTTTTGGAGTGATATTCTCCCTTGCCATCAGGACGAGGAGGAAATAATTAATGTCTGCTAACTCCCATACGAGGTTTTTCCTATCGGTAAAATGCACAACCTCATCGCATTCTTCTGCGATCTTTTTGGATAATTCCTTCGGGTTTTTCAGCAGAAGGCGGGTGTATGACCCCTTGGCTGGAGCTTTCATCCTCTCTTGCAGGACTTGGTATAAATCCGCGAGGCTGAACTCTTTATCCCCAAAGCAGGAATACTTTCCTTCATGGCAGGCGACATTCTTTTGTTTTACGGTAAAGAGCAATGTGTCCCGGTCACAGTCATATCTCACCTTAACAATATCCTGTTCGCTGCCGGATGTCTCGCCCTTTTTCCAAATTTTTTTCCTTGACCTGCTGAAGTAGGCAGCCTTTCCTCCTTTAAATGTCCTTGCCAATGATTCTTTGCTGGAAAAAGCGAGCATCAAAACCCGGCCCTGGTCATCCTGGGTAATGGTTGGAATCAGGCCATTGTTCTTCTCAAAATCCAGCACGTTGGCAAATGCATCGGGCAGATTAATCTTCCCCGTGTACAGCGCCATCCCTAACTGTGCATCAAATCCCCTGTCTTCCAGCCATTTGATCTCTGGGGAGGACGTGATGCTGCCTGCAATCGTCAGCTTGTTCTTGGTGAGGCCCTGCAACGCACTTATTTTTTTTACGTCAATCCCTTCCATGAGCCCTTCCCTGTCAACGTCGGTAAAGAGGAATCCGGAGCAGTAGGGTTCAAGGTCGGGGATCATCTCTTGGGGAGTCAATCTTGTTTTTGACGTCCATCCTTTGTTGACGACAAAACCCCCTTTTGTATCAACGGCAACAATCACCTTATCTTTGGGCAATCCCCTTAGGAATTGGGGGTTGGCTTTTGTTCCAATAATTATCTTTTTGGCACCTGCCTGCAACAGCCCGTTGGCTTTCTCGACTGTCCGGATGCCGCCGCCGACCCTGCAATCGGCGATGGAGCACAACTCTTCGACGAGTTTCATGTTGTTTCCTTTGCCCCAAGCAGCGTCAAGGTCAATAACTGCGATGTCGCCGTATTTTCTGAATTCTTTGGCTAACTCTACTACATCTTTCCGTTCGAGGACTTTTTCTTTACCCTGCCTGAGCTGGACTGCCTTCCCATCCATCAGGTCAATGCTTGGGATGATCATGTTTTTTCCTTTGTTTCATTCCTTTTCAAAAGAAATCCGACACCCCCGTCAAAGGCGGGGGGATTGCTCGCTCCCTCCGGTCGCTCGGTCGGATTTCTGAGAATAAAGATATTCCCGCTATGTTTCCAGCAGGTTTACACCATCAGTTAAAAACTGATGGAATATCTTTATTTAATTCTGACTTTTATTCCATCACCTTAAAAATTCTGGGTGGGGGTATTATCCCTTTTTAAATCCTGATTTCAATGCCATCTCCCTTTAAATATCTTTTTACCTGGGCAATGGAATATTTTCCATAATGGAATATTGAAGCTGCGAGGGCGGCATCAGCTTTTCCCTCCCTGAGGACGCGGGCAATGGTTTCTAACGAGCCGGCACCGCCAGATGCAATTATCGGGATATTAACAATCTCTGCCATGCTCCGGGTAAGCTCAATGTCATATCCTTCCTTTGTGCCGTCCTTGTCCATGGATGTCAAGAGAATCTCCCCTGCACCAATGCGTTCGGCTTCCTTCGCCCATGCAAGGGCATCCATCCCTGCCGGCTCTCTTCCCCCCCTGACAAATACTTCCCAGCCGCTGGCTGATTTTTTTGCGTCAATCGCGACCATGATGCACTGGCTGCCAAACGTCTCTGCAGCCTTCCGCACCAGGCTCGGGTTTTCGACAGCCGCTGTATTGATGGACACCTTGTCAGCTCCTGCGTTGAGCAATGCCCGGATGTCTTCGATGGTCCGAATGCCCCCACCGACGGCAAACGGAATAAATACCTGCTCAGCGACCTTCCTGACAACATCAATCATTATCTTTCTTTTTTCATAGGATGCGGTGATGTCGAGAAAGACAAGCTCGTCTGCCCCTTCTTCGGAGTATTTTCTAGCTAATGCTACCGGGTCGCCCGCATACTTCAATTGGACGAAACTTGTTCCCTTTACTACTTTCCCATCCTTTACGTCAAGGCAGGGGATGATCCTCTTTGTCAGCATTTGAATCCCTTTCCGCTCAGCATGCCAACCATCTCTTCAAGAGATCGATGCCGCCTTTTCCGCTTTTTTCCGGGTGGAACTGCATGGCCGTTATATTCTTAAGCTGGACAGAGCTGACAAAATTGCCAAAATAATCTGTTTCCGTCGCAACAATGGAGGGGTCTTTTGGCGCAACTGCATAAGAGTTGACAAAATACATGTACTCTTCCTTGAAGATTCCTTTTTTCTTGGGGACAATCCTGTTCCATCCGATCTGGGGAACTTTTCCGTCTCTGAATTTTTTTACGCTCCCCTTAAAAATCGAGAGCCCCTTGATGCCGGGGCTTTCCTCGCTCTCTTGGAACAATCCCTGGAGGCCGAGGCAGATCCCCAGGAAAGGCCTGCCGCCACGCAAGCTCTCCATCAGGAAGGCTTTTATTGGCTCGATGAGCTTTTTTTTCTTCAAGGTTTCCATCATAAATCCGAATGAGCCGTCCCCGGGCAAAATCAATCGGCTGGCTTTTTGGATTGCGTCGGGGCTGCCGGTGATCACGCTTTCAACCTTGAGGAATTCAAGCGCATGCTGGACACTTTTCAGGTTTCCCGCTCCGTAATCGACGATGGCAATCATTCTTGTTTTCACCTTTGTCAAATATTAAGGAATTCGTTTTTATTTGATATCTACATTGTTCGAAACGAATTTACCCCAAAATGTTTCCTTAAATAAAGCAATATCCGTTGCCTGACAATCCCGGAGTTTTCTCTACTGTTGTCTTTACAGCAGCCCTTTTGTCGATGGCAATTCTTCCAATGCACGCCTATCAAGGGAGCATGCAGCCTTCATCGCCTTTCCGAAAGCTTTGAAGAGGGCTTCCATCTTGTGGTGGTCACTTCTTCCCCTCTCGATGTTCGCAGCGATATTTGCCTGCAATCCTATCGAAAATCCATAAAGGAAATCTTCGATGAGGTCGGTATCCAGGTCACCGCAAAATCTTCTTTTCAGGCTCCCCTCAAGCTTGCAGAACGGCCTTCCGGAAATGTCTAATGCTACGATCGCGAGGGCATCATCCATCGGGAAAATAAAATAGCCTGCCCGGTTGATCCCTTTCCTGCTGCCAAGCGCCTTTAGGAATGCCTGGCCAAGGACAATTCCGGTGTCTTCAACCGTATGATGCTGGTCGACATTCACGTCCCCCCGGACATCCAGGGCGATGTCAAAAAGGCCGTGCTTTGCAAACGATTCCAGGAGGTGGGTAAAAAATCCGATCGGCGTATCTATCTTATACTGCCCTTTTCCGTCGATGTTCACTGCTGCTTTAATCGAGGTTTCCTTTGTTTTCCTTGAAATGTCAGCGGTTCTCATCGATGGCCTCCAAAACCTTTTGGACCTGGTTTATATTTTCTATCACCCTTTCAGCACCGTTTGCTATTAAAATGTTCCGCAATGATGGTGAAGTGTCCTGGGGTGGAAGGACGCCTATAGGATTAATGCCTGCGTTGGCCGCCGCTTTCATGTCGTCGACCGAATCACCAAAATAGAACGCCGTTTCGTTGGGAAATCTTTTCAGAACTTTCTGAAGCCCGTCCGGAGCTGGTTTTTGCCGGGGAGTGCCTTCTCTAGCGAGGATAGCATCAAAGTATTCTAATGTTTTATTTCTTCTTAAAACAGAATAGGCTTCTTTCCCTGGGCGCCCGGTAACCAGGGCAAGGGAATACGTTCTCGAAAGAGCTTCTAATATATTCCTGTCGAGGAGCCATGTTTCATCTTTTTCGAATTGAGAGTAGTATTCCTGGAATTTCCTGATAATCTCTTTTTTTGGAGCCATCTTTCCTTTGCTTTTTATCATCGTTTCTGTCAAGTCCCAGTCGTTGTTGAGGTTTCCTTTGTTTTTGAAGCCCTGAATCTCTTCGAAGCTGACGGTTGATCCTGTAAAAAATTCACCCGTTTTCTTGACCGCCAGCCGGTAGGAGCGGGAAACATCTACCAAGACACCATCAATGTCAAAAACGAGGAGCGGATTCAATTCTTTGATACTCTGGCGCAATGCACCAATAAGCTGGGTTGTCTGCTTGACCGTACCGAGAGTTATCCTCAGGCAGCCGTCGAGAAGCTGGTCGGCGCTCCGGTCCCTTACCAGGATCCCTTTTTCTTTTAATTTCCTGCACAGAAGAGGACACCTCTTGCCAACCCTCAAAAGGACAAAATTAGCATCGCTTCGGTAATACGAAATTCCAAGATTATCCAATTCCCGGTACAGCATGATTTTGCTCCTGTTCGTTTCGGTAACATATTCTTTAATATACCTTATGTCTTTCATTGCGGCGGAAGCGCATAAGGCTGCAACGGCATTGACACTATAAGGGGAGAGGACTTTTTTTATGAGGCCGATGTTATTCTTATTGGAGAGGATATACCCTAGCCTCAGGCCGGCAAGGCCAAATGCTTTTGAAAATGTCCGGGTGATGAAGAGATTGTCAAACTTTTTTATCAGTGAGATGGATGATTTCCCGGAGAACTGGCAATAGGCTTCGTCGATTAGGACGAGGGCATTGTTGGTGTTTGCTTTCTCCACTATATCTATGATGTCCTGTTCCCGGATGGAGGTCCCGGTCGGGTTGTTGGGGTTTACCAAGACTACCATCTTTGTGTTCTCGCTTATCGCCCTTAGGACTTTCTCAGCCGGAAAACTTAAATCATCCTTGTAGGGTATCTCCCTGATGACTGCCCCATTCAGCTGGGCATAGAAGGTAAACATCGTATAGGTTGGGACGGGGATAATTATCTGGCTCTTGCCTGGCTCCAGGTATGCTTCCATTATTGCCTTGATCGCTTCATCTGTTCCATTTGTGGGGATGACTTCTTCGGGGTCAACATGGCAATATTTCGCGAGCTGTTTCCTGAGGTTTGTGTATTCAGGATAGGTGGACAGAAAATCCCGTGTTGCGCCCCTGAGGGCCTTTACCACCGAGGGCGAGCACCCTGAAGTGTTTTCGTTAAAATCGAGGCGAAGAGAGTTCTGCCTTCCTTCCGTCGGCGGCCTATATCCCTGCATGGCGGCAGCCGATGGCTTCGGCTTAATCATTTTCGACTCCAACGATGACAAAATCACTCTCAAATATCTTGTCATAGACCTCAAGGGCGGCATCCCTAATCGATGAGCCCGTATAGACAATATCAATGACAAGGTCAGAGATGCCCATGCTATACGCTGATTCGGTAGAGCCGGAGAGATAGACTGAGGTGAAGTTATGGCTCCCGTTCAAGGCTGCAAGGTATCTCTTTGCAAGGTTTTTATATTTGATATTGATGCAGACTTTCAGGTTTTCCGGAAGGTCCTTAAGCTTTTTTCCTTTTGGCCCGAGAAGGCAGAGGACAGGCTTTCCAAACATGGCTTCTTTATCATCCCAGCTGATGGTCTTCAGGACTTTGAGGTTCGTCTTTCCCCTGGAAAGGTTATACTCTTCGAACAGGTCCCTGCCCGTCAGCCCTATGATATTCTTGCCATTCCTGGACAGCTCCTCAACGACAAAAGGGATGTCTTCTCCCTTTGAGATGATGATCCTTTCTTTTGGAGGATTCCCTAAATCCTGCAGGGTCAGGCCTACATGAGTTGCAAGGCTCCTGTTATTGGGCACGACAATGATGCAGTCTTTGGCAAGTGCTGGCGTTTCCATATCCTAACCTCTAACTTTTCCCTTACCCCGGCTATATGCTGAGTTGAAGGGCGATAGGCGAGAATCGAACTCGCTCCACAGGATCTCTGCAGCGGAAATGGCTGCCACAGTCCCGTATTCTACCATTAAACTACTACCGCCATAAGGAACAGGCTTAAGAGAAGATTGTGGATATTTAAATGTATTTCCCGACGAAGAAAGTATTGCAAAAGAGTTTGGTTTTTTCAGCAGAATATCATCAAAATTATTGAGAAAGGTAAGTCTACTTTGAATGAAGGCAACCAGCGCGGGATGCGCCTTTCGTCCTCAAAAGAGATGCATTAACCATGCCTTCTGGAAATGGCTGTTTTTATTTAAAGGTTAGCTTTTTTTGTATGTGAAGCGATGAGAATTCTTTAATACTCTCCCCGTCAGGTTACCATTACAACACAAGGAGGTGTTTAACATGGAGCAAATGCAATTATTCGCTGGGTTGGATATGCATACTGAGTCCATCACCGGCACCATAAAG
>JACPII010000017.1 GCA_016188175.1 Candidatus Woesearchaeota archaeon | reverse complement strand
TTGTTGTTGTTGTTGTTGTTGTTGGGTTTCTTGGTTAAGTCACTTCAGCCGGCTAACCTATTACCTAACTTTAGAAGGCGGCAGAAGTAGCGCACAATAGATTTCGCCTTCCATAGGCAAGGAAATTAATTTTCGTAAGTGGATATCCTTGCCTATGTTGGCGGACTTTAACAATCATGCTCCGAATATTAAAGTCCGCGGCTATAAGTTGTAAACGGGTGGTTCTTAGTGCTCAGAAATTTTTCACCTGCGATGACACAAAGGGCTTTCAGCCACCAGTCACAGACTGTTGCCGAGCGAAGCGAGCGCAACTAGGAAACTATAGTTTCCGTTGGTGGAAAATTTCCGACATTTTACTAAATAGCCCGCTTCAGGGGTTTCGAAGAATTACCATTCCCAAGCTAATCAAGCAATCCCCATCTCCTTCAATGACCTATCCATCTCTTCGTCCATGATCTCAAACTTTTTTTCTCCAATAAATTCCTTTTTTGCCAGCTCGTCATGCATTTTTTTCTTGAGGAGGCTATAAATTGCCCGTTTATCCTCCGCATTCCAGTTTATTTGCAGGGAAACCTTTCTTGCCTCACGGAACAGGACATCTGCATCCTTGGCATACTGCCTCGCATAAAGCTCTATCTCATTGACCATGCTCCCGATGTGGTGCCGCAAAGCTTTTGCCAGGAGCGTTGTGAGCTCATCGATTATTTTTTGTTTTCCCATGCCCTAAAATCGTCCTTATGGAAGCTATTTTTTCCCTTATAACCTTTCTTACCGCTGCAATGTGCAACTCGGGCAATGACTCGTTGTCAGCAAGGAATGTTGCCACCTGGTCTCCCATCAATTTCCCGGTTTCTTTCCCGATTGAGGCTCCATCAAGTGGTCTGCCCAATAGGAAATGCTCGATGGCAATGACCCTTCGAAGGGCATCATAAAACGCTCTTGGGCTTGCCGCAACGCTCAATAGGTCTTCAGGCATCATTATCAGGAACTCAATGTGTTTTTCATCCCGCAAAGTCTCCGTGGGGAGCGAAAAGGGCATTGAAGATGCAAACAAGGAAAACATCCCCCTCGTCAGGGGGCATACCCTGAGCAGATTGGGTAGTTGTTCTTCAGTAAAGAAAAGGATATGGAACCGGAGCCCGAAGGCATCAGAAAGTTGCTTTGGAATAGCTGCCTGAATCTCATGTTGGCTGTCGGCGCCTATAACTGCAATGTCAATATCCCTGTACTCGCTATGGGACGTAAGGAAAGACCCGACAAAAAAAACCATTTTTACCGATGGGTTTTGGAGGAGGAGAGAAAAAACATCCCTCGCCAGCTTTTCCTTGAAGGGGGTCAATTTTATTTTTTTGGAGGAATAATAAACTCCAGCCCGTTTTTGCAGGAGCTTTACCTGGACAAGGTCCCCGGCCTCAAAGTCATGTTCTGCTTCCTTGGGGATATATATCTGGTTGAACCTGCCCCCTTTCGTTATCCTATGAACAAATTCCATAGTACGTAGTTAATACGCACTTAATTATAAACCTTTCTATTTCTTGGGGTGCAAGTCTTATTCAACCAGAAGCACCCCACCATTCTGTGAATTGGGGTTTGTATAGACAAACCACAATTGTAGCAAATGAAATCCAAAGATGCCATTTTCTTATTACAGAAACCAAAAAGAAAATAAACCAATCAGGACTTTTCCTTGCTCAGGTTATCCCTGCCCATCCCCCATGGAATACTACAACTCAATTGCCGAAGGTTATAATGAGCTTTACCGGGAAGAGCAGCTCAAGAAGATTGAATCCATAAGGCAGCGTCTCCGCGTAACGAAGAAAGACAGGCTCCTCGATGTCGGCTGCGGCACAGGCATCTCGACGGAGGGATGGCCGTGCGAATGTGTGGGGATCGACCCGGCAAAAAGCCTTCTCGCCAGGGCAAAACCGCAGCCCAATGTTTCATTTATTCAGGGAACAGCGGAACATATCCCCTTTCCCGACAGCTCTTTTGATATAGTCATCTCCGTCTCAGCGCTCCATAACTTTGATGACCCCGAAAAGGCCCTTAAGGAAATGAAAAGGGTTGGGAAGCATGCCTTTGCAATCAGCTTCCTGAAAAAGAGCGCGAAGAGAGCATTGCTCGAGAGCCTGATCAAAAAATATTTTTCCGTTGAAGAAATCATTGAAGAAGAAAAAGACATTATTTTCTTTTGTCTTTAACAACCTCTAAAAAATTCCTCCCGGCTAATCTGCAGATCGTGCTTAATGATCTTATTGAGAAGGCCCCTATCTATCTCCTCGCCGGGATGATTGGGGATTACTGTTGTCCTGCCATCAGGATGCTCAAAAAACATATGGCTGCCTTCCTGCCTTTGTAACACAAAACCGAGCTTTTTAAGGATGGGTTGGATCTCCTTTGCTGTCAACAAAGGAAGCTTCGGCATGATTAAACCTCAATTTGCTGAAGGCTTAAGAATTTTGTCTGAGGCACGATGCTTTTCTTGGAATGCAGGTAAAGTTTAATTGCTTCTTTAGTTCTTTCCAATAGCTGATCATACGTTTTTCCCTGGGTATGGCAGCCAGGAAGCTCAACAACCTCAGATATAAGGTATCCATCCTCCCCTTTCTCAACAATTACCGTAAACTGCTTTCCCATAACCTGTTGGACAATGCACGGGGATATATATACTTTTCGTCGGTATGGTCGCATTGAAAAGTTGAAGGTTGTTGCCGAGCGAAGCAAGCGCAACCAAGAAAATCCACAGATTTTCTGTTGCCATCCTTTTTGCAACGGAGCGAGGTGGTTCCAGAAATTCCACTGAATTTCTCAGAACCTCCGAGCGGTAGCGAGCGAGGCACAAGAAATCTCGAGGATTTCTTCGTGTCAGCATTTGAGCATCACAGTCAAGCTGAGCTTGATGGCAACCCGAGCGTTAGCGAGGACTTTTCAATGCGACCGTCGGTATGAGGCATGGAACGGGCTTCACGCATATCAACAATCTATCTCTCTTGGTTTTTTCCAATCTCCCGCCGGTAATAAGTCATTTGAACTATCGCAGTTGCCCCCCCTGCTTCGTTATCTTTTTAAACACCCGCCATTTCTCAGCAATCTATGAAAAGGCCGTTTATCAGCATCCTGACCGACTTTGGAGTCCAGACCCAGGGCATCGGCAACATGCACGGTGTTGCATTTTCCATCAACCCTGAGGCGAAAGTTATCGATCTGATGCACGGCATTGCGGATTTTGATATTGTCACTGGCGCAAGAACCCTGGAAACCGTTTATTTTCTTCCTGTTGGCTGCCATGTTGCTGTTGTTGACCCGGGCGTTGGCACACCGCGCAGGGGCATTATGATCCAAACAAGCCGTGGCGATTACCTCATTGGCCCGGACAATGGGATTTTATTACCTGCAGCCCGGGTTCTTGGCGGCTGTAAAAAAGTTGTCCAAATTTCTAACCAAAAACTCATGCACCAGCCAGTCTCTCCAATCTTCCACGGAAGGGACGTTTTCATGCCGGCAGCTGCCCATCTTTCAAAAGGAACCCCCATGGAAGAATTTGGCCCTGAGCTAAGCTTTCATGACTTAGCCAAAGCCCCCTATGAAGAAGCTGAATGCAGGAATGGGAAAATCCTTGCTGAAGTCATTCACGTCAACAAGTTTGGCTCGCTGCACTTTAACATTCGGCATGAAGTTTGGGATCAAATGGGGCTCCAAAAGCACCAGCAGGTATTAATGGGATCGGATGGAGGATCCATTAAATTCCCTTTTGTCGAAACATTTGGAGAGGTTCCGAAAGGAAAGCCGCTGATTATGAAAGATGATTATTTGCGTATCGAAGCAGCCATTAACATGGGTAATTTTTCTACCAACTATGGGGTCGGCCAGGGAGCCAAAGTAACATTTACCGGGGTATAACCAGGAACATGGCAAAAAACTATTTTACGACGTGCATTCTTGGAGCCTTTATCCTTGACGAGCAGGTCCGATTGGTCAAGCACATCCCTTTTGGTGATATTGGCCAATGGAAAGAAAAGCAGGCTGCAGAAGAAAGGGTAAAAAAAGAATTCCCAGCCTCGGAGCCGCTTCCACCCGAAAAGCAGCACGTATTCCTCAGGCTCCTCGCAAGAAGAGAATATTATCCCTCGTTCCATCTTCTCAACAAAGAATTGACCAAGGGGCAGGTCAGGCAGAACACCGGGGAGGACATGCTCATCCTCCAGGCAGTAAATGCCGTCGATGAGCTTTCGTTGTCTATCAACAGGCTCATCAGCAGGCTTCGGGAATGGTATGCCCTCTACAATCCTGAAGGGGAGCGGGCCATGCAGGACAATGGGCAGTTTGTCCAATCAGTTATCCTCCAGTCAAAAGAGGAGCTTTTCAAATCTCTGGGCATCCCATCAAAAAATAATATGGGGATCAGCCTTGGACCTGTCGATGTCGGTATAATCCAGCAGCTTGCAAAGGACATCCATGCCCTCCAGGATGCTAAAAAAAGGCAGGAGGCCTATCTCGAGCAGCTCATGAAAAAGATCTGCCCGAATCTCACCGCCATTGCGGGGTTCCTGATCGGGGCGCGGCTGCTTGAGCAGGCGGGATCGCTGAAGAACCTTATGGAGTTTCCTGCATCGACCATCCAGATCCTTGGCGCAGAAAAAGCCCTTTTTCGCCATATGAAAACCGGCGCAAAGTCCCCCAGGCACGGCTATATCGCCCATCACCCCCTTATCGCTTCAGCACCTCAGGCGCTGCACGGAAAAATAGCGCGGGCATTGGCCGATAAAATGTCTCTTGCAGTGAAAATGGACTACTTTAAAGGAAAATTTATCGGTGATAAGCTCCTCGAAGAAGTCCAGAGGAGGTTCTCATGAAGCCGTCGAATATTTTTGAGGTGTATGAGGACAGCAGGAGAAAGAGGTATACTCTTAACTTAAGCCCCGGGAAAAAAGTTTATGACGAAGCTCTTGTTAAAGAAAATGGGAAGGAGTATCGCGAATGGAACCCGAGGCGCTCAAAGCTCTGCGCAGCGCTCTTTAAGGGCTGCCAGAACATCTTCATGCGCAGGGGCCATGTTGTCCTCTACCTGGGGTCTTCGACCGGTACGACGGTAAGCCACGTCAGCGATATTGTTGGAAAGGAAGGCCTCGTTTTTGCCGTTGATTTTGCGCCAAGAGTCATGCGCGAGCTCGTATTTCTGGCTGAAGAGCGGAAAAATATTGCCCCCATCCTCGCAGATGCCAATCGGCCGGAACTCTTTGCCCCCCGGGTTTGTGCTCCCGACATCCTCTACCAGGACATCGCCCAAAGGAACCAGGTTGACATCTTTTTGAAGAACATTAAAGCATTCCTCAAGGACGACGGTTACGCCCTTCTTGCAGTCAAGGCAAGGAGCATTGACGTGACCAAAAGGCCAAGGGACATTTTTACCCAAGTCCACAATGTTCTCGAGCAGTCGTTGACCATCGTCGACGTGCGGACTCTCGAGCCCTTCGAGATGGACCATGCGTTCTTTATCTGCAAGCAGAAGAGAAAATGACAGGGGGGGCCCTGTCCTGAATGGAGGTTAGCAGCCTAAGGTCAAAGTTCAATCGATTGTTCCATCTGGCTGACAAGAGGGTTGGCTCCTTCGGAGAATGTCAGAATTCATGGAATATGGGCTAGAACTTTGAAGCTGCTAACCCGAGCGAATGCGAGATTCAGGACAGAGCCTGTCAGGGGTAAATTTTTTAAGGGATTGATGATGATTGGGAACCATGAAAACCGTAATGGCATTCGGCTCTTTTGATGGCGTCCATCCCGGCCATCATTTCTATCTTGCGGAAGCAGGGAAACGGGGAGACAGCCTCATCGTCGTGGTTGCAAGGGATGAAAACATCAGGAAGTTTAAGGGAAAAAACCCCATAAATCCTGAGCATCAGCGCGTGCAGGAAGTAAAGGCGGCAGGTATTGCTGATGAAGTCCTTCTCGGAAACCCAGCCGATATTTTCAGCATCGTCAAAGAAAGAAAGCCGGACATCCTTGCCCTTGGGTATGACCAAAAGCCCTCTGACGAAGAGGTGCTCCGGAACGTTTCTGTTCCAGGCTATACCCCCGTAATCGTGAGAATTAAGCCGTTTAAGCCTGAAATGTTCAAAAGTTCTAAATTAAAGAAACAGCAAAAACACATTCCCCAGCAATAACGTGGCTCCAAAGGCGATCAAGAAGCTCGGGACGAATGGGATTCCTTCTTTGATGAGCACTTTTTTTATTTTTCCCATCTTGAATAACCTAACAAGCGCCCTTATCGCAGGCTTCGAGATTCCCAAATCCTTTGGCCCGCAGATATATTTTCCCCGATATCGGATATCTCTCACGATCCAATCCCCCTCAGTAAGTTTCGCAGGCTCCACCGAGCGGAGCATGCAGGCTTTTTCGACTGCCTTCATCGAAACCCAGAGTACGTAGGATACGGCCAGCCCGGAATATGCAAGAGCCACCATCACCCTGGATAAGCCGCCTTCGGTGAGAAGGAAAGCCATCAGGGAGAGGACGCCAAAAATTCCTATCCAGAGGCGGACAAGTTTATACGCCCGTTTATGCCACTGCCTCCTAAACTCCTTCCGAAATCCCTGAAAGCTCCTCAGGATGAGGACAAAACTCCACGCCAGCCCGTAAAGCGCCCCAACCACAAGGACATTCACAAAAAAATTGAACATGAACGGGAATTCTGAAAGGTGCCAATCCAGCCCAAGCATCGCTCCCATCCCCATCAGCACCTTAGAATCACCGCCGCCCCACTGCCCGGAATAGAACATCAGCGCAGCGAAAGCAAAAAAAGCCCCCAGGCCGAGCAATGACCTTGCAATAATGGTATAGTCCCGATAAACGATCGCTGCCAGGAGATTCAATCCCACTCCGGAAAATACCATCCCATAGCTCAGCCAGTCAGGGACTTCCCTCGTTTTTAGGTCGGTGTATGTCGCAACACACAGGCAGGCAAACACCAGCGCATAAAGGATGAGCTCGACAGCCATACTCTTCCCGGTAAGCCGTCGGGATTTAAAGGTTGCTGAAAATTAGAATGCGACAGCAGTTACGCATAATAGATTTCGCCTTCTAATTTGTAAAAGGCAAACACGTTTATGCGCCCCTAGAAAAAAGAAGGGATTATTTAAGGCATTTATTCCTTGAGCATAGCTTCTTGTTTGGGCAGACCGCTGTTTTTGTGGTTCTTAAATTATCCTTGGTGCACAATTGTTCAGTAATCTTTGTTGAGGTTGCGCATTTGTCCTGGAATTCCTTTCCGTTGAAGGTCACGCTTCCCCACGAGAAGATATTGTCTCCGTCAGAGTCTGAACAGGTCCTTGGCTGGCATGCCTCATCCGCACAGCCATTTTCACATCTCGATGGGTAGGCATTTCTTGTATTATCTGCCCTGCACGTCTGTTCAATCACAGATCCTTTGTCAGATGTGCATTTATCATGATATTTTATCCCATTAAGAGTTACAAACCCCTTTACCATGGGCGCATTCCCATCAGAATCGGTGCAGGTGCTTTGCCTGCATGCACCCTGCTCGCAGCCATTGGGGCAGTTC
Organism: Candidatus Woesearchaeota archaeon; assembly: GCA_016188175.1. Lineage (GTDB taxonomy): Archaea > Nanobdellota > Nanobdellia > Woesearchaeales > JACPBV01 > JACPII01. Next base: position 25,446 of record JACPII010000017.1, on the reverse strand, counting down.
GTCGGTTTGTTCAGGAGAGCGCCCCTGAAGCAGGTTTTTTCAAAAACCTCAGTTCCCGAAGGGCTGCATTCGTCGGTATAAATGTTTCCATTATAATCCACTTCGCCCTTGGCAAACGCATTGTCGCCGTCAGTATCATTGCAGTAACCCAAGCAGGCGCCATTTTCGCATGTTGTTTTGCAGCTTTTCTTATTAAAACTGAATTTATTTTGGATGCAGGTCCATTCGACTGCATCACCGCCGCTGCAATAATCCGTTTTGGAATATTTCTCTTCCTCGCCGTCAAGGGTAACTTTCCAGGCGCTGACTTTTCCCTTCCGGTAAGCATAATCTCCATCAGAGTCATTGCACCTCAGGAGTGCTCCATTCCCATTGCATCGCCCTATATAACTGCCCTCGCCATCAGTTTCACACCCATATTCGCAGGTAAATCTTTCGGAGTTTGCAGTATCCCCGTCACAGAAATTCTCTTCAACTGCTGTAAAAGCCCCGCCATCAGAAATGCAGGTGTCATTTTTCTTTATTCCGTTGATGGTGACGAAGCCGAATGTATGGTAATCTTTTCCTTTGTCAGAATCGGTGCAGGGAGGCTGGATGTTAAGCACAATATCATCATTATCGTCAATCTCCCCTTCTCCGCAGGCAGCATCATAACTTCCCCCATATTGGAGAGAAGCCCTGATGGCATGATACCCATAACTTTCATCGAGAGGCAGCTCAAAAGACAATTCCCGTTCGCCATCTTTTATGCAAACCTCTGTACTCTTTACCTCCAGCTCTTTTCCAGGGCCGGCATAGCCGAGGTTAAGGTTGCTGAACATCTTGCAGTAAACTTTTAACTTAACTTTTACGGAATTCGTCCCCTGAACCTTTTCGACAGCTATGCTATCGACAGAATGCCGCTCCCTTCCATTTCCATCTTCGCAGAGAGTTGAGATGGTATTCGGCTGGTTTTGCTCTGGCGTATCTGCATTGCCTCTTCCCCCTATCTTTGATTCGTCAGCGATGCACGGAAATTCATTGCAGACTGCCCCAGCTTTGTTATAGTCAACCCGGTCGGGAAAAACAATGCTCTTATCTTCGGAAAGCTCTCCCTGGGCATTGGAGACTACGAGGCGCAGATAGGTAAAGCCGGAGGGCAGAAGTGAATTGTCCAGCTCGCCAAGGATGCCATTCTCAACGGGTGTGTTGCCCTTGGCGATGAGTGCCCATTCTGTGGGGAATTTTCCTTTCCCATAAAACAGCTCATAATCCCTGAAGGATTTTCCGCTTGCCGTCCCTGAAACGATGACCTTGCCTTTTACCCGCCCGCTTGTTGTGATCCTTGCAATGGATGGGCTCCCTGCAAATTGGACTGAGCGTAATGCATCCAGCCTTCCGTATCCAAAAACATTGTTGTTTTGTTCCGGGCCGTAAGGCTTGGCTTTGCTCCGTAAAATCATCTTTATCTCCTGAGGTGTTAACGATTTGTCCTTTTGCTTGAGCAATGCAGCAACCCCGGAAACATGGGGAGTTGCCATGCTTGTCCCTGAAATGGCAATATGCTGGTTGTCAAAACACCTATTGTTTATCAGCCATGAATCAAATTCAGCAGCGCAAATATCAACTCCCTGAGCTACAATATCAGGTTTCACGAGCGCAAACTGTTTGCCCTTTGGAATTACCGGCCCTTGAGAGCTGAACCCTGCAAGGGAGTCATCTTTGAATGTCGCTCCAACGGTAATTGCCTCTCTTGCTGTACCCGGTGTCCCGATAGAGCCCTCCCAGCCCGAATTCCCTGCCGCAATAACTGCAGTAATCCCTGCCCGTGCAGCATTATCGATTGCCTGTGAAGGCGGGTCATCCGGCCCGCAATAGGGGGTGTATCCATCCCAACAGCCTCCCCCTAGGCTTAGGCTAATAATATCTAAATGGTCAGAAAAATCCCCGTCAATGTTCGGGTCAGTGCTTCTGTCTATTGCAGCAATGACATCGCTCCACCAGCCGCCCCCATACTCATTAAGGACTTTGTAAGCATACACCTTTGCATCAGGTGCCACTCCCTTCAAGATTCCGTTTCCGGAAGCGGTTGCAGCGACATGGGTTCCGTGGCCGTGGTCATCCATCGGGTCATTATCATAATTTACAAAATCATACCCTCCGATTACTTTATCACATGGCCCCGATTCGGGGATTTCCAAGATAGTTGGGCGATTAACCTCAAGGACAATATCATCATTGTCATCATATCTCCCCTTTCCGCACGTTGCAGCTGGGTTGCCATTATACTGAAAGACAGCCCTGATGACATGGTATCCATCGGTATTGTCTAGATTAAATATATAGCTGAATTCCTCAAATTGCCGGCTGCCATTGCAAATAAACGATTTCAGGACGGTAAAATTCCTGTTTTCGTTTTGGTAAACGATGCTGAGATTATCATCTGGGCTGTAACAATATACCTTAACGCTTGCATTGATGCTGTCCCCCTGCTCAAAACTATCCCCTTTTAAGTCAGTGACAGTAATGGAGTCTATGCTCTCATCAGTCAAATAATTGCCAATTCTGCCATCTTTGCAGTAATAGTCAATGGTATTCGGCTGGTTTGGCTCAGCCTGACCCCAGATATTATCTCTTGATATGACCAATGACTCATCCGCAATGCAGGGAGAATTCTGGCATATTATAGCAGCTGCGCTGTAATTCAATGGTTTTGGAGGGCAGCCGCCTAAATCCGGATGGGTATTATCAACGCCTGTATCAATAATCCCGATCGTGACCCCCTTCCCCGTCAGGCATTCTTTTCCGGAATCCTGGCAATTATTTCCGTCAGCATCAACCAGCCATGCCTTGTCTGCCTTAATCAAAGGGATAGAATCCATCGTCATAACTTCAACCCTTAGATTGGGAACGACCCTTTTTACCATCGGCAATGCAGATATTATCACTGCCTCTTCATCGGAAATATCCAATGCCATCCCATTGAATGTATTGAAATACTCCCCCAAAAGGATTCTCCTTCCTTCGTTGCCGACAGCGTTTCCCGTAATCTCATTTTGTGTTCCCAGCCTAGTAAATATCTCTTCTTTTGCCTGTGCATGCTCGGACAGGAGCTTTGATTTGGATGATCCGGGCCATATCGGAGGCGTGCTGGGAACCAATTGCTCGGAGCCTTGTGATCTTGAAGTTGCTTGGGGGCTGGCAGTATCTTCTCCAAAGATTTGCACGCCGGCGCTTTGCGCAGATTGCTGTCCTGTTTGCTGCCCTCCAAGGAGAGGCTTCCCTTTAAGCTCAATGATATACCCTTTGGAGTTTGTTTGTTCCTGGAGCTTCCCCTTATCCCCTCCAGGCTGGGCCGGTTGAGCTGGATCCTGGAATATGGCTTTGCCGGTGACTGAATCGTCTAAACTTCCCCAGAAACTGCCATAATTGATGATCACAGAAAATAACGCGACAGAAACTATGCCGACAGCGGCATAATGGAGAACATCACTTCCCTTTTTCTTTGCCACAGGCCGATTTTTGAGATGAAGGTATTTATATATTTCGGTTTTTTGCGGTGGAAATTTCTTTACAATTGTGAAGTCTGCCCTAAAGAAAACCCAACATCAGGCTGTTGAGTAAACTGTCTCAAAGAAAAGGCTTTTCTTCAAAATGCAAAACCAACAGGGGTTATCCAGAAACTATTTCCTGATGGTGAGCTTTTTTCATAGGTGACTTTGAAACAACAGAAATTGCCAATAGCAATCTCTGGGCTTTAGCCCGGAGTAAGATGGCAATTTCTGAGCAGCTCAAAAACACGCCCTGCCTACGGAGAAACGCTTTTGCGTTTCTGGTATCCCTCTGGGACATTAGGGCGGGGTGTTTTTGACAAACCTGCTGGATGGCTATCTTGGAAATACCAGTTGCGGGGGCGCTGTTACGACGTTAACGAGGGATCCGATGTCACGGATTGTTGCTTCAACCCGATCCCCAATCTTTAGATAGCGTGCTGGCTGGGGGTTGTCCCCAAATGTTGCCTCGACTGCCGTGCCTTTTGGTGTTCCGCAATAAATGGTGGTTCCTGCGGGAATCCTGCGATGACGGGAAATATTCGCAAGAAGTTCTGCGGCAGTATACATCATCTCGCTCGTATTCCCCTGTTGCCTAACCTCTCCATTAACCATCAGCCGGATGTCCAAACTTGAGGAATCTACGTCGGTTGCAATAAATGGCCCATGGGGAGAAAAGGTGTAAAGGGTCTTTCCCGGCCCCCATTGGGCATTTGGCCTAAATCGTTCTGCTTTCTTCTTATCCTGAAAAACATCGACCCCCTGCAAAAATCTGTCACTCACATCGTTCCCGACAGAGTACCCTGCGACAAAGGAAAGGGCATTCTCGGGGTCTACATTCATTATTGTCTGCCCCACAACAATAACCAATTCGACTTCAAAATCCACTTGCCCAGAATAAGTACCTTCGGTGAGACCTTGACCACTCCACGCAGGAGGGAGCACTATGGGGGAGAGGTGGGCGGACGGTTCTCCTTTAATAAACCACACCGGTGGATCTGGCCTTACTGGTTTTTCCAACTGCCCGGTAGCCTGTGCATGAGAAAAGTAATTAAGCCCAACTGCCCAGGATGGCCCCTGAAAATCAGGAATCACGGGAAGAATGTTTCTTCGGTCTACCGTAACCGAATGTTTTTCCCGGGCATCCTCTAATCTTTTTCCCAAGAATTCATAGCCAAATCTTTTATGGGAGATATCAATATGGCTGGCATGAACAAGGAAATCATCCCCCGTTTCATGTATGACATCTTTAACCTTTGCCCATTGTGGGCTTCCATTCACTTCATAGCGTACAAATCTTACCATTGAAATCACCTATTATCAGATTATTGCATTCCTTTATATTAACTTCGATTATTGAAAATAATGGTTCTGGAATAAGATTTTAATTCGAGTGTCCCCAAGAACCCCCAGGCTGGGCACACAGCGAAACCCACGATAGTTCGTTTGCAACCTTCACTTTATTCCAAAAACTAAAACCCCCCCGTAACCTTTTTAAACAACCCCCGTTTCCAACCAACTGCCAATGAAGGTATGATCCGGCCCTAGGGCTGGTGACTGAGGAATTGCCTTCTCAGGGAATATTGAACGAACGGAACAGGTGAACGCTATGGCAGAAGAAAAAGAATCTCAGGACAGGATTTATGAAGCTATTGAGACGGCGAAAGCCACGGGAAAATTAAAAAAAGGCACGAATGAGGTGACGAAAGCGATCGAGCGCGGTGACGCAAAGCTGGTCATCGCGGCAAAAGACGTTTCTCCGCCGGAGATTACCATGCACCTTCCCCTCCTTTGCGAGGAAAAAGGGATTCCCTTCGTCAACGTCGCTTCCAAAGAAGAGCTTGGCGCAGCCGCAGGCATCGATAAGCCAACGTCCAGCGTCGCTATCGTCCAGGAAGGGGAAGCCAAAAACCTTATCAAGGACATCATTGCAGATCTTAAGAAAGAGTAGCTTCAGCAAAGGATACTATGGCAGATAAACCTCAGGAACAAAAGCAGCCGAAGAAAGAAGAAGGCCCTCGTGATGAGAGGGCAAAGCCGAAGCGGGAGCAGGAGAAGGAAGAAGTAAGAAAAGGCACTGCCTCGTTCACCATGGCATTCAGGTCCAGTGTCGAAGAGATCATGGGAAGGACCGGCAGCAGGGGAGAGGCAATCCAGGTCCGCGTCAAAGTCCTTGACGGAAGGGACCAGAACAAGATTCTCAGGAGAAATGTCAAGGGGCCAGTCCAGATTGGCGACATCCTCATGCTCCGGGAGACGGAAATTGAGGCAAGGGAGCTAAGCAAAGGCGGACGGTCATCATAACCATGGCAAAATGCACCTTTTGCGGAAATGCCATCGAACCCGGGACGGGAAAGATGTTTGTCAAGGTCGACGGCAAGATCCTTTATTTTTGCAATTCAAAATGCGAGCGGAACATGCTCAGGCTGAAAAGGAAGCCGTATGAGACCCGCTGGACAAAGCATTTTGAGAAACACCAGAAGTGAGGGTGTTTTTTTATGTCAAAAACCGCCGGTCAAAGACAGGTGGAATGTGGCAGTGTGATTCCACATTCGTTGGTTTTTGAGCATGCTCAGAAATTTTCACGTCAGAAATCAAGGGCAAGCGAAGCTTGCCACCAGTCAAAGACTGATTGAAAATTTCTGACATTTTATATTTCATGCAGGAACGGAGAAGCAGTTCATCCACAATGGCAGTCGAACAATGCTTGGTGCTTATCAAACCCGACGGATTGGTCAAATCGCTCACCGGGGACATCATATCCAAATTTTCCGAGACGGAGCTTATCATCGTCGGGTCAAAAGTGGTCCAGGTCACCCGGGAGCTTGCCGAAGAGCATTACCATCACCTTCGTGAGGAGAAATTTTTTGATGAGCTTATCAAATATATCATGGGGGAATACCACACCAAGCGTGTCCTCGCATTGGTCTATCACGGTGAAAACGCAATAAAGAAAGTCAGGAAGATTGTTGGTTTGACAAACCCGGAACTTGCTGAGCCTACCTCTATAAGGGGTAAATATGGGAGGGTGACAAGCAAGGGGGTTTTCGAGAATGTTGTCCACGCATCGGAAAATCCCAAAGAAGCCGAGCGCGAGATCAAGCTGTGGTTCAGGCCCGAGGAATTGGTCTATACCATCTATCCCACAGAAGCGAAAAATGTTGCCCGGACAATAATATTCTGGAAGTAGATGGGTTGTTCATCTCAGGATGACTGCAAAACGAGGAACGAATCACTATGGCTGAAAAAATGGCTGACATGGTTGCACGGATTACCAAAAATCCGAAATTCATCAGGAATATTTGTACGTCTGCGCATATCCATCATGGAAAATGCATCAGTGGAGCTTCAAAAATAATCCTTGGGGACGGAACTATTTCAACAGCCGGAAATCTCTTTGACCTCGCTGCCCAAGAAGGCACGATTGTTCAGGATACCGATGAGCATTCGGTCTACCAAACCCAGCGCCCCATTACTATTTTCTCACTAAATACGGCTACCAAAAAAATTGAGAAAAAGGTTATTCAGCACTTCTGGAGGCTATGTGGCGGGAAAACTCAGGAGATAACTCTCCGTAATGGTTTTTCCATCTCAACCACACCGGAGCATAAATACATCGTTTGGAATAGTGGCTTCCATGAGGTTGAAGCCAAAGATTTGAAGATAGGTGATAGGATTGTCACTCCAAGGAGGCTTTCCACCTCATCCATATCGGACATCAGGGGAGAGATATTGGGCGCTTTAAGCAAGGGTAATTTTTATGCTAGGCTGAAGGCGGAATTCTTTCCAGGAATGAAGGAAAAAATCCTCTCTTTTGGCTTCAAAAACTTGGCTTTCTCGATCAAAAAGAAATCTTTTTACCATGGCCTTTGGCAAAATCGGTTTTTCCTTGCAGACCTTTTGGCCTGTGCCGGGGCTTTAGGCATATCATCTGCGGATGTGTATGACCAAATCGGTTTCATCTTCTACCGAAATGGAAAGCAGCGTGGCCATAATTCCATTCCTATAAAACTTCCCCAAAACTTTGAAGAATTCTTTTACCTGGCCGGTCTCTTTACCGGTGACGGGTCGAGAGAGAAATTTGTCGTTGGAAAGCCGTTGCTTGGGGGAATCGTAAAGACTATTTGCAAGTCGCTCGGCTTTTTCCCCAGAGAAGTTCACACTAAAGAAAGGACACCCGAGATTCATACCCACCTCACCCTAGCTCATATGTTCAACGCTCTCTTTGGTTATCCCCTTGCCGGTAAAGCCCATGGGATAACCATAAGCGAATTCCTTGCAAGATCGGATAAAAAGTTTGGTGCTGCTTTCCTTAGGGGGTATTTTGATACCGATGGTAGTGTTGAATGGTCACGGAGGGCAGTTACGATAAGTTCAGCCAGTAAGAAAATGATAGATACTCTTCACCTCTATCTGCTGCAGTTTAACATCATTGCTATAAAAGAAATTGATAATACCCTCAGCATTTCTGGAATATCCGCTTATCACTTTCAAAAACAGATTGGGTTTGGGTTATCAGAAAAACGGGAGAAATTAGCCCTTCTGGTAAAAAAGGTTACTGGAAACAGGGTTTGTGATAGCATTTCCGTTAACGACCAGCTGATGCTTGTTGAGAAAAAGGTCGAAATGCTTGCTCAGGAAGACCTTGCCGCTATTGAAGTCTCCAAAATAGAAGCTGGTTTCGAAGATGTTGTTTATGACTTTACCATCCCCGATAACCATAACTTTGTCGCCGAAGGCATGGTTATCCACAATACCGCAATGACAGACAATCTTCTTGCCGCTGCAGGGCATATGGCGTCAAAATATGCCGGGGATTTGGAAGGTGGCATGGCAACCTGGCAGCATAAGGATGAGCAGGAGCGCTTGATGACCGTTGATGCAGCCAATGTTTCGATGGTCCATGAGTTCCACGGGAACGAATACCTCATCAATCTTATTGATACTCCCGGCCATGTTGATTTTGGCGGTAATGTCACCAGGGCGATGCGTGCCATTGACGGGACGATTGTTCTTATCTGCGCGGTTGAAGGCGTCATGCCTCAGACGGAAACGGTGGTCAAGCAGGCCCTCCGGGAGCGGGTCAAGCCGGTCCTTTTCATCAATAAAGTTGACCGGCTGGTTAAAGAGCTCAAGCTTTCGCCCGAAAAGATCCAGGAGCGTTTTGTCAAGCTCATCAGCGGGTTTAATAACCTCATTGAGGATATCGCCGAGCCGCAATTTAAGGAAAAATGGAAAGTGAGCATCATGGACGGGAGCGTCGCATTTGGCTCAGCAAGGGAGAATTGGGCGTTGTCCTATGCATTCATGCAGAAGAAAAAGATTGGCTTCAAGGATATCCTGAACATCTATGAGATGGACGAAGCAAAGCGCAAGGAATGGGTTTGGGCGAATGCCCCCTTGCATGAGGTCATTCTCGATATGGTCATCAAGCACCATCCCGACCCCTTGACTGCCCAGCCCTACCGCATTCCGAAAATCTGGCATGGGGAGACAGAAAGTGAATTGGGAAAAAGCCTTGTTTCGTGTGATCCTAATGGGAAACCTGCATTTGTTATCACGAGGATTGTCATCGATCCGAGGTCGGGGAAGGACATTGCAGCCGGGCGCCTGTTTTCGGGGACCCTTCGGCCAGGGATTGATGTCTACTTAAACAATGCAAGGCAGCACCAGAAGATACAGAATCTCTATATCTATAATGGCATAAAGCCGGAACTCATCGAAAGCATCCCGGCAGGGAATGTTTGCGCGATATCCGGAGTCATTGGGAATGCCGGAGAGACGGTCACCCTGGATGAGGAGCACCCCTTTGAGGAGCTCAAGCATATTTTCGAGCCGGTTATCACCAAAGCGATAAAGCCAAAGATATCCAACGAGCTGCCGAAGCTCATTGAAGTCTTGAGGAAGGTCGGGCGTGAGGACCCTTCTATCGTCATTGAGATCAATGAAGAAACAGGAGAAAATCTCCTGTCGGGGATGGGCGAGCTCCACCTGGAAATCATTGAAAACAGGATCATTACAGAAAAAGGCGTTGAGGTGCTGACCTCCCAGCCCGTCGTTGTCTTCCGGGAATCCATCACCAAGAAATCCCAGGAAGTTGAGGGGAAGACTCCCAACAAGCACAACAAGTTCTACTTTACCGTCGAGCCATTGTCCCCTGAGGTCCAGAAAGCCATCAAGGAGGGGATGGTCCCCGAAGGAAGGATCAAAAAGAAAAATACCGACATCCGGGACGCCCTTGTTGCTGCGGGGATGGAATCAAAGGAAGCTGAAAAGGTCAAGGACATCTACAAGGGAAATATGTTCCTTGACCTCACCCGGGGCCAGGTCTATGCCATGGAAGTCATGGAGATGATCCTCGATATGTTTGAGGAAGTCATGAGGAAAGGCCCCCTGGCGCGTGAGCCATCTTTCAATATCCGGGTCAGCCTGAACGATATGTCGCTGCACGAAGACGCAATCCACCGAGGGCCTGCCCAGGTTTACCCTGCGATCCGTGAAGGTATCCGGGGAGCGATGCTCAACGGAGGGCCGATAATGTTTGAGCCGATGCAGATCATGCTCATCGAGGCTCCGAACGACTACACGGGAAAGCTTACTGCCCTGGTCAGCAGCATCCGGGGCCAGCTCATTGACCTTATCCAGGAAGGGAATTATGTCAACATCAAGGCAAAGCTTCCCGTCATGAACATGCTCAGCTGGAGCTCTGACCTTCGTTCGGCTACCGAAGGCCGCGGAGTCTCATCATTGATCGACCAAAGCTTCGAGCGCCTGCCTTTCGAGCTTCAGGTGAAAGTTATCAATGATATCAAAAAGAGGAAAGGATTGACCGATGCGATGGTCGGGGTTTAGCTTCGGAAATTTAAATTTTTTGTATTTTTTGTAATTAGTCAGGAGCCTGAAGTTTTGGTTTTGACATTCCTATTTATCCTGTCGGGAAACCCAACAACAATGGCGAGGCGAGGTCGGGGCCGCCCTCCGTCCGAAGGACCGGAACACTACGCTCACCCCTCCGGGGTGACCGAGCAGGGCAAATCCGAACGTAGTGAGGATTTGACCGTCGAGCCCATTGTTGTTGTTGGGTTTCTTGGTTAAGTCACTTCAGCCGGCTAACCTATTACTATTTTTTTAGCATCCTAAGGTCGAAACACCCTTGAGCCTAATTTGAGTCCGTCGCGGGGGGTCGCCCTCCGTTCGGAACGAACCGGAACATACGCTCACCCTTACGGGGACGCAGGACTTTGGACTCTTATGTCGAGCGTTTCGAAGATGCTAAACAAATACATTTTTTTTTCTAATGGCCCTTTTGCCTTTATCCGTTTTTTTGGGCAGCAGGTTTGGCAGGGCAAGAATATTGTAACTACTAAAAGATAGTCAAAAACTGCAAAGTTTTATAAACCATCCCCCTTACCCACGGCGAATGAGTCATTACACGGCATCCAAATCCCTTCCTGCAAGGCTGGACAGCCTGTTAAGGCACGGGTTCGATAGGCCTCTTGCTCTTGAAATTCTGAAAAGGGACGTCAATCTTCAGTCGGGAAGCCATCCGGCTAGCCCCTATGATGATGCCATAACCATTGGCCCCGAGGATTTCGAACTTGGATGGTATGATCTGCAAAACTCCCCTATCAGCGGGCATTCGCGAAAGAAAATTAGCCGAGTCGTAGAATTCCTTGACTGTTTGGATGGCCTTGCTGGAGAACACAATCCGAGCCTGGAAAACACCCCTCACCGAAATGAAACGGGCAGTTATGGGCAGGAAAGTTCATGGGGAGCTGCCAGGTTTTTCCATCGTTATAAACGGCCACTGTCCATTGCCGCTGTATTAGGCATCACCTTGCTTGCAGGATGTTCATCGAGCCAAAGCATCGGCCAGGAGCATGGGCAGGCGGTTCAGCCAGGCTCAAACCCCCATTATAGTCTCGCGCTTCTTTCAGGTGGAAAATACGATATCGTCCATGGCCTCTCCCAGGGCTTATCAAAAATTCGGGATGACAGGCATGCTCAGGCATTGTTTATTGGGGACTTTTCCTATGATGAGTTAGTCCTCTACAAGGGGGTGATTGGCCGGTTTTCTTCTGTTAATCCGGGAATCCTGGATCCCCTGGAGATGGTATTCGTAAAAGTGCCCATCACAAGCAATGACCCCGTTGCGCTCCCTAACCATTGCTATTCTCCCCGCGAGCTTGAGCAAATGCTAAAAAAAATACTTGATGAAAAGAATCCGAAAGGGATCCACGAGGTTATTGAGTCTAGCGATGGCCTTCGCCGGGACCTTGTTGCAGTTCCCGTTTCCGCCCAAGGGCTCGAAGGCATTACGGCAAGGATTCAGAAAGCATTCAGCCATCGAAACAAAGACGGCTATGATATAATCCTCGTTACTAAATCAGTTGATGATGGCAATAATGAGATTACTAAAGAGATTTGCGAACTGCTTCTCTCTGAGGTTGATGCCTTTGACGCCTTTTTTGAAAAATTCAGGGGCGATACCAAGGATGAATTTAGGCTAAGCCTCTATAACTATGTCTATATCGATGGGAATCGGAAGCAGCCGGAAGATTGGGTTAAAGCAGAGATGGCCGAACTTGATCAGCTCGTCGAAGTGTACCGGCAATTAACTCCCGAGGGAAGGGATTCATTCTCCGCCCTCCTCCAGAAAGAGAAGCCCCGGGGTGAAATTCTGCGTTATCAGAGAGTTTTCGCGGCTCTTGGGAATGTTGGAATCCAGCAGACAAAAGAGATGTATGAACGTGTCCTTCAGGAAATTGTCCTGGGATGGAATCTTCGAAACATTATTGCCCATCGCCTTGCAGATATCGTTTCGAAGGATTTTCATTATGAAGCGGCTATGGATGGGTTGGAAGGGATTGATGAATTCAGAGCCGGATTCCAGAAAATTATCGGAGCCTTGCAGGGGGCCTATTCGCTTGAGCCGGATCCCCGAAAGAAACAGGAGCTTCTTGAAAAACTCGAGGATGCTATGCTAGGTTCTAGGACCCTTGACGGCGATATTGGTAGGTTCATGGCATTAACAGAGCTGGAGGATGTCCTTACCTCATGGAAACCGAAAGGGTGGAATAAAAAATGACCTTCATCCAGCCGCAAAGGGATGGAATATCATATTTCCCCCTTCACGGGGACCGAAAACTTGGGTTAAAGGATAAATTAGAATATCTTGCACATGCAGGGTATCAACGGGAGACTGCTCTCAAAATCTTAAAGCTTGAGCTGCAACGCCAACACCGGGAATTCAGCCCTTCTCCCTTTCAGGATGCCCTCAGCGTTGGCCCGGAGGATTTTGATGTGGATTGGTACGAGCTCCAGTTTGCCGCCCATACTCCTGAATCGTTAAGGCTGATGGTAACACAAAGTGAAATTAGCGATAAAGTTGAGGGCATGGCTGCCCTTGCTGTTTCAAACGATGATCCTTCCAAAGCATTGCATGACCCCTCGAATAAGTCCGTGTCATGGAACAGGATACTCTATCCCGGCTTAATTGCGGCAGGAGTTGGCCTTGCATTTTTTGCTCCTGCCTTGGCCATTGCCGCGGATGCAGAACAGCCAGGCAGTATGAACCTGGATTTCGGCCAGAAGGTGTTTGATTTTCCATTTGAGGGCCAGCATTACAAAGTTACCTTGCTCGGGAGGGATGATTACAGTCAGATACAGGGTCCGCTTGAAGCGCTTGAAAAATTAAAGGACGATTCCCAGACGGTGATGCTCGTTGGGGACTTTACTCCTGAACAGATTGATGTTTTCAAAAGGATTATTGCAAAATATGAGGCGATAAACCCGCGGATAGTTGGATTAACGGAGATGATATTCTTAAAGCTCAATGCCGGCCATACCAGTGCCGCCATCCCCAATTGTTTTTCTTCTTCCGGGGACTTTGGTCAGGTTGTTCAGAAATATGTTGGAACTGATTATAAAACCCACGATAAAAGGACCTACACCCAAAAAGTTGATTTGCTGAAAAAAGGCCAGGTAAAGATCCCGCTCGACGAGAACGATTACCAAAATCTCATGGACGGAATCGTAAAAAATCACCGGCAGAAACGTCCCGATTGTTTTGATGTCCTCCTCAGTGGAATCCAGGGTATGGAAAATGGGGAATTTGAGAAGGCAGCGATTCATGAGATGGCCCATATTGCTGATCACGAATCTCCCGATTCCTACCAGTTATATCAAAAACTTAGGGAAAGTTCCGGTTTTTCTTTGGGTAGGGATATTTGGGCAAACCTCTATGTTATGTCGCAAGCCGGAGCAGTAGAAGACTGGGTCAATATCAAAACCAGCGAGCTCGAGAAGCTTATCGCTTTCTATGATGGGCTCTCCCCAAAATCAAGGAAGGAAATGTTGCGTATTTTTGAGAAGGAAAAAGAGAAGCCTGCCATTGAGCCTTATTACCGCCTTTTTGTTGCCGTAGACTCCATTGGCCTGGAGAAAACGAGGGAATTATATAAGGGCCTTCTCGAAGAGGCTGCATTGGACTGGAGGCTGGCTGAGCAGATTGCAGAAGAGGTTGTCGAGGTTGTTAATAATTCCCGATCCTATCAAAACGCGTTGCAGATGAAATCCCGGTTTGATGCGCAAAAAGCAGCAAGGGGCGAAGAGATGAAGAAACTCAAGGAAAGGCTTGCTTCCGGGGTTTCCCGCAGGGAAAGAAAAGCTATACAGAAGAAGATAGCTATTTTGGCTGACACAAAACACATGGATCGCATGGAGCAGGAATTCCTCAGCCATTATTTTGTTGGTGAATTTCTGAAAGCCTTTGGAAATGAAAATACGAACGATAAGTGATGTCGGGGAGTGATGGGGATTGGGTAGCGCCAATTCGGGGTGCTAAAATGGGGCATAAGATAATGGGGCAAAAGATATATCCGCGCTGCATAATGCAGATGGCTGGACTTTCAACCCATGCTCCATCCTATATACTCCAGTATAACAATCTTTAAATATACACTGCCACCACTCTTGAATAACAATCAGATAGGTTACCATGCACAATGGGGGTTGCAACCATGAAACAAAATGTATCTTTGGCTCTTGTTAAAAGTCTGGCATTCCTGCTCTTGTTTATTGCTGGCTCTGCCGTCGCATTAGGTGCGGCAGAAATTGGCTTAAGCCAAGCCACCCTTGCCATATCTGATAAGCCTACCAAAGGATTTTCTTCAACATTTACCGTTGCCAACAACGGGACCGTTAACCTTACGGGGCTTTCTGTCGCATTGTCAAGCACCGAACTCTCTGGATTTAATATCACCATAAGCCCATCCGCCTTCAGTGTGAATGCTGGCTCTACCCAGACCGTGACGGTTACGGGAACTGTCCCCAAAGATATCAACACCCGATTAAGCCCATTCTCAGGGACGGTTTCGGTTTCGAACGCCCAGGTTTCCCAGTCATTGACCCTGGATGTTAACGCTATTACCCAGCTCAGCCTTGACAGCCTCAAGATTGTCGTCGACGGCAAGTCGAAAAGCGTCGATACAGGAGACACCGTCAAGGATGCGAAGCCGGGAAGCAAAGTGGAGATCAAGGGGGACGTTGAGAACCTGTTTACCGATGATGAAGATATTGTAATCGAGGATGTGGAAGTTACCATCACGATTGAGAACATTGACGACGATGAGGACCTCGAGGAGGAAATTGACGTCGGCGATGTTGATGCGGATGAGCAGGAGAGCTTCAGGATTGAATTCCAGGTTCCCGAAGATGTTGATGATGGTGAGTACGAAGTCACCATCCAGGCGGAAGCGGAAGATGAGAACGGGGCAAAGCATTTTGTTGAAGTGAAAAACATCGACCTTGAGGTTGAAAAGGACAGGAATGAGATCCAAATCCGGAAGGTATCCCTCTCTCCAGCAAAGATCAGCTGCTCAAAAACCTTTAACATCAACGTTGGCCTGAAGAACCAGGGGCGCGATGATGAAGATGAGGTTGTGGTCAGGATAGAAAGCTCTGACCTGGAAATTGATTTTGAGGACACTTCAATCCCTGAGCTTGACGAAGGCACCGGCTCAGATACCGAGTTCGCCAAAGGGTACACATTCAAGGTTCCTGATGGCATTGAGCCGGGAAACTACCCGATTGCCGTAAAATCATTTTATGACACCGACACGTTGTCCAACATCAAAAACATTGACCTCGTCGTTGAGGAATGTTCCAAGGCAGCCCCATCTCCTGTATCAGACCTTGAAGAAGAAGGGGGATTTGAAGAAGATACTACTGTCGTTGTAACTCCTGCCGACGAAGAGGAGACGGAAGACCTTGGCGTCATCACTGAGCCGGTCACCTCTACAACGGAGGCATTGGGATTGTCGACTCCATTCCTTTGGGCAATGGGCGGCCTCCTTGTTTTGGGGCTCGTCGTCATTATCGTCCTTGTATTTGTCCTTGTTGGGATGAAAAAGAGGGACTAAATCTGTGGGGGAAGGCCCTCTGGCTTTGGGGGAATGTGAACTTTGAAAAGAGCAAACTTGCTGCTATTTGCCATTATCTTTTCTTTCTTTTACCTATTTATCTCTCTCCCCTTTGCAGCTGGAGAATTATTCATCAATGAGATAATGTACAATCCTTCCACCGCCCAGGGTGGGGATTCTTCGGGAGAATGGGTTGAGCTTTTCAACAACGGCACAGCTGCAACTGACCTTACGGGTTTAACCCTTTGCGGAGATGGCCTCCTTTCAGGATATGTCCAGGGAGGCAACTTATCGCCTGAGCAGGACCAGGGCCTTGTGCTTCCTTCTGGAGGTTTTGCCCTGATAACCGATGGCGGGACCGGAACGAACGTTTATACCAACCAAACGGTGAATGAAACTTCCATTGCACTTCACGTGTCAGGAAGCACCCTCTGCGGCGGTCTTAGCGATGGAGGAAAAAATATCAACCTCTCCAATGGAACGGTATTGATAGAACAGATTGGTTATTCAGACATCGCAGCTGAAGGAAACACCGTTGAGCGTTTCAACACCCGTTCTAGCAAGCTTGCCGAGAGCACCCAAACCAATGGAACTCCCGGCTCCCCAAACAGCATTTTTGACGCTTCTGATCCAATTGCTGCTCTTGTTGCTGCTCCTTCAATTATCAATGAAACCGGCGCAGCAATCATTAATGCGTCGGGTTCAACCGATAATAAGGCTGTCGTATCCTTCATATTTGATTTTGACGATGGAAACAGCACAACTGCAAGCACATCCGTCCTCTCTCACTCTTTCCTCCAAAATGGCTCTTTTTCCGTTTCCCTTACAGCAGTGGATGCAGCTGGCTTGAACTCTACAGCTGCCCAAACCGTCACCGTCAATGACCTTCCCCCTGTTGCAAGTTTCACCGTAACCAATGGAACCCCGAGCGAGGATCAGCAGATTTCCTTCAACAGCACCTCGAGAAGCATTGCCGATACGCTGGATGCAGCATCCTGGAATTTTGGAGATGGCTCGTTTGCTCAGGGAGATGCAGTCAATCATACCTTTACAGCTAATGGCACGTTCCTTGTGGTGCTCACCGTCAACGAGACCGATGGAAGTTTTTCATCCTCTTCAAAAAACATCACCGTTGGCTTTGTCAACGATAACCCGGCGATTATCCCCTTTGCGATTGCATTCAATGAAGATGGATTCTCTGATTCAACCAATCTTTCAGCCCAGGTCATTGATGAAGAAGACGAGCCCCATGCAATCTCCTGGACAGCGTCCTCGGCAGCAAATATTTCAGCAGTCATCCTTGCAAATAACATCCTTAATGTTTCGGCTGACAAAAACTTTTTCGGCCAAAGAAACCTCACGTTGACCGCAGCAGATTCCCTCAATGGGGCGGCAAATGTCACCGTCCTGGTAACTGTCAGCGCCGTGAATGATGTTCCCGTTATCCAGAATATATCAAATAAAAGCGCCATCCAGGGCCAGGCGCTGTCCTTTACCGTCGCCGCTTCAGATGTTGACAACGCAAACCTGACCTTTACGAAAGATTCCGCTTTAGGGTCATTAAACGATTCTACGGGCGTATTCTCTTTTACGCCGGATGAAACCCAGTACCGGGATTTTGCAATAACCTTTACTGCAACGGATTTTGATGGGGCATCTGCGAGCGCAACGGCAAATATCTTTGTCTTTTCAACGCTGAACATTACCCAGGTGCGCTTATTTAATGCAACGGGTTCCCGATCGATCGTTGAAGGGCAGATCATCCAGAATGTCCAGCAGGAAACCCCGTTGAATATCACCCTAACCCTGCGAAACGCCGGCTCGGTGCGGATTGATGATGTTATCGCATTCCTCGATGCCCCGACCCTTGACCTCAACGATGCCAATGTTTCGTTCGGCTCGATAAACTCCTCAAGGAATCTTTCCAGGAACCTATCGATAAATATTCCCATCGATGATACCCCTGTCGGCATCCACGAGATTATCCTCAGCGCTTCCGGAATTGATGATTCTTTGGGAAACACGCAAAGATTCAGCAACTTTTCATTTTTCATCAACGTGACAAAGGACCTTCATAAGGTGATCATCTCACAGATCGACTTTTCAAAAAACCCGGTGAAATGCGAGCCTCAAACATCTATTATCCCAGACATCATGAACATCGGGCAGAAAAATGAGACTATCCATATTGCTGTAACCCAGCCCCAGCTTTCATTATCGGTTGTAAAAACTGAGTTTTTGGAGGTTGACGATTTGACTGATCCTTCAACCTTTTTCAACATCAGCAACAAATCAGCCGGAACCTACCCTATCACGGTAACCGTGCTTTTTGACCGAAACTTCAGCTCGGTCACGGACACATCCTCTTTGGTTATCGAGAATTGTGAGCCCAACGTTACCCTTGTTCCGTCCATCTTCCTGGATGAAGGGACGACGGGCAACACCATCGACCTTGGCTTATTTTTTTCGGACTTCAATAATGATACCCTTGTCTTTTCTTCTGAAGGCGCTCAAAACATCTCCGTGTCCATTGCGAATGCAGCTGCAATAATCAATTCCCCTACCAACTTTAATGGAACCAACAAAGTTAATTTTTCCGCCTTTGATGGAAAAAATACTACCAAGAGCAACGAAGTTACGATTACCGTTATTCCCGTCAACGATGCGCCTCAGATAACGGCTATCCCCGACCAGACCGTTGCACAGGGAACGCCGTTTACCCTCCAGGTCCAGGCAGCCGACGTTGAGAACGATCCGCTCTTTTTTAATCTCACCGTCAATGCAACGATTTCACTCACGATAAACCAGTCTGGATTCATATCAGGTTTTACTCCCTCCAATGATGACAGGAACAAGGCGTTCCTGATTGATGTCACTGCCGATGATGGGCAGAATAAGACGGCAGAAACCTTTGTCCTGTCCGTAACAAATATTAACGATGCTCCTCAGTTTGACAGCAATGCTCCCCTTCCTAATATCACCCTGAATGAGGACTCCTCGGCTTCCATCAATCTTGCATCAAGCTTTTCTGACGCTGATGGGGACTCTCTCTCCTTTTCCGCCACCCTCATAGGGGATGTAACGATCCTCATCAATCAGAGCGGTGGCATCGCAACAATTATTCCTGCAGGGAATGTCACCGGTTTGAGGAATGTCTCATTCCGCGCTTCTGACGGCTCCTCGCAGTCAGGGTCCAGCAACGTTGTTATCATCAATATCACCCCGGTGAATGATGCGCCAAGCTTTATCAGTTTTATCTCAGAGGAGGTTGCTGTCGTGGGAACTCCCTTCACCCTTCAGGTCAATGCGACGGATATTGATGGTGACGTGGTGGCCTTCACCGACAACAGCACATTGTTTGATATTGACCCCGTTACCGGCCTTATCGAATTTACTCCCGATGTTGGCAGCGTGGGGGAAGAAGTCAGCGCTATCACCCTATCTGATGGCCAGCTAACGAATTCCGAATCGTTTTCCATAACCGTAGTTGATGTTTTGGGCATCGACAGGGTCCAGGCAAGCGTCAACAGCGGAGCCTTTGCAGACCTCGGTGAAGGGGAAGCATTGGGAACAGTTCTATCTCCAGGCTCGACCATTAAAATTAAAGTCAGCCTCACCAGCCATCTTGAAAATGAAGCGGTAAGCCCAGTCCGGCTCAATGCAACGATAGCAAACGATAGTTTCACCGTCGCCGCAAAAATAGTGGATGTTCAATCCATTGCGCCGGGAGCAACCCAAACGGTTACCCTTGATCTTGGCGCAATCCCGGGTGTCGGGAAAGGCCTCTACGATCTTACCATCACTGCCTTAGGGGAGTTTGACCAAAGTGAAGTCCAGGCATCATTTTCAGCATTTGCGAACATCAAAAGCCAGGCGAACCAGATTTTATTGGAAGATGCCCAATTCTCTCCGTCCTCTGTTGCATGCACGAGGTCAGCGAGCCTTATAGCGTCTATCAGGAATGTCGACTTTTTTAATGAGCCGGTCAATGCGTCCATCACGGCAGCAAACAGCCAGCTCGGAATCACTGCTTCCACATCAGCCCAGGAGATTCCATTCAATGGTGCAACTCAGATAACTCTCCCCATTTCGATTCCTCTTTCCGCAGCAGCAGGTGCATACACCTTCTCGATTGCCGCAAACACTACCGATAACACCAGCGCCCAGGGCTCAGCCCAGATAACCGTCCAGGACTGCAAGATTTCCTTTGCCCCCGTCGATGATCCACTCATTAAGGAAACCGCAACACAGGTTTTCAGCATATCCGACCTTTCCGATCTTAAGCCCGTGACGATCCAATGGGACCTTGATGGCCAGAATGTGTCGTCAGCCTTTAACCAGACTTCATTTACTTTTGGGCCTGACGGAAGGCAGGGAAGGAAGTTTCACCAGATTCTGGTCAAGGCAAAAGACGCCCAAAACACGGTTATCCAAAAGCTGTGGAGACTGACCTCAGCCTCATTCCCGATTGCTGATACGCTTACAACAATCCCGAACCTTGCAGCCCTCAACAGCTCACAGCTTGAAAAAGTGAACCTTACCCTTTCGAAGGCAAACACCGGGACGCTTGAATTCCTTTCCGAGGTAAACCTTTCATCATTGGTTGTTCTTGACGGCCATGTCAATTTTTCCCGGGGGATTATTGCAGTCGACACCTCAGGTATCTTTGATGATCTAGACAAGCCAGCGCGCATTACGTTGACAGGCCTTGCATACACACAGACACCAAGGATTCTTTTCAGCGGTTTTTTTACCACAAACCCGGCCGACTTTACCCAGGGCGGGCAGGACTGCACGAACACCTTTTGTTTTATTGAAAACGCAACAGCCGCTCCAACCACCTCAGGAACCATAACCTTTACTGTCACCCATCTTTCAAGTTATATGGTCAACAGCTCCCAGGTGAGCCAGCCAGGGAATCAGGGGCCAAGGGCAAATGCAGGTTCCGATCAGGCTGTGGATCAAAATTCACTCGTAACCCTTGACGGCTCGCAATCAAATGATCCCGATGGGGCCATCGTCAGCTTTTCCTGGAATCAGACAAGCGGTGCTCCTGTTGCCCTGAACAGCCCAACAAGCGCAAAGCCAACATTCACTGCCCCCCAGCAGGGCTCCCTTGCGTTTACTCTTACCGTCGTTGATAATGCCGGCGCAGCCGCTTCCGACTCTGTTGCCATCACGGTCGGAACCGCGAGCAATCTGAAGATTACCGACCTTGACATTGAAGTCGGGGATAAAACATCAAAAGACGTTGACAATGGGGAAACAATCAGCAGGGAAGCAAAGCCCGGAGATACCGTTGCATTCGATTTAGAGATATCCAACACGTTCTCCAGCGCAACCGATACCCAGATTGAGGATATTGAGGCTGAGATAACCATAAAAGATATTGATGACGGTGACGATCTTGAGGAAACCGTTGATGTGTCCGACCTGGATGCCGGCGATGATGACTCGGTCACTCTTTCCTTTAAAGTTCCGACCATTGTTGAAGAGGATTCCTATGATGTTGAGATCGTTGTTGATGGCGAAGATGAAGATGGAAAAACCCATCGGGCGGTTTTCAACCTCAAGCTTGACGTGGAAAAAGACGACAGTGATCTGCTGCTCGACCGGGCATCGCTTTCAAGCTCGGAAATCTCATGCGAGCGGAAGCCATCTCTTTCATTCCGTGTAGTGAATATTGGAAGCGACGACCAGGATGATGTTGCTGTAGAGGTTGAAAGCTCTGAGCTCAACCTCTTAAGGAAGTTTGAAAACATCCGGCTTGAGGAAGGGGACGATGAAGATGATGTTGCCTATGCAAATGCTGCATCGTTTACCGTCGCCGACAGCCTCAATCCCGGGGCATACCCGATCAGGATCAAAGTATTTGACGAGGATGGCGACATTGCCGATGAATCAACCGTAAGCCTCGAGGTCAAGGCATGCAAGGCGCGGCAGACTACTCCGGTGCAGGGCAGGCCGGGTGAATTTGATGTTGTCACCCTTCCCGGGAAATCCAGGCCAACCGTTCCCGTAACGACTATCTCCTTCCGGGACACCTCAGCCTATTTGATAATCCTTACAACTGCATTCGTGGTTCTCTTGGGCGGAGTAATTATTGTGCTGCTCCTGCTCATTGCGGCGATGAAAAGAAAGAGTAATTGAACTTTTTAATCTTATTGTAGTATCCATCATATTCTTCTCTTTATCGCGCTAATTAAGCTAAGTTTCGCAAATAACGTGAGATTATACGCCCATCTTTGTGCTCAACATCAATCACTTATACTAACCTGCAATATGCAACTTAGCTTATTGGATTATTATCGATTATCATTTCTCCCCAAGCGGCAACAGCCTCCTCTTCAGCGCCTCTTCCAGCGCGGTAAGGCGCTTATGGTTCTGTTCCAGCCGCTTGTTCGCTTCGTTGATAAGGATTTTGAGATACTCATCAGATGCCACGAGTTCTCCCTGGATGGCGACAGGTGCTTCAAGGAACTCTGTCCCAAGAATCTCGACAACCACTCTCCTTCCGATATTGATGATCCCTGTCCTTTTCAGCCCGGCATCCCTGACGGCCTGGAGCAGCTTTTGGGCATCCTCGACGGTCCTGCAGCAGACATGGAAAATGGCGCTCTCCATCTTAAAGATAATATCTCCCCAGGGAATGTAAGAGATGCTTTTCTTCAATCCCTCAAAATCAGCCTTTTCATGCTCCCGATAGGCTAACCTGCTGTCCTTCTTCCAGGACTTTTTCCGTTCAAGGAGCATCACCCTTCCCGAGCATGAGCTCGTGGTAAAATAGGTGGGCAGGCTGTTCAGGAACTCAACAATCCCACGTATACGTTCATCAATTGAATTTTTGATGCTCTTATCCGCCCTTGTAAGGTTGTCTCGCTTCTGCTGGTCAAACGACATAACATAGTGGATTCCAAACAGATTTTTATGGTTGTCGGTCTGGTTGTCTACAGTCGATAATTTTTTAAATTACTTATAATCTCTCCCCTTATGGGGCTGAAAAGGATTTGGGTTTACCGCGGTTCTAGGGATGACCTTGCCAGCGGCTTAAGATTAGTCCCCGCCGAAATGATAAGTGCGCTGGCGCCAAAATATTCAGAATTATTGGGGAGGTTCTTTGGCCCGTTGAACACTGCTGCAAGAGGCGCACACCAGCAGATAATCTCTTCGGTTTATGATCCTCAGTATGGGGCTCAGGTTATCCGTGCGCGGGAATCGTTCCTCGCTGCATCGGAATCAATATTGTTTAAACCACTCCAGGAACAGGGGGGGAATGGGGCAGATTTGGAAGCCTTAGCGGTAGGGGGGGAATGTGGGGCATTTGGGGCTGAACTGGAAAGGCCAATGCAGGAGGTTGCCTTCTGGAAGTATGCAGGTGTTCATCACGACCTTGGCAAAGCTCTCGTTCCAAAGGAGATTCTCGGCGAGGGGAAGTTTTCCAATCCCGGACAATATGAACAAATGAAGCTGCATCCCCTCTATGGAGCAGCGATTGTCAATCTTGCAATACAGGTTGCAGAACAGGTTGGAGGCCCCATTTTAGTCCACCCTCTCCTTCATTTCCTCAGAGCCGCTGCTCTCCTGCACCACCAACGGAAAAATGGAAACGGTTATTTGGATATTGAACTCGAGGATGGTCAAAGGCGCCCCTTAAGGGACGACCAAATCCCCTCTTTTGTGTATGTGCTTGCGCTGAGCGATGCCTATGTGGCCCTTCGCTCTCGCCGGAGTTACAAGCCTCCAGTTACCCACGAACAAGCCTTTGAGATCCTTAGGTCTGGTGATAGAAACTCCCCCGATTTCTTTCTCACAAGATCCCAGCCAGGTACATCTCTATACGGGTCAAAAGTTTGGAATATTTTTGAGGGAAAACAAGACTTGTTTAGGGAAATAGCAGATAACGCTCTTTCCGAAGCCCAAAAAAATTGAGAAACCATGCTTCCAGCCGTTATACGCCCCCATCCTCAAACTTCAAAAAAACCGAAAAGAGGGCTCACACCTACCAAATATACATTAACCCCATCAAACTTCAAAAAAACCGAATAGATGCCCCGCATCCACCTCCTAAATATTAACCCCATCAAACTTCAAAAAAAGTGAAAAAGAAATCTCACTTCCATCCAATATATTTTTTCATCCTGTCGACGAACTCTTCTGCTTCTTTGTAATACCGGTCGAACTCTTCGCCCTTCACTTCCCGAAGCTCGCGGTGGGTTATCATCTTTGCAAGATGGAAGAAATTTCTCATGATGTGGACGTATCGTTCCTCAAGGAGCTTATTCTTCACCAGCTTGTCGTGCAGCAGGTCCGCAACGTGCTCAGGCGATGGTGGTATTTCTCCATGGCGCATCAGCGCGGCATGTGCTGCATCGATCACTGCCCAGTACAGGTCAATCGTTGCCTGGAGCAGGTGCCACTTTGAATTATGCAGTGTGTTGGGTGCCCTGATGTAATAGGTCCAAATCGATTCATCGCTCGGCCGTATCCTTCCCCTCTTCAGGAGAACCTGCAGGGGCTCAAAAAAACCGGTGTCAAGGATGGGTATCCCATCTCTCAATATGTTGATCGCAATCGGGTCTCCGTTCCTGATATACTCCCACATTGAGCTAAAGCGAAGCGTGGTGACATGGATTCGGGTAGAATGCTTGGCAATCAGCTTCTGGACAACGAGCCGGTAGGCTTCCGTAAGCTCCTCGGTGAAATTCATCGATAGGTCATCGACGACAATGAGGATGTCCAGGTCGCTTTCCGGCGTCTTTGTCTTTCGTGCGCTGCTCCCGAAGAGGACAACCGCCTTGAGCATCTTCCCGAACTCTTTCATGCAGTCCTTCGTGAAGCTGTAGGCTAGGTTGATATCTACCCTTCGATAGAGCTCTAAATTGGGGTTTACTTTCCAATCTATGTTAATCTTCATGCCAACATTCCCTAGCCCGGGAGGTTATATAAAGGTTTATGACTATTTGAGAATAACAACCGAAAAAGGGTGTGGAAAGGTGGCAACCATCAGGCGGTTTCAGAAAAATAGTTATCTCGTTTCAACTTATGAAACCAGCGGGCCGGTCGAAGACTTTGGCCCGGAGGAAAAAATGAAAACGGGAAGAAACATGAAGGGGATAGGAAAGAAAACGTTGGCCTTTGGGCTGGTTGCTTCTGCCATCCTGATAATGGCAGCATTCGCCATAGGGGAAGAGGTTACATCTCCCGCAGAAAAGTTTGGCGGGGTGCAGGGAATGCCTATGCCCGGTATGGGGGGTATGATGGGCGGCCAGACGGGCATGCCTATGGGTGGGGGGAACCCGATGGGGATGGGCACGGATGGCTCAATGGAAAGCCACCATAAAAAAATGGATGCCACTATGGGGTCTCACCACAAGGAAATGGGGGCCATGCATGAGGGTACAGGTATAGATATGGATGAAATGCATGGGCAGATGGGAGAGAGCTGCCATGATGCGGCAGCTTAGGAAACAGGAAAAACGTATTTGTTTAGCGCC
>JACPII010000003.1 GCA_016188175.1 Candidatus Woesearchaeota archaeon | reverse complement strand
AGGGATATTCCTAACAGATGAAATCAATGACAAAGATGTCCTGAAGGTCCTGCACAGCTTTGGAACAAAACGAATCAAACGATATTACCTTGATGTCAGAAAGATTGTTGGCTAAACACCAATAATTATGCAACACAGCAAAAACGAACGGGTGGGAAAGCATATACCACTCATAAGTGGCAAATTTCACGAAACATTTATAAACCCCGCCCAAATTAGATTCTCTGTGGCAAAGAAGAATCTAGCCGAGTTGTGGAAGGGCCTGGTACAAGCAGGATTTGGTAAAAAGCAACGAATGGCTCTTCTGGCTGTTGGGGGAGGCACGGGGCACTGACAACCATAAAGCAATCCTTGAATTCTATACCGCGCACAGGGAAGAATTGGAAAAAAGGCTCTTTGTTGAGCCAGCCAAACAGAGAATCCGATATCCGTTGGGGCACCCCCAGTTTATGTTTCCAACCTTCTCGGATTATCTATCGACATTAAGTGGGTGGTTGTCAAGAGAGGATTTTGAGCCATATCTCATTGAATTGATGGCCCATAAGGATAAGGGGGTTCGCATCGAGGCTATGAGACACCTCATGGACACGCCAAAAGCGTGGGAAGCCCTCGAACGCCAGTATAATCAGCCTGAGAGCGACCTCAAATACGCAGCCCTGGCAAAGATGCACATCCTTGATCCCGAAAAGGTCTTAAGAAGGATGGAAAGGGAAGCCGTCCAGATCCAAACGCCGAAGGAAATTGAGGTTTTGCTGGAATTGAACCCCGGCGCATCAAACACCTATATAGATCATACAGTAACATGGCTTGGCCAGGACAACCTCGAGAACTTTGAGAGGGAAAAACTGTGCGACATCCTTGAAAAATATGGGAGGAAAGAAGACATCCACAGCCTTTGGAAGCTCAGCCGCAATGCCCCGGATTATAAGTTAAGGGAATATCGGAGAGCTGTCATCGGAATTATCCAGAGGCACCCTGATGCCGCCTTAAAAAGTGTGATGGATGCGATGAGGCCGGAAAAACCCAGCCTAACGCCTTAAAGAAAATCTGCCAGAAAAAATTTTCTGGATACTATCCTGGAAGTCAGACACCAGATAATAACTCGGAGATAGAGTAAATTTCTTTGTATGCAAAGCCAACCGACAAAAACCCTAATGCCTCAGCATCTCCTCAAACTTCAATATCCGGGAACGCAGGCACTCGGGCCTCTCTTCCTGAGCCCCCGCTTTAAACTTTTCCCCCTGGAACCGGCAGGGCAAAGAATTCGAACAAAGGCTGAAAATGCCGCCGACCGCCCCCATATATTTGCAGTCCTGGTCTCTCGGCAATACCAAAAGATAAACCTTGAAGTCATCGATGGATTCCTGGCGTAAAGCTATCTTTCCCTTGATTTCTTCTATCTCTCTTTGTTTCTCTTTTATCCGCCCGATGCGCTGGCCAAGGGTGTCCATAATGGCCATTTACCCTCATAAGAAGGCAGAGTATATAAAAATTCCTCAAATGTGGTCGCATTGAAAAGTTGAAGGTTGTTGCCGAGCGAAGCGAGCGCAACCAAGAAATCTCGAGGATTTCTTCGTGTCAGCATTTGGCCAACACAGCCAAGTTGAGCTTGATGGCAACCCGAGCGAATGCGAGGACTTGTCAAAAACACCCCGCCCTAAAGGGCAGGGCGTGTTTTTGAGCACTCAGAAATTGCCATCTTACTCCGGGCTAAAGCCCAGAGATTGCGATTGGCAATTTCTGTTGTTTCAATGCGACCCCAAATGTGGGGCATAAAAAAGGCTCCTGAGAAAACCAGACCATCATCCTTTTCAACGATAAATAGTCCAAGCCATCCGAATTGCACAATAATTAGAGATGGAGTCTAATGCAGCGCATGCACCCCGACAAATATGCTCACGACCCCTAAAGCTATTGCACTTTCCTTGGGATAAAAGCCATAGGAATCCGCCATTACTGCTCCAACAGCCACGATAATCGAAAAAGCAGCAATCAGGAGATTAAAAAAGCTTGGCTTTCCATAATGCCAGAAGACCATGATCAGAGTGATAATTTCAAGGGCGGCAAGCAGCCCGGCACTCAGAAAAAGGATATTAAAGGGGATGGCAAGGGTGAGAAATCCCCACTGCTTCAGAAGGAGCAGCAGCCCAAGAGGGATCATAACAAATGCAAACGATTTTCCGATGAGGCCCATCAAAAGATTAGATAGCAGCAAGTTAATAAATGTTGTTTTCAATTAAGGATTTTTCCTGATAGGGGGTCGGATTCAGAGGCCTGCGAGATTCCAGAACATTTAAATAAAATGCATGATAAACCCCGAATATGAAAAAGTTAGTCCCTTATCTCGCGATTGTTCTCCTGCTCGCAAGCGAGGCCTTTCCGACCAGCGTCTTCGTCCGTGACCGCCTCGAAGAAGGGGAGTCAAAAGTCTATGAAACCAGCGAAGGAAGCTACATCGTAAAGCTCGTTTCTGTCTCTGACGTCGAAAACAAGGCCCTTTTTGAGGTAAACCACGAACGCTCTTCCGCAATTAAGAAAGACGGCAGTTTCCAGTTTGAAGACCAGTCCGAGATTGTCCTCATGCAGTTAGTAGTTAATGATGCCGACACCGGCGCCGATGAAGCCGCCTATTATTTTTACGGGAGCGGTGAAAAGCCGCTCAAGGCCTGGAACATTTCCCGAGCCTCCGTCGAGAAAAGCCTATGCAACTTTGATGGGATATGCGGGAAGGAGGAGACTTCTCAGGCATGCTGTTTTGACTGCAGCTGCGAATTTGAGGGGATTTGCGCAAACAACACCTGCACCTACCCTGAAGGGCTCCCCGAAGAAGCTCTTGATATTTTGGAAACAGGCTCAGAAAAGACAGCGCTGACTCCCGGGGAAAAAAAGACAAAAAGCGCCGCACGGGCGCTGACCCTTGTTGCGTTTCTCGTGATGGCCTCCTTAGCCTACACCATCTACCGGACAAGAAGGCGAAGATTCTAAAGAAAGTTTTTTCATCGGCCTCAAAAAAAGGCCTGTATACCCATGGAAAACGAAAGGGAAAAATGGGAGAGGATAGCTCCGACGTTCGACCCCCGGGAGATTAATTCAGAATCAAGAGGGGTAGAGAACAGGCTTGTTGCGCATCCCCTTGCCCTGGAATGGCTGAAAAAATATTGCAAACCTTCTTTAAGCAATTCTAGAATTTCCATCCTCGACTTCGGCTGCGGCCCCGGAGCACTCTGCAAAACTCTTGCCAATCAGGGTTTTCAGGTCACCGGGATGGATTTCTCGGGATCTATGATTGCAATTGCGAAAAGCAGCTGCCCTAAGGGGATCCATTTCATCGAAGGCGGCATCTCATCCCTGGGAAACCTGCAGGGATCCTTTCACGCGATAGCCGCGATGATGGTCCTCCAATTCATTCCAGACCTCCACCAAGCGGTTGAGATTTTCTCCGCAAATCTCAGGCCGAAAGGCATTTTTATCTTCGCCGTGCATAACCCGGAGTGGGCCCATGCACTCCTCAAGGAACATAAAAAGTTCTCCGACCCAAGGCAAACGCCCGATGGGGAGATTATGGATTTTGAGCTCCAGCCGGGGGACATAGTGACCAATCACCTCCGGACGGAAGCATTCTACAAAACCGCTTTTGCACAGCACGGATTAACACACCTCGAAACCTCGTACCCCCCGTACACTGTATCATTTATCAAGAAAAATAATCCAAAAGGCCCGACCGATGTCTCAAAATTCCTGATGATGGCGTTTCGGAAGTAAACGGCGTAGAAGCATAGGACATTTGCACCTCGATCCATTACCAAACCGCAATCGCAGCTTTCCCGGGCATACCGCTCATCGCCTTCTTCTCCTTGCTGCCTTCAGCCCTCTCCACGGTTACCGGGCACCCAAACTGCTTCTCCATCAATCCTTTGTTTTCTTCCAGAACAGTAAACTCAGCATCCTGCCCAAGCACGACCTTGGGAACTTTTCCGGCATCCTTCAGGAGCGCAGGGACAAGCTTGGCGATATCCTGGCCGTATTTTTTTAAATCCTTCTCATCCAACAATACCGAGATCAATGCCCGGACATCCCTCGTCTTCTCCGCTTCTTTCTTAAAGAGTTCCATAAAAAGATATTTCCATTTCGGCGCAGCAATCAGTATTATTTTCTTTGGCTTATCGACGTTTATCAGCCCTAACACGCTGATGATGTCCGACAGGGTCCTGCGTACAAACTCCTCTTCAGCCTCAGCCTTTAGGTCGATCTTCTTTTCATCGTAGGTTGGCCAGGATGCGCCGGAGATAAATCCTTTATTCCCGAGCTTCTCCCAAAGCTCTTCGCAAAGATGCGGCGTAAAAGGCGCAAGCAGCAGCAATAAGCCCTCAAGGACCTTTTTATTTATTTCATCCTGCTTGTGGAGATAATGGGCGGTATCCATTATTTTTATCAGCGCAAGATTATATTTCATCCCCTCAATCTGCTCAGTAACCTCCTTGATTGCCCCATGGACCCTGCTTTCCTGCTTTGCAATAACCTTGCCAGTAAGCTTCTTCTCTGTCCCCAGCGCATAAACCTTGTTCAGGAACCTGAAGCTCCCCTCAACACCGTTGTCATCCCACTCGACATCTTTATCGGGAGAAGCCAAAAACATCAGGAAGAATCTCGCGGTATCGATCCCATACTTCGCCGAAATCTCCTCCTGCGAAACGACATTCCCCTTGCTCTTGCTCATGACAACGCCGCCTTTATGGAGCATGCCCTGGTTGTAGAGGTTATAGCAGGGCTCATCGATCGCCAACAGCCCCAGATCCCGCAGAAACTTGGTAAAGAACCGGAAGTAGATCAAGTGCATCGTCGCATGTTCCTTTCCGCCGATATACAGGTCGACGGGCATCCAGTAATTGGCCTTTTTCCTGCTGAAAATCTCTTTCGCATTGTTGGGGTCGCAGTACCTCAGGAAATACCATGAAGAGTCGACAAAGGTGTCCATGGTATCCGTTTCCCGTTTTGCTTTGCCCTTGCATGCCGGGCACTTTGTTTCCACAAAATCCTTGCAGTGCTCCAAAGGATTGCCCTCGGTAACAGTAAACGTGTAATTCTCAGGAAGCCGAACCGGAAGGTCTTTTTCAGGCACCGGCACAACACCGCATGTCCCGCAATAGATGATGGGGATAGGGCAGCCCCAGAAGCGCTGACGGGAGATCAACCAGTCTCTCAGGCGATAATTGACTGTTTTTCTGCCCCAGCCGCTCTTTTCTATCCAGCCGGCGATTTTGGGGAGTGTCTCCCGGTTATGCATTCCCGAAAACTTCCCTGAGTTGAACAGGATTCCATCCTCGATATATGCCTGCTGCGCCGTTGGAGCATCGGCGGGCTTGCCGTCCTTTGAGATGACAAATTTTAACGGTATGCGGTACTTTCTCGCGAACTCAAAGTCTCTTTGGTCATGGGCATCCGCCATGACGATGCCCGTCCCATACATCATAACAAAATTCGCCACATAGATCGGAACTTTTTCATCGTTGACGGGGTTGATGGCATATCTGCCTAAAAAGCAGCCGAGCTTGTCCTTGCCTTCGGGGGTTGTCCTTTCGATCTCCGTCTGCTTCTTGATTGCTTCAACCACTTTTTTGGCCTCAGCTTCATGCGGCGTGCCTCTCACCATCTCCATCACCAGGGGATGCTCAGGAGCGATTACAATAAAGGTTACGCTGTAGATGGTGTCCGGCCTTGTGGTGTAGGTCGTCAACTGTTCCTTGGTGCCCTCCAGGGTAAAGTCAATCTCAACTCCCTCACTCCTCCCAATCCAGTTCTTCTGCATGGTCTTGACATCTTCAGCCCATCCCTTCAGGGATTCAATGCCCGTCAACAGCTCTTCAGCATAGTCAGTTATTTTGATGAACCACTGCTCAAGGTGCTTCAACTCAACATCAGTAGAGGTATGCCGCCAGCACTTGCCGTTATGGACCTGCTCATTAGCCAGCACCGTGTTGCAGCCAGGGCACCAGTTGACCTCTGCCTTCTTCTTGTAGATAAGTCCTTTTTCCATGAGCTTCAGGAAAATCCACTGGTCCCATCGGTAATATTCGGGAGAATGCGACGTGATGGCCCGGCTCCAGTCATAGCTTAACCCCAGTTCATGCTGCTGCCTGACAAAACTTTTGATTGCTTCTTCAGTAAAAATCTTCGGATGGGACTTTGCCTTGATTGCTGCATTCTCCGCAGGCAGTCCAAAAGAATCATAGCCCATCGGATAGAGGACATTAAACCCGTTCATCCGCTTGAACCGCGCAAACACGTCTCCGATAGTATAATTGCGCGCATGCCCCATATGCAGGCCAGAACCCGAAGGATAGGGATACATCTCTAAGACATAGAACTTCTTTTTCTGGGGATCCTCTTTAACGTGGAAGATTCCAGCATCTTCCCATTTCCTCTGCCACCTTTTCTCGATGGAGTTGAAGTCGACCATTAGAAGGAAAAGAACGAACTGTCTTTATTTAAACGTTTTGGGCTGATGCAACAACTTCTTGAGGACCCAATCCATGAAGCTGGCTTGTCCGGAGCGGCATATAAACATATTTCTCATCAGAACCAATTATAAAAAATTCCAGCCCGCCTGCCATTTGAGAACGAATTGGTATAGGACTACCCCCTACAGAAAAAACCTTAGGCCTCCCATTTTTTACAAAATCTTTAGCTACGCCCACCCTAAAGAGATGGCTATAAAGAGCTAATTCTTGAACATCCCCCTGCCTCTGTTGATCATAACCGTAAGAGTATACTTGCCCCGGAACTGCAGTTTCTGTCGGAGTTTTTCTCACAATCACACCTTCTTGAACTGCGCAACCGTATCGATCAGGTCCACATGGCCTAAGAACATTCTCCAAATACTGCTCCCAAAGATGGCCGACTGGCTTTCCGCAACTGTAGCATCGCACGGGAATTATCATAGTTTCACCTTCCTAAAGTTTTACCTGGTCACCTATATGACTTCTGCCTCTTTGCCCTTGCCTGCCCATGCCTGTTGGGCTTTGCAGGCTCCTTCCTTCGGACATCAGCAACTAACAATTGCCGGTCATATTTCAGAAACTTGTCTTTCAGCTTATCGCTTTTTGTGAACGCAACAAGTGCTTTTGCGACCGCAAGCCTGCAGGCATCAGCCTGGGAGGTTATCCCTCCTCCGGAAACCTGCACATCGATATCGACCCCATCAACGATGTCCCCTGCGA
This sequence comes from Candidatus Woesearchaeota archaeon, assembly GCA_016188175.1. Taxonomy (GTDB): domain Archaea; phylum Nanobdellota; class Nanobdellia; order Woesearchaeales; family JACPBV01; genus JACPII01. Next base: position 6,084 of record JACPII010000003.1, on the reverse strand, counting down.
GGATAAGGGGCTCCCTGATCCTTCCCCGATTGAGGGAAGGGCTCCACTGGTCTATCGGTATTTTATTGAGAGTGATTGTTCCGGCTCCTTTCTTGATGATTGCCCTCGCCACGGCGCTTTTGCGCTTCCCGCTCGTTACTGCATTTTTTATCATCCGCCTATCACCTTGCAAACATCTTTTACCCTGACAAACTTCAGCACAGGCAGCTTGCCCGCATCCATTCCCTTAGGAACCGTCATTGCCTTTCCAGCAAAATCAGGGGGAACCCCGCAATAGCACATTACCCGTTGGAACGCTTTCCTGCCGTGATAGCTGTTGTAATCGAGCATCCCTCGGACAACCCGGCGTACAATGCGGTCCGCTGGCCTTGGATGGAATGGCCCTGTCCGGATCGAGCCCCTGGCCATCCGCTGCTGGTATTTCCGGATGATGCTTTCTTTCTTCCCGGAGATGATAGCTTCCTCACAGTTGACGATAGCGACATCCTGGCCGAGCATCGCCTGGCTTGCTGCATAGCTCGCCATCCTCCCCAAAATGAGGCCTTTCGCATCGATGATCAAAGTTACCGTATCTTTTTTTTCTTTTGCCATTGTTGATTTGGTAAATGCCCCGCTCAACGGGGAGTTGTGTCTTTGTATTGGTTTAGCATCCTCAGGTCGAAACTCCTTTGAGCCCACCTTGAGTCCGTCGCGGGGGGACGTCCCTTACGGGGACGCAGGACCTGCCAATCCTTCGTCGTGAGTTTCGAAGATGCTAAACAAATACATGTTTTTTATTATGATATCATTAACCGATAATCCGTATCTTTTTGCCCTTGGGGCTTTCCTTGACCAGTTCCTGCAAGGAGACAACACTTCCCCCTGCAGCCGCAATCTTTTCTTTTGCGCCGGCAGAAAACTGGAATGCCGAAATCGTAAGCTTTTGGCTGAGCACCCCTGACCCAAGGACTTTCCCGGGGACAACGACCGTCTCATTATCCCTTGCAAACCGGTTTATCCGGGAAAGGTTCACAGCCCTCCGCTGCCGCGATGGCCTGCTTAAGTCATCAGCGACCCGTTTCCAGAGAGGTATTCCTTTGTCTATTGAAGTCTTCTGCAGCTCTTGGATGAGCCCCTGCAGGACAGGATTCGTTGGCCCGGTTCTTTTTACCATGTTTCTCAGGTTCGTCGGGGAATGACCAAAATGCGAGAGACGCGGTTCGAACGCGCGCAGGCACTAAGCCACTAGGCATTTGCCCACCCCAGTGGACCTCAACCCTAGGCATTTTTTATAGCCCGTTTGGCCACTCCGGCACTCTCGCATAGCTATTATTTAACTGCCCCCTTGAGTTTCTCGACAAAGAGGTCAAGTTTTTTCTCGATCACTTTTGAAGCCTCGAGCAGGAGATCTTTGCAGTCATGCTGGCCCCAGGACTCGAGCGTAAATACGAAATCATTTGTCCGGGTGATGGTAAACCCTTCTGGAAAAAGTTCAGCTGCGACTTCGCACATTCCGGCATCGAGCAGCTTGTCTTTAGCGATGCTCAACTTTCCATCTTTGAGCTCAAGCACGTTGTTGGGTACAATTTCTACGCATTTTTCTTTATCGGGGATTTTGCTATTGTCTATCTCCACATTTACTTTCTGCTTGTAGAACACATGCCCGGAACTCCACTTCACATGGTCTTTTCCTATTCCCAGGACAGCCGTTGCTTCAAGCTCAAGGGCCTGGTTCTTAAGCAGCTTGGTGATAGGGATTTCTCCGATTACCGGCTTGACGGCAGCATCCCTGCTTTTCAGGCTTGATGCATAGACCATGCAGGGGCCTTTTTCTTTGAGCGTCAATTTCAATTGGCACCGTGCGCACCCTTTGCCTTCGCATTTGCACTCGCTCGGAAGCATGTATGATTTCAGGTCAGTGGTCAGGGGGATGAGGCCAAGCCGGTGGGCGATCGTCTCATCGTAAAGTATTGAGCTGTTTTTCTTGAATTCAACATCCTCTATCGCCATCGTGGGGACTTCTTCCATGACGGCTCTCCTGATGATGTTTGCAAACGATGGGCTTCCATCCTTCAAGATGAATGAAACGGTGTTTTGTTCCTTGTCCTGCTCCAATACTCGCACTTCCATCATACCCTCCTTCCCCTTTTCCCGCCCTTTTTCCTGCATCCATCATGGGGCAGTGGTGTAACATCCTCAATGATCCCTATGCGCAGCCCCATTCTTGATAATGCCCTGATCGCTGCCTGTGCTCCGGGGCCTGGATTGTTCGGGCCGTTATGCCCCCCAGGTGCCTTGATCTTGACATGGATTCCATTGATTCCTTTATCCATTGCGACTTCTGCAGCTTTTTTTGCAGCCATCATCGCAGCCGTTGGAGAGCTCTCCATGCGGTGGGCTTTCACCACCTGGCCGCCGGAAGCCAGCGCAATCGTCTCCGTTCCGCTGATGTCCGTGATATGGATGATCGTATTGTTATAGCTCGAGAAGATATGGACAACTCCCCACCTGATATTCCCCGGCCTCATGGTTTCCTTGCCTCAAACTTCCTTCTTTCAGGCCTTTTTCCTCGCCAATCCCTGCCCCCTCGTCTTTGGCCGCGCATCCTTCCTGCCCTTTCACCCTCTTTCTTCCTTTGCTTCTCGTCTTTGGCCGCAGCCTGCTCCGGAGTAGGCGGAGTAAATCGCTGGGGATGGTCTGTTTTGGTGAGTTCAGACCGTGGAGCAAAACATATCGATCCTTCCTCTTCAACAGTGACGAGGTAAGAAGGTGCGCTGACGGTATGGCCGCCGACCATGATATGGTTATGGACGATGAATTGGCGCGCCTGGTGCACCGTCCTTGCAAGCTGGCGCTTTTGGACAAGCGTGGCAAGCCTCCGCTCCAGGAAATCCTTGACATCGAGGCTTAAAACATCTTCGAGCTTCCCTTCGCCGGATAAATATCCGAATTTTCTCATCCTGCCCAGGAGCTCTTTTTCTTCCTTTTCCGCCTGAGGGCCATGCAATGCAATCAACCGCTTTGCCTGCCTCATGAATTTTTTCAGCAAAGAATCAACCTTCCAAAGCTCCCGCTTGTTCTTCAGCCCAAAAGTCTTGAGCAACTCAATCTCACGCTCAATCCTCTCCTTCTGCCAGGGATGCATCGGCTTCCTGAACGTCTTTCGCTTGAGTTTTGGGTCTCCCATTTTTTTCTGTTCCCAGCCTATACCTTGCCGGCTTTTGCGCCTTCCCTGCGCTTGACTCCAAGAGAAACTTTTCCTTTGTTCTTTCGGAAATGGCTTTGCGTGCGCTGCCCCCTTACCGGCTGGCCAAGGATATGCCTTACGCCGACATACGACCTCATTTTTTTCTGGTTCTTGATGTCGTTGTCCTGGACGAACGTTAAGTCAGTCGCTAAAAGATGCAGATGCGCTCCTGTTTCCCGATCCTTCCTTCGATTAAGCATCCACAAAGGAGCCCCCGCGCTTTTGATGTCGGATAATATTTGCTGCAATTTCTGAAGCTCGGCATCAGAAAGTTCACCCAGCCTCTTGTCGCGCGGGATTCCGGAAAACCTGCAGACCATATTAGAAACCATAAAGCCGACGCCCTTTATTTTTTTGATTGCGATATAGACAGATTTTTTTCCATCAAGGTCGGTGTTCGCGATTCTAACGATGTGCCTGAAATCCTGTCCCTGAGGTGTTGCCCGTGGTGTTGCCTGTTGTTCCATAAGATTTCCAAAGCCGCAAAGAGAGCAGAACGCAATCGACTAACCCTAAAGGCGCTCATCTCTGAACTCGGGCTGTTCACCTGTGGGATAAGGCTCCCCTTTAAATAGGCTTCGATTTTAATGCCTGAAATACAAGACAAAACACTAGTGCAGGGGGAAGATTATCTGTTATGGATTTGTATATCAGCTAAATAGCATCTCTTTAGGATTAAGAAGTTAAATTATTTGCTTTTACAGCCATATAACGGCAGTATTATAATTAAATTGATGGATAATCAATTTTTAGCCTTCTTCATTTTTACAACCCCCCATCAAAGAAAAAAGTTTATATAATGGATGGGATAACAATCAATAATAGGGGTGGCGAATGGAAGAATACCTTGAAAGGGTAAAAAGGGCAAAGGCTGGAGAAATAGTCACAATAGTGAAAACCCTTTCAACCCCGATAAATGCAACTGAATTCTTCTGCAAGCTCTCTGATTACGGAAGAAAAAAATATTCCCTCTTCTTTGAATCAGCCGACATCGTTCCAAAATATGGTGAGCTTAGCCTGGGAAGCGCATCCCCCTGCCTTAAGGTGAGTGGAAAAGGGCCGTCCTTTGAGATCCAGTCGCTGAACCAGGTCGGATTTTCATTCTTAAAAGCGATAAAAAAGGATCTCTCTTTTTGTGATAAGCTTGTCCATAAGAAAAATACGCTTTACGGAACGTTGAGCCCTAAGCGGAAAAATGTATCGGAAGACGAGCGCTTACGCCTGAAAACGCATTTAGATATCCTTCGGGTTATCGCGGGAAAGTTTAAGCCGACCTCGAAGCCATTCATCCCGTATTGCGGCCTTTTCGGCGCGATTGGATATGACTTTATCGACCAGTTTGAAGACCTGCCGAAGAATGAGCACGACATCCTTCAGGCTCCGGATTATGAGATGTACTACCTCAATAACCTGTTTATCACCGACCATAAGAAAGGGGAAACGTCCATTATCGTCAACATCCTCATAACTGAAGGCAGTAGGGAACAGCTCTATCAGAATGCGCTAAGGACCATCCAGCTCTATGAAAAAACTCTTGAGAAAAAGCTCGCCAAGCCAAAGCCTTTCAAGGAAAAAAAGCAGGAGATTGCCACAAGCACCTCAAAGGCAGAATTTGAAAATACCGTTGCAACATTAAAAAATCACATCCTCCGCGGGGACATATTCCAGGTCGTCCCCTCCCGAACCGTGATTGCAGACTACAACGCAGAGCCAATCTCCATCTATGAGCACCTGAAGAAGATAAACCCCTCCCCCTATATGTTTTACGTCGCGATGGACCAGGGGATTTTGCTTGGCGCATCACCGGAGATGGCAATCCGTGTCCAGGGAGAGGAGAAAAAGACTGTGGAGATACGGCCCATTGCGGGAACAAAACCGAGGGGGATTATCGGCGGCACTGTCAACGAGGATCTTGATTCAAGATACGAAACTGAGCTTAAGATTGACCGGAAAGAGCTGGCCGAGCATACCATGCTTATTGACCTTGCAAGGAACGACGTCGCCAAAGTTTCCGAGACGGGAACCAGATACTGCAACGAGCCATTTGTCGTTGAAAAATATTCTCACGTCCAGCACCTCGTGTCCAATGTTAAGGGGATTCTCAAAGAAGGATTTGACGCCCTTCATGCCTACCTTGCTACGATGAACATGGGAACCCTCACCGGCTGCCCAAAAGTGGAAGCGATGAAGCTTCTGCGCATCCACGAAAAGGAACGAAGGGGATTTTATGGGGGGTCGGTTGGATATATAACTCCAAGCGGCGACCTTGACGCCGCAATCATCATCCGCTCGATGTTCCTTAAGGGAGGAAAAGCCCACATCCGCTCAGGGGCAGGGATTGTCTTTGACTCCATGCCCGAGCAGGAATTCTTTGAGACCGAAAAAAAAGCAAAGGCCTGCCTTGTTGCGATAAAAAATGCAGGGGGCTTCAAATGAAAGTCCTTTTCATCGACAATTTTGACTCTTTCACTTATAACCTAGTGGATGAGTTCAAAAAGCGGGAATGCGAAGTCGTCGTCTATCGGAATAATATTGACCTAAAAGCGCTTGACCAGGCCATCCAAAAATTCAGGCCCCAGCTTATCGTCATCTCTCCCGGTCCAGGAGCCCCGAAAGAAGCAGGCATTACCAGGGCCCTGATTGAAGCATATCATCAAAAGATACCGATATTCGGCGTTTGCCTCGGCCACCAGGCAATAATCGAGTTCTTTGGCGGCAGGGTAGACAAGGCCCCTGAAACCATCCACGGGAAGCCCTCAACGATCGCCCATGACGGCCAGGGTATTTTCAAGGACATCGAAAACCCGTTCCAGGCAGGAAGATACCATTCTCTTGCAGGCTATGACATCCCCTACTGT
>JACPII010000092.1 GCA_016188175.1 Candidatus Woesearchaeota archaeon | reverse complement strand
GCTGTGAATCAATTACTGGTCAGATGGAACCTGCTGCCTATCCAGATTGCCGGACCAGAGGAACTTTAGGTTTAAGCCTATTCATCCTCTTAAGGAATTCGCTGGTCAGATCCCCCTTGATCTCGTCCGCAAGTTTGATCGAATCTATACCGGAGGAGATAGGCGATTTCGATTTCATGGCAAGGAAGAAGAAAACGGGATTTATAAACATTTCGGCGGAGAAAGACATAAGCGCGGAAAATCAAAGCAAAATGCAGCCACAATGGCCCCCCTTATTGCCGGGTGGACTATTTGGGGATGCGGCTATGGCAATATGTCGGCACTTTTCAACAAAACAGATCCGCCAATTAGCGGCGAAAAAAAGAATTGGCCTAATGGGAGAAGGTTGAAAAAAATGGTCATTAAGGGGGGGCAAAAAAAGATAGTCCTTGTTGATTTAGATGTTGTTACGGTTGCCTTTTGGGACAAAAGCGAAAATGCGGATAAGGGAAGATCGTTGTTAGGGCAGATTGCCAGGGGGGAGGTTGCAATGGCGACCCCCCATTACCTGCTCAGCCATTTGGAGAAATGGAGGCACATCACCCTTAAGGAAAAGATAGAAAACTATTATTTGAAGAATAGCAGGGTTATGCTCACTAATGAAGACGTGGATGAACGGGTTGCAAAAGTTGGATTAGACGATAAAAAACTGTTAAGGGAGCTTCAAGCGCATGGAATCAAGGAAGAAGACGCATTTCTGGTTATGGTTTCCTCAATCTTCTCCTTGGATTGCTTGGTTACCTTTAACAGGGTGCATTTACGGAAAAATGAAAACACAATAAACGAGGTGCTTCAAAAATATGGAATTCAACCCATTAGAATTGTCGGGCCAGAACAAGTTTAGCTTCCTGTTTGAGCTTATCGCGCCTTTTAATCCAGGAAGTAGTAATCCCCCTTTTAACCTCATCGGCAAGGTCAATAAGCTCTTCAGTGGTCATCTTGCTTGGGTGTTTCATAAGCCAACTGAATCAACATATCTATTTAAGCATTTCGGCAAAGAGAGCTTCACCCAGCAGAGCCTTGTGAAAGGAAATACAAAAAACCAATGAAACCCCGCCTGTACAGTAAAGCCATCGCCGCTGCCCTAAAGTCATCTCTCGCCTCAAAGCACTTCCTGAAGGTATTCCTCTGGAATGCGGTCTTTGTCATGTCTATCCTGGTGGCCTTCAAGATATTCACTTCGCTATCCCAGGACCAGTTTACGGCGCTTGCAGCAGTCAACCTTGAAAATCTCCAGCAGAAAACAAGGGAAGAGATGGTATCAATAAACCAAAAAGCCCGGGAATTCATCCAGACCATTGTTTCCCTCGGCATTGCCTTCCTTATCATCGAGGTTTTCATCCTCTCGCTGACCCAGGCAAGCATTTACGGCCTGTTGGAGAACAAAAAAGCCAGGCTCAAAACATTCATTCTTGCAAATTACCTATGGGTTCCGTTGTGGGTCATCCTTTTCATCGCCATTGCGTTTGGAAGCAATCCCTCAGCGTACCAGGCAGCCTCTACCGTCCTTGTGCTGCTCTTCCTCCACTTCACCCTTTTCTTATACCCCCAGCTCGCCCTCAGCCGGGTTGGAGTTTCCTTCAGGCATGCATTCGCCCAGGCAATAAAGCTCCATCGGGTTATCGTCCCCTACGCGCTCATCTTTATCGTGTATCTCATCGCCAGCAACATGACGCTGGCAACAAAGCTCCTCCCGAAGCTCGCTGCCCAGACAGCAAACATCCTCCTGTTAACGCTGCTCATAAGCTGGGTCCAGCTCTTCCACGCGGCCATCCCCAAAAATAACAACGCTTAAATACAGATGTCCAGCAGAATGGACAATCGTTCAGAAAAATGGACAAAATAGTATCCTGCATCCTTGAAAGCCCTGAAAAAGAGTTTCATGTAAGGGAGATAGCCAAGCTCGTCAGGGTATCGCCGACAACAGCCGCAAAGGAAATCCGGAAGCTGCAGCAGAAAAAGCTCATATCAGCGCGAAAGCTCTCCAACCACCTGCTCGTCAAGGCAAACACAGAAAGCCCCTCATGGAAAGAGCTCAAAAAGCAGTATAACCTTGCGAGGCTCAGGAGCTCCGGCATTATCGGGTTCCTTGAGCGGGAGCTCAATGCCCCGGAAGCCGTTATCCTCTTTGGCTCCTATGCTAAAGGGGAAGAAGGGCCTTACAGTGATATCGACCTGTTTATCGTTGCTTCATCGAAAAAAAACCCAGCCCTTGAGCCATTTCAGAAAAAGCTCAGGCGCCCCATCCAGCTCTTTATCCATTCAAAAGAGGACATCGAAAAGATGAAAAAAACAAATAAGGGGCTTTTGAACAATGTGATTAACGGAGTCATCGTGTACGGCTATTGGGAGGCGTTTCCATGAACTTCCAGGAATTCATAAAAAATGGCCTGGTGCGGAAAGCTTCACCAGACTCCCAGCTTTTGCAGTCGCTTCTTAAGGTAATTGACAATGACCTCTCTTTTCTGGAAACTGTCCAAATCACTGAGCTTTCAGCCCGGAAGGTTATTGGCAATTATTATGACACCCTGCGGGAGATCCTTGAAGTGATCGCGTTAAAGGGCGGATTTAAAGTGTATGCCCATGAGCCGTTTGTTGCGTTCCTGAAGGAAAAGGGGAAAGAAAGCATTGCAGCAAAATTCGACCGATTCCGGATCCTGAGAAACAGCATCAACTACTATGGGGCATCAATCTCTGCCGAGGAGGCAATAATCTATAAGCAAGAGTTACTCGATTTGATTTCGACGCTAAAAAAAGAGTTATGATGGTAAAAAAAAGAGGGCAGCTCACCGCTTTTGTAATCATAGGGTTATTTATCCTCCTCATGGTTCTCGTCCTTTCCCTTATCCGCCGGGAATCGATCGAAGAGGCAGAGCTTATCAACCCTGAGCTCATCCCCGTCCAGCAGTATGTCGAGACCTGCTCAAAAGAGCTGGCAAAAGAAGCTTTGCAGATTGTCGGCTTCAACGGAGGCTATATCTATTTCCCCGTGTGGGTTGATGCTGCCCCGCAAAGGGTCCTTCAGGCAAGCCCCAACAAGGACCTGAGAAACCCCTACTGGTGGTTTGATGGCGTTGCCGCAATCCCAGCCATCAGCCAGATTGAGCAGGACATCTCACGGTATGTCCGCGAAGGTATGCCTGGCTGCATCAATAACTTCTCCGCATTCAAAAATAAGTACCTTGTCGATGAGATGGGGGAGATGCAGATTGCAACGATTCTCGGCCAGGAAAAAGGGATCAAGGAAGATGTTGCCATCCGGACTATCTTTCCCATCAGGATAAAAGACAAGCTCAACAAGACCCTCGCCGAGCTGCAATCCTATGTCATCACCATCCCGGTCCGCTTTAACGCCGTCTACAATCTCGCCAAGGAAGTGATGGAGAGGGAGAAAAAAGACTTTTTCATCGAAGAGCGTACGATAGACTTGATAAACCTCGACCAAAGGATCCCGACGACCGGCTTCGAGGTCAACTGCAACAGGCTCAGGTGGGATAAAAGAGATGTCGAAAAAAGGATTAAAAGCCTCCTCAGCATTAACCTCAACCACATCAAGGTTAAAAACACAAAATTCGACCCCGGCGCATTGCTCCCCTATGTTCCCGACCCCGTCCCCGACTTCAGGGGAAAATTTACGGAAGCGGAAGTGAAGGCGATGGCAGCAACTCCTCAGGATTTCAAGGAATTGCAATACCTCCTCAGGCCGATCAACGATACCTTCAAAGACTCCTACTTCGGAGCCCACTATGTCTGGGACCTTACCGATAACAGCTATAAGAATATGAAAGTCAGTTTTTTCTATGACCCAGGCTGGGATTTCATCATGGACGTCAGCCCCTCCAGGGGCCAATTTCTCGAGGCGAATGCGATGCGCGGCCAGCAATTCTTCTCTTATTTCTGCATGAATCTCTGGCACTTTACCTACAGCATGGTATTCCCGGTAAAAGTAACTATTGCAGATGAAAGGACGGAAAAAAACGACCCCTACACATTTTCCTTTGCCTTTATGGCGAAGATAACTAAAAACTACCCGGACAAGACATCAGTAGAGCTGCCCATCTTGACAAGAAGGGAAACCCTGACGTCGGAAGAGTACTGCGCCGACATCCTGGGGATAGACCATACCATCCGGCTCATTGCGCAAAACGCAGTAACCCGGGAGCCCGTCAACCGCGTCAACCTGTCATTCACCTGCGGAAGATACACCTGCGATATCGGCCAGACGAAGCCAAACTACGAAGGCTCCAACCAGGGCATGCCCATGCTCGATGTTAAGCTTCCCCAATGTGTGAATGGGATTATAAGGGGAGAAAAAAACGGCTATGAAGAAGGCCAAACATTTATTCAGACAGAGACAGAAGCAACATATGAGATTCCCCTCCAGCCGATAAAACACCTCAATATCTCGATCGTGAAGCACAGGCTGTCTCCGACGAAAGAAGTTCTTCCGGGAAAGCCGATGGAAGAAAAAGAAGAAGCCCTTATCACGGTGCGTTATCCTCCAAAACAATTTGAGAGCTTTGCTATCTATACTAAGCAGGATAAGCCTGTCCTCAAGCTCCTCGCAGGAGAGACAATACCTTACCAGGCTGAAGCCTATCTCAAGCTCAATGAGACCATCCGCGGGGGCTTTCTGGGAAACTTCACCGCAGAACAGGGCGCCGTCACCGCTGGCGACAGGATAACGTTCCATGTCATCGAAAAGGATTTCAAGGATGATGATGAAGCCTATCTGTTTTTTGAGGAGCTGAAAGCGATCGCGAAAAAGCTCCCTCAGCCAAAAATAACCTAAAGAGGAAATGCCCCCAAAGATATCCCCGAAAAAACCATGAAAAAGACAGCAAGGATGGTTGTTGGTACGTTCTTCATAGAGCTGATGCTGTTCCTCCCCATCGCCTTTGTTGACGGTTTAACCATTGGCCGGCCAACGGTTTCTGCCGAAGACGTTTCAAGAGAAGAAGCGACGATCAGATGGCAGACCGACCAGTTGAGCGACTCAACGGTCGCATTTGGAAAGACAGCTGCCGTTCCTCAGCAGCAGCAGGACTCTAGGTTAAGGAAAAACCATTCAGTCACCCTTGCAGGATTGGAGCCGAACACCTCGTACCTCTTCAAGGTGTCCTCTAACAACCTTACCGATACGATCACTGATGATAATGATGGCAAGCTGTTCAACTTCACAACTCTGCGTCCGGCAAAGCTCGAAATCTCGCATAACATCCCCGATGTTCTCGCGAACGGAAACACCTTATCAATATCAGGGACCTCATTGCCGTTTGCAAAGCTTCAGCTCTTTGTTGACAACAACCTCATTGAAAACAGGGTTGCAAACAGCCAGGGCATCTTTGGGTTCGCTTCCGTTGAGGTTGCTGACGGTGAACACTCCATTAAAATAACCGCGGCAACAGAAGGCCAGGCTCTTGAATCGGGCAAAAAGATTATCGTGGATAACATCCCTCCGGTTCTGGAGCTCGAGGACATTCCTCCGTTTGCTTCCGAACAGGAATTCCTTGTCAATGGGACTGTTTCAGAGGAATCAACCCTGAAATTTTTTGTAACCCTTGCTGAAAAGGATGATATCCCTCCCCCGCACATCAGGCAGTTCGAGATTGCCGATGAGGAAAAGAATGCTGTAAAGCTCAGATGGGAGCGCGTCAATAAGACCGGAGAAACGCCGGACTTTGCAAAATATGTAATCTTCAGGGACGATAAGCCGGTTCTCGCGCTCACCGATTTATTCACCGAAGAGACCGTCATTTCCGGATTAAACTCCAATAAAACCTATCAGTTCCAGATCGCCGCGATCGACAAGTTTGGGAATCTCGGAGATAAAGGCCAGGTCCTTTCTGCAAAAACCAAGGAGGGCGGCAGGACGGACATTGAAGAATCTCCTCCTATAATCATCAGTGAAGGCATCGACGGGTTCCAGAAAGAGGTTAAGCTCAAGGGAAGGTTCACCGAGATAGTAAACCTAAACCTTGGAGAGACGTTCCACGAGATTAAAGTTGAAGCGAGCGACCGCGCCGGGAACAGGGACGTAAAAAAGCAGGACATCCTTCTTGATAACACTCCGCCAACGATCGATATCCTAACACCTCAATCGGAGGCAAATATCTTTGAGACATTTGCCAACAGCATGGTCATCCGGGGAAAGACGGAGCCTGGCGCAAAAGTTTACCTCTTTGTTGAAAGGACGCCTTTCGGCTCATTCAACAGGACGATATTCCGTGACCAGTCAGGAATTCCACTGCCCGGCGCAACGAATGTCAAAGCGGTCGGAGATGTCGCCGGCGTTGCTCCCTCATTGGAAAAGATAGCCGACTCCGACCTTGTTTCAGGCTGCAATTTCAGGATTGACGGCGAGGAAAAATGCAGGACTCATGCCGATTATGACACTATCGCCGATGCCGACGGCCTCTTCGAATTTGAGGATGTTGACATCACCAGCAAGTTTGCCGGCGCCCTCAGGGTCCGGCAATTGCCGCCGTCGCCAAGCTTGAATAACGACCAGGTTGCAGATTCAGAGACTGAAAATCTCCAGACCAACCTTTTCTTTGTCGCAAGGGACGTTGCAGGAAGGACGGGCTTTAACGAGAATGTATTCTTCAATATCAATACCTGCTTCTCCGGCAAGTTTACCTGGACTGCAAGGCCCCTGCCAAAATACCAGTCCCCGACATTCCTCAGTATCGAGAGGCTAAGGGAGAATACAGAAGTATTGTACTTTTACTTTAATTTCTCCTACCATGGCACTGCAAAAAGGGCGTTCATCTCGCGGATCGATATTGACCCTGCCTGCGGGGACTTCCCCCAGGATGACAAGCGGTTTAATGTCTCGTGCAGGATCCTCAATTCATGCACGCCCAAGCTTAACCCCGATGGGACGACTGCCTATGTTGCATGCACCCTTGACAAGATGGAGGGCCTCGAGACGATCGGCTCTGATGAGCTGAAGAGCGCCATCGATGCGTTCAAGAACGAGATTGCATTCCCGTTGAAGATAACTCTTGATTTCGTAGAAGAGACTGTTCCCTTTAACATTCCTGCCGCTCCGGGAATACCCGTTCCGGCAATATCAACATCGAGGTCAACCCAGACATTCTGTGAGGAAGTTTCTTATGTGGTAGATGCAGCGGTCATTGACCCAAGGGATGTCCTTCCCGACTGGCTCCTGTTCGATTTTGTCGACAAGCTGAACCAGACCATTGACATCCTCAACCAGGCCGTTGACAAGGTCCGGGAGCTTCTCGAATGGCTCGTTATAAGCTGCGTCGTCGCGTTTGTCGTTAAATTTGGAGTCCAGATATACCGAAGAATTGCCTGCTACTACGACCGCTATTTCAAATATATCAGCGGGGCTTTGGGAAAAACGGACCGGGAACAGACCGATTGCCAGCAATGCGTCAGGGATGAGGCTGCCGCGCGGAAAGCAGCGCCGCGCTATGCTGATTACGACCAAAGGACGTTGGACAGCTTTGAAAAGGATGACGTCCAGGATAAGCTGAGCGACACCTGCCTGAAAGTATGCTATCCAAGCTGTGCAACTGCATGGAACGCAGAAGAGCTCATGTATAAAACGTACCGGTTTGCCTGCGACAGGGTCTTTGGCCACGAAACACCGTCAGGATGGACCAAAACAAAAACTGACGATGAGCTTTATGAAAAAGCAAATATCGGCATCGGCTGCACTCAGGACCAAAGCGTAAAAGGAAGGCCGATAAAGCCCGTTCCCTGCATTTCACTCGAGGCAAAATACCCCGACCTTAAAGGAAGATTTTCCAGGGATGAAACATGTTTTGAGATCCGTGAAGGGGGCGCTGCATCATTCACCGATACCGTCTATAAGCTCGAAAAGCCGGTGAACCTCAAAGAGGGCGTTTACACAATGGTCGATGCCCGGGGCCCTTCTGCCAAGACTGAGCATATCATCAAGCAGAACGATAAGAATTACCTTTACAAAAGGCCCGATACATGCCAGGAAATTTGCGGTGCGAAAAAAGGAAGCCCTGCAAAGTTTTTTCCCTCTCCGACTACTCTCAAGGAGTTGGGAGATGATGTCAAGGCCGGGGAGCCAAGGGGGGAGTGCATGTTAGCAAGCGATTGCATAACCCTTCAGAAAGAATCCCGGCAGTCGAAATCCACGGGCGGAATTCTATCGCGGTATGAGCCCGGAAAAGAGAATCCAATCAAGGTTGGTGATGCAAGATTAGAAGGTTATACGAGCAACTGCTGG
>JACPII010000091.1 GCA_016188175.1 Candidatus Woesearchaeota archaeon | reverse complement strand
TTCTTGTTCTGAGAAGGATGTTCATAACCGTTGCGCCGCCGCCTACGGCGGCGCATTTAAGGTTATGGAGCTAAAAACATGGCATACGCGACTAGCGAGAGCTTTAAAGGTTTCGTTCGCTCGACGCATGATACGAGGAACAATTGGATTACTTTTATGTTTGTGACAAAGTGCAGGTTTAACTGCTTTCTCAAACAGTCCCACATTGACACCTGCACTGCTGCTTTTCGAGAGCTTGAGAGTTGTGATTTTGAATTTGGTACTTTTGGCTTTGGCGGAAGTCATGTGCATTTTCAGGCTAATGTACCGAAACGATATTCTGTCGAGGTAGCTGAGATCATGCTCAAGTCTCGCAGTTCTATGAGGATGTTTGAGAGGCATCCCGGATTTCGCAAGAGGTATCCGCGAGGCAGTTTTTGGAGCGGGTACGAACATCACGAATCAACAGGAAGAAAAAACATGGAAGAATCCACAGCGTACCTTAACGATCAGGTGCGCCATCATAACCTTGCCATCATTGACGATCGCCAACAAAAGCTAAACATTCTTGCCGAGCGAGATACGGCAAGCCTCCCGCAGGAGGCTTGACGAGGAAGCTCGGCGAAAGGGGGTTATAGGGGGTCGCAACCCCCTATTTCATAAGTGTTATCCGGTCAAGAATAAATCTCATTTCTTGAGGGTGGTTTTTCAAGGTATTCCAAACCTGTTGAAATTTATCATTTCTTGAATAGATATCTCTCTTCATATTCCATATTGTGGTATGCCATACTTCCTTTTTGTAAACCTGACATTTGATATCTTGAATTGAATTTAGTGTAGATTCTATCTCTTTCTTTAAATTTTCCAGCGTTTTAGGCGGTTTCACTTCTATTGCTAGTACCTTACCTCCAACTTCTGTATCAAATCTTATATATTTTCCAGTACTCACTAAATTACCCGGTTCATGAAAAAAATGGGCATTTCTAAAAATAACTTCTCCAATACAATTAATCAATCTTTGTTCCTGACTGGTTTCAATTAGTCTAACTATAGTAATGTGGGGGACATAACGGTGGGCATGAGGCGTTATTCTATATGCCTTCTTCAATTCAAAATAACGATTTAAAAAATATTTTTTTGGATACCCCGAATGTCGATATTCTATCAGGTAGGAGTTAGTTGATTCCTCCCCGTAAAAAAATCTTCTTACAAACTTGGTTAAGACACCCATAATGACCAGAAAATAGGCTTACTCAAATAATAAATCTTTTGTTTTGTGGTTTAGAAACGCCCCCCTTCCACCATATTGTCACTATATCCTTTTGAACTTAATTGCTGTTCGTTGTGCAAAGTAAATCTCTTCGATGAGCGGCAGTTTGTATCATGCGCCAGGATAGGCTTCTGCAAGAATTCTTTCTTTTCCCTTGAACCTATTTCGGACAGGGTCGATGAGCTTGTCGAGCTCTTCGGCCAATGCATTCTTGAGGTCCATAGGGTGGAGCTTTTTTTCCCTGAAGGTATTTTCGAGATCTTCATAAGACTTAACCGAGAGATTACCGCCGAATTTTTCAGGCCTTTTGATATGCAGGGGTTTGCTGCTGTCCTGGTTCAGGACCATGATGACATATCTGAAAAAACCAAGGACTGAATTGTTCATCACCTCTCCCTCGGGGCAGTAGGCCTTGCCGATCCTTGCCTTTATTTCCTCTTTCGACGCAAGGATATCCACCTTTGACTGCTCGATGGAAGAGCTCATCTTATCTCCTGTAAGCCCGGGAAGGATGGCAGACATCAATTCTACCCTCGGCTTGTAGCCAAGGTCCGGAAGGCTTTCTCTTGCGAACATGAATATTTTCCTTTGGTCAATGCCTCCAAATTGGCAGTCAACCTTGAGATACTCTTCATCAAGGGCCTGCATGATAGGGTAGATAAAACCGGAAAGCTTTGGCTCGTCACCAAACCTTACCACTTCGGATGCTGCCCTTCTGCATCTCGCCAGGGTGTTCAGGGCGCTTAACCGAAACAAGTCCCTGACATAATCCTTTTCCAGCTGGAAGCCGGTGCCACGGACAAAGGTGACCTGCCTCGCATCTGCCCCCAGGGACCCTAAAATGCCAAGAGAAACTTCTTTGTAATATGCTACTCTCTTATCAAGAAGCTCGAATGGGGCTTTTCGGTCGTCAAGGTGGGCATGAAGGTCGGCGAGCAGCAGGGTAACCTTAAAGCCTGCTTTTATAAAATCCTTCAGCTTCATGAACGGGACAAAATAACCGATATGGATCTTTCCGGTAGGGGCTAATCCAAGATACAGGGAAGGATGCTCTTTCTCTCTGAGCAGATTTTCCAGCTCTTCTTCGGTGACGGCTTCCGCAAGGTTTCGTTTGACAAGAGTTATGCGCTGGTGAAAGTCCATAACTGATGGTGGGGATGGGGCTATTTAAAATTATGGTTTCACTTGCCGCTGCAAGCTATCGTGCATAGGCAATAATAATGCACAGTTTCACTTGCCACTTGCCATCCGCAGGCGGGGGGTATTTAAACAAGCTCTTCTCCCGGGCTTTTGATGCTGTCCGTAACAGACTTGAGTAGCTACCTCTATTGCGAGCGGAAGCTTTTTTTGCAGAAAGTTTTTGGGCTCCGCGAACCGTTAAAGCCTGCACTGGTAAAGGGAAGCATCAGGCATAAGACCTACGAACTGGTGTATTCCGGGGAGGAAAAGGTTGTCAGCGGATTTTCCCAGGGGATGGGGCTTGCTGAGCTTGTGAACGCATATCGGGAAAAATGCGCGGAAGTCTTACGGAACGTCATCGCAGGCTCTCGGGAGCAATTGGCGATGTTCGGCCTTGACCCGGAAGAGCTTTTTTCTTCTGTCCTCCCTTCCATTATAAAAGAGTTTGGCGAGCGGGCATCTGTTGTCTTTCGCTTTTGCACAGAGCATAATGTTTTTGGAAAAGAGCTTTGGCGGAAGCTTGAGCCGAAGGTTGAGGCAGAGCTGAAGATCGTTTCTCCCGATCTAGGGTTAACGGGGATTATCGACCATCTTGAGGTCTACTCTTCGGGGATGGTCCCTGTGGAGCTGAAGACGGGGAAGATGCCCAGGGACGGGATGTGGCCGGGACACAGGGTTCAGCTGATGGCTTACGGCATCCTCCTTGAAAAGCATTTCAAAACTACTATCAAAGAAGGTTTTGTCCATTACCTCGATGCAAAGGAAAAAAGGCATCTGGCCTTCAACCCTTTTATGAAGATTGAGATCAAGGAGATGGTGGAAAAGGTTAACGGGCTATTTCAGGCAAAAAGGCTTCCTGATTTCACTTCGAACAAGCAGAAGTGCCTGTCCTGCGGCCTGAAAGAGTCCTGCTACAACGAAGCAAAAATGCGGGAAATGGAGGGCAACGCGCAAAAGCTACCACTCTCCAATAAAAACCAAAAGGTTTAAATAGTATTTGGTTCTCTTTGGGCTTACCGGTTAGGATACCGGACGGGGATTTCAATGGGAGAAGAAGACAAGAAATTTTCTAAGGAACTCATCGGGAAGACGGTCGTTTCCAAGACGGGAAAGCGGTTTGGAGAGGTCGGAGACCTTATCTTCGAGACACGCTCCGGCGAGCTTATCCATATCATCCTGAGGAACCCAACTACCTACACCCAGAAGCTTGAGCTTGAGAAGGATAGTGAAGGAAACATCCTCATTCCTTTTTCTGCAGTTATTGCTACGGGAGATTTTCTGGTGATTGCGGAAGAAGACATTATCTGAGTTAGTAATCAGTAAGTTTTTAAACGCAGTTTTTTTCTCTTTTCATGGCACTATGGAAAAAGAAGAGCACGCCATCTGGACAGAGAAATACCGTCCGGGCGATTTCTCCGAAATAAAGGGGCAGAGGGAGATCGTCAAGAGGGTGAAAGCATTTGTTGAACAGAAGAATATGCCCCATCTCCTTTTTTCCGGGCCTCCCGGGGTTGGGAAGTCGACGCTTGCGCTGGTTGTTGCAAGGAAACTATTTCACGAAGGGTGGAAGCAGAATTTCATCGAGCTGAATGCGTCTGTTACGAGTGATACGCCAATCCTTGTTAGGAAAAATGGGAGGGCGGAAAGAACCACTATTGGCGACATTGCCTCTTTTTATTTTAAAAACGCCGATATTGCTTACTGCAGCCCAGATGATTTGGAGATTCTTTGTCTCGGCAGCGGTTATAAGACTTTGTTTAGGCGGGTGAGCAGGTTATTTCGACACAAGGTGGATAGAGTTGCGAGAATTCATTATGAGGGCGGATCGATCAGGGCGAGTTTAAGCCATTCTGTGATAGTTTTTGATAATGAAGGCAACCTCGTTCCCAAGAAGGTCAGTGATATTCAAGAGGGAGATTTCTTGGTCTCTTTCAAGGAAGAAGTTGATGGAGTGAAAAAGGCGATTGATATTGACAATTTTGCATCACAGGAGGCTAATGTCCTCAACGGGAATATGGTAATAAATCCCAAATTAAAAGGAAACTATCCCCTCTTCCCTATCGAGCACGATACTAGCTGGATGCTGGGGATGTTTATGGCAGAGGGATGTGTGAACTTTAACAGAAAGGGAAGCAGCGGCCAGATTATTTTCTCACTTAACTATCCTTTTGAGGAGCCCATCACGCAAAGGCTCAACGATGTTTTTTCCCAAAAATTTGGAATTAGTGGGGCTACTTCCCTAGCGGCTTCTGGTTTTGACCGCTCAAACTTATCGTCAATCCAGCTGAGGGTTTGCAACACGCAAATTGCCAAGTTCTTTGCAGATTCTTTTTATGATTCCAAAATAAAAAATGCTAGGGCGAAACATATCCCCCGGTTTGTATTCGATGCTCCAGCGTCGTACAAAAAATCATTCTTAGAGGGTTATACGGGGGACGCTTATGGAAGATGGAACGATTACCTCCGCTATAGCTCAGTATCCCGAGGCGCCCTTATTGATGCTGCTTGGTTGGGCCGGCTAGCGGGGCTTGAGACCTCTTTCGTCGGTACTGAAGCAAGGATCGTTTGGAAAAACCCAAGATACAGTTATATCCGATCGGATCTAGTGCCCGCATCCTTTCTCATTTCTCTCCTTAACCAGTACTCAGCAGAACTTGGCCCTAAAGCCAGATACCTTGCACGGCATCAGATTTATGGTAAACGGAGCAAGAGAATCCGAAAGAACACCTTGAAGAAGTTTTTATCTGAACTCCCCCCCCATCACCAGTCTAACGAGTTTGCTACCCGGCTAAGCGACATTGCATCTTCTGCCGTTTATGCAGTGAAAGTAACTAAGATTATAGTTGAACCCCATTCAGACTATGTTTATGATGCGAGTGTCCCGGGTTTGGAAAATTTCTGGGGAGGAACGACTCCGGTTCTTTTACATAATAGTGACGAAAGGGGCATAGACGTCATCCGGGTTAAAGTCAAGGATTTTGCAAGGACAAGGCCGTTTGGGGGCGTCCCCTTCAAGATCATCTTCCTGGACGAGTGCGATGCGTTGACCCGTGAGGCGCAGCAGGCATTGCGCAGGACGATGGAAAATTATACTTCTACGACACGGTTTATCCTCTCTGCCAATTATTCTTCGAAAATCATCGAGCCGATACAGAGCAGGTGCGCGGTTTTCCGCTTCAAGCCATTGGATGCAAAAGACATGATGGCGCTTGTTGACAGCATTGAAAAAGACGAGAAGCTGAAGATTTCTGAAGGGGCGAAAAAGGCGCTTGTTGATATTGCTGAGGGCGACTGCAGGAGGCTTGAGACGGTGCTTCAGGGCTGCGCAGCGATGGGGTCTTCTATCAATGAAGAGGTCGTCTATGCTTTAGTCTCCTTTGCGGAGCCGAAAGAAATCCGTGAAGTCCTGGTGCTTGCGGTTGCGGGAAAGTTTATCGAGGCAAGGGGCAAGCTCCTCGATACCATGCTGAACCATGGGCTGTCCGGCATTGACGTGATAAAACAGATACAAAAAGAGATCCTTAATCTTGAAGCCGATAATAAGCTAAAGATGGCATTTATCGAGAAATGCGGCGAGACAGAGTTCCGCATGACTGAAGGGAGCGACGAATATATCCAGCTTGAGGCGCTGCTGGCAGCGTTCTCTGCAATGGCTTTGCAGCAAAAGTGATCCCTAAGCCAGTGGGCGCAAAATAGATGAACAACGGATGCCCTTATGAGCTGGTGTGCTTCACCAGCAAGTTCCGCTGCTTATGGGCTTTGTAGTCAAAATCCCCTTTGATGGTTATTTTCTTCTCAAAGTCTTTTCCCTGGGCTTCCTGCGAGGTTGTGTCCTGGGTGCATCGAATCAGGCGCTTTCCGCCGAAGAGAGTAGTAAATCCGGATGTTGCATTCCCTTCGGCGATGCCTGAGCACGTCAGGCCGGGGATGCCGCTTTCAATCTGCAAGAAAACCTTGTCTTTGTTGACCTGCTCATCATCGCAGCCTGAAGCGCGCTTTGATATCGCTCCTGTTCCACGGTGGACAACTTCAAAGTTAAATGCGATCTTGTCAGTACCTGCGACACTTTCTTCAAAATTCTCAATCTGGACCGGGCTGCTTGATGTTTCGGCGCTTTTCTTTTCGTTGACGATGCAGACATCATCCTTCTTCTCGGTGAGGTCATCGAGGATGCAGACATCGGACTGGCCGGTAAATCCATAGAGGTAGCAAAGCTCTGCCCTGACGGTAAATTCGTTGTTTGCCGGCAAAGCGCCTTTGAAATTAAATCCAGGGAATGTCAAAAAGGTGACGGTTCCCGGGACGGTCTTTCCATCAGAATCTATAAAGCTCCTGTCGAGGTTTTCATCCGGGTTCTTTGTTGTTCCTGGGTTGTCAAAGTCCGGCGGGAAAAAGCCTTTTAGGGTGACGTTTATCTTGTCTTTAACGACATCAAATTCTCCCTTGTTCTCGAGGTTGAGGGTGACATCAAATGGGAAGTTGCCCTGGTCGAACACTTCTGACGGCGGTGAGCCTTCGACGAAATCGAATTCAATGGAGTCAGTGCCTCCGATGAATGATTTTACGCTTGCAACCTGGCTGCCATTGCTGCAGCCTGCGAGGAAGAGAGTTAGGATGGCGATTGTGCCGATAAGTTTGTTGTTCATGACATATACACCTCGGTTTTTTCTTGGGATAATTTTTACATAATCTCTAACCAAATTCAATGGCTTCTCTTACTTCAAGCTGGATTTCTGCCGTGTCTTGGTATGCATACTTCAGTTTTATGAATAATGGGGTCTCAAAGGCAGAATCAATTCCTTCTTTTGTTGCATCAAATTGGCAAAAAATAACACCCTTATTGTCGATTAGCCTTACACGGTCTTTGGGTGTACATGGGATGGCTGTGCTTTTGCTTCTGGTTTTTCCAGCGGTAGGGGCCCCAAAACCAACCTCAACAATATCCACTTTGTCAAGGTCTTGGAACCTAAAACCTGTCGTAAACGGGTTGACACTTATGGTTGGTAAGGCGGCTCCTATGGCACCACTCCCCGATACCCCACTGAAGGAAATTACTCTCCCCGTTCCAACATTTTCAATAAAAATTTTGTATAACAGTTTGCTTTTACTATCCACCCCCCTTACCACGTCCTGGTCAACCCTAGTGACTGCAACGGGAGCACCTTGGCTGCCAACTCCAATCGAGTCGGTAAACAAGCACGGCTTGTCCCTAATGGTGGTGCTCTCTGGCTGCGGGTCAACGCAAATAGTGGGGGCGGCAATTGTTTGATAATAATAGTTAATGGCGGCCCTTATTTTTGGCCGGTAAACTGAAAACGAAGTCCCTTTTGGGAGGTCATTAATCTTCATCTTGAAAGATAATCCCTGGATGCCCCCTTCATTATTGAATTGGCTTTTTCCTTCGAGGGGGAAATTAGCTGGGACAATCTCGAAACCCACCTTTAGGTCTCCAACAAGTGGATCCTCTCCGTCGATTTCAATAATGTTGGGATCAAATCCTCCAAAAAAGAGCCTTCCCTGAAATATATCTTTTTCCTCTTGAACATCGTTCTGTGGAAAAGCTCCCCTATTCCTAACTTCAAGAATAAATCCGATGTTGTTATCCCCCTCAAACAGCTTTGTCGGCATATTGGAAGGAAACCTCAATTCAAGGCCCTGGGTTCCGGTGCGGAAGTCAACCGACTTGCGCTCCTGGTCTCTCAGCCGGCCGGAGCAGCCGGAGATAGCTAGTATAAGGATTAAGAGAAATGCCAGTAATGCGCTCTTTTTTCTCATGACAATCTTACTTTCACTCCTGAGTGTCGCCGTATATAAACTTTTCGATTAATCGATTTAACCTGGTGTAAATGTTTTTTCGATGACCAATCTTGATAACCAAGAGCTTTTGGCTTTTGGTATCCACCTGCATGGCTGCCCGATAATCCCCAACTTGGAGCTTCCATAGAGTAAAGCCTGCTAACCGCTCCAGAAAACGAATGGGGTTTTCTCTTATCGACCATATTTTTTTAAGAATTATCTCCCTATTTTGCTTATCCAGCCCTTCTAAGTCCTTTTCGGCCTCCTGTGAGATGTCAATAGAAAACACGCTTATTCCTCAAAGGCAATTCCGAATTTCCTTGCCACTGCCTGGATGGCCTTAACTTTTCCTGCTTTTACGTCCTCCATTCCACGGAGGATTCCTTCAATGGCAAAAGAGGAGAGCTCACCTTCCTCGATTGTGTCGATTAACTTATTTAGGATTTCATCATAAGATTCTTTCCCGTATACCTTATAATATTGCAACCGTTCTAAAGTCTTCGTACCAATCTGAATTGTGGTGGGCATGGTTATATTGTTGCTATAGCAAGTATATAAATCTTTTGTTCCTGCGGCTCGATTGCAAGTTCCTATACAAAAACCTCCAATGCGAATCCAAAACCAGTCGCGACGCTTCAGTCACCGCCAGTAATGCAATTTGCCAATTTTTCCTGTTTTATCGACTTATGCAAGTTAACTTGCAATCTAGCCTCTTCATCGAAATGTTTAATAAGCAACGAATGATTTTAGGGATTGATGGAAGAAGTCAGGCAATGGCTTGCGAAGGCTGAGGATGAATATGATACTGCTCTTGTTAATTTTAAGGCCAAAAAGTATTTTTCCTCCGCTTTTTGGTGCCAGCAGGCTGCGGAAAAGGGCCTGAAAGCGCTTTTGATATCTGCCACGCGCCGCTTCCCCAAGATCCACGACCTGGTGCAATTGGCCAAATCAGGGGGCGCTCCCTCAAATATCCTGGAGTTATGCAGCAAGCTTAATCCGGCTTATACTGCGGCAAGGTATCCCGATTTCTCAAAAGTTTTTTCATCTGAAGAGAGTGAAGTACTTTTAAACGCTTCCCGGGAGGTATTGCGGTGGATAAAAAAAAAGCTGAAATTCTAACCTCCCTAAAGGCATTTAAGAAAAAGAATAAGCTCGATCGAATGTATTTTTTTGGCTCTTTAGCTGGTGGGAAAGGCCATCGCTGGAGTGATATTGACCTTGTGGTTGTGGCAAACCGTTTTCGGGGGAAAGGCATATTGGAGAGGGCACCAAAACTTTACCTTGCCTGGGACCTTAAATTTCCCGTTGATTTTTTATGTTATACTCCTGAGGAATTCAACAAGCTCAAAAAACAAGTCTCGATTGTCCGGGAAGCAGTTAAGGAAGGCATTGAGATTTAGTGGCGCCCAACATTGGCCGGCACCATAACAGAGAATCAGTACGTCAGCGACTTCTTAATTTTAACCGTCCTGGAGATGGATTCGGTATAGCCGTAGTCGAGCTCGATGAAGAGGGGAGTGAGGAATGTGCCCGCGTCGTTTCCAATCTTTTCTTTGAATTGGCATCGGATGCGGTCTTCTTTTCCCTTGAGATTAATAACTCCTGCAAGTTGGTTTAACCTGTCTTTTGGCTCATTATCTTCGGCAAGATTGCAGTTAAGCTGTTCTTTTTTTCCATTTCTGTCTAGAACAAAGGCTTGGACATCAACCCTATTCCATTGCTTGTAACCTACTGGCGTCGACGAACATGCCCCTTCTATTGTCCCCAAGTTCCCCTGAATGGCTTCCCCCTTTCCTTTATTTTCAACGGTAATAACAAACATGGGTCGAGTAAAGCCTGGGTCGTCTTTCTCCGGGTTCATCTGTGGGTCTATCTTTGTCACAGCAAGAGGGGCGCCTTGGTCCTTAAGCTCGATGGGCTTTACCTCACACCCTTTCTGCTTCTCTTTGAACCCAAAAACGTCGGTGTCAACACAAATGTCTGCTGATGCTGATGTTCGGTATTTATAACAGGCGGTGATAATAATGGGGGTTTCTCTGACTTCTGTTTGGGGGTCGAGAGTTGAAAGGGGTTTGGAATACATGTTAAAAGTTATCACTTGCTTTTCGCCTTGTGAATCTTCAAGGTCTTTTCCTTTGAGAGAAAAGAATATTGTACCTTTTGTTGGTGGGCGAGAGGGGGCGAGAGGTAATTTTGAAGCAGATATACTGCTCACAATGCCGGGAAGAAGAGCCTGTAATGAAGATGGTGGTTCTAAATAATCGTCTTCAAATCCGATGGATAAGATGCCGTCAATTTCTGGACTTCCACCTCCGGGAGTTAGTGATTGGCATCTTAGTGGATCATTTGGGTCAGTAACTCCAATATCGCACGCTCCTTTATTATGCAACCGGATGCCGACCGGAAATGGGCTTTTATCAAACACCTCTTTCGGCGGCGCATTTTCAAAAAATTCAAACACCAATCCTTCTGAGCCGGTGAATTTCTGCTCGCTGGTGAGGATGGAATCCTGCCCTCTCTTGAAGATGGAGGAGCTGCAGGCTGTCAATAGGATTGAGATTCCAATGATAAACAAGGGAAGCTTTTTCATTTTAGGTTGTTGGTGTGCAAGGGTTGATCCCTGAAGGGACTTCTGATGGCTGGCCTGTTTGTGCTGCCGGGAAGAAAGCCATACTGTTTACCTGATTTTTATAGTGCTCTAGAACCCTCATTCGCCCGGTGAACCCTTCTGTTACAATCTCATCTTTGTAAAACTTTAGAGGATTGGCAATTGCCAGTTCAATTTCCTGAAGGGCATTTCTTCTAAGTGTTTCAGCCTCCTCGCCAGCCAGTTGTTGTCCCGTGCCATCTTTTTTCGAGGCGTATTCTTTTTTCTGCTCAATCACATAGAGGAGCTCACAGCCGCATTTGGCAGATTCAAGGATTGCGTTTTCTGCGATTGCGATAACACCTGACCTTTCAGGATTGCTGCCTTTGTTGCACTGGTTCAAAACAGTGTCCGATGGCAGTTTGGCACGCTCTTCTTCCGTTAAAGCACTGAGCTTGTCCTGTGAAAACTGCTTTTTAACACAAAGCTCAACAAAGTTGTTCCAGCCGTTGAGATTATTTGTGATAATCTTAACTGCATTTTTCCCTTCATCATAATTCCTTCTCCTGTTTGAGCATGCCATATAGGTGTTGCAGGTTTTCCTTTCGGATATGCCTGTTCCTTTCAATACCATACAATCGTCCCTTTGGCATACACATCCGTCTTTGTCCGGGCAGGGTGTGTTGCAGTCATTAAGGGGGGTTTTTTCCGCAGGAACTCCTTTTACATTTACCTGGATGGGGTACTCAACTTCATAGTCATAGTCAACCTCCGCCCTGAAAAAATGGGTTGATACTGGAGTTTTTCCAAGGACGCTGGCGCCCTTTTCAACAGGGATGGTGATTGAGCAGCGCCAGGACTGATAGCCATCAATCGGGTATTTGATGCTTTTGAGCGCATCGGGGGCAAGCTCATATACCCTGTAGCCTTCTTTGAAGGATTGTTCAAGCCTTTCCGCCAGCTTTGGCTTACTTGGCTTTATCTTGTCCACTTCATCACTGCTAATCTCAATAAAATCGCCTTTGCAGTACCGAACTCCCTTTTCCTGTATTTCTCCCGGAGTGTAAAGCTGGAAATCTTTAGGAACCTGAATCCGAAGCCCCTTTATCTCTTTTAATATTCCGTTCCAATCACCTTTAACCGTAATGCCCAGATAAGTATAGGTTGAAGGGGTATCCTCATTTCCTGTTGGCGGCTGTGGCGGCACGGAGATTCCGGTTGGCGGCTCGGCAGTCCCAATCCCAAGGCGCACGGGCCCCTGAGTGAAAAGGGCGGTGGGGTTTTTGTCGGTGATTTTGTAAAATGCCAGTGGGTCAGTATTTTCCCTCCGCAATGCCCTGATGCGCTCGCTGTCCATGAAATAAGTTTTCAAAGTGCCGAATGTCTGAAAATTAAATGTTGCCTTTACCTTTACGGTGCTCGTTCCCGGCTTTACTTCTCCAGAGCCAAACCGGCACTCAAAGGGCTTCTGCTCGTGGCTGCTGACCTCAAACCCCTTTATTTCCGGCAGTATCTTCCCGTTAAATTCACCATCAAGCATGTCCTGGCCGGTGCAGCTCATCGTCACTTTAATCTTATTTTCGTCTGAATCATCAAAATTCAATGTCCTTGCCTGTAAATCTCCCCACACCACCAATGGCTCATTCTGGTAAAACACTTTATCAGCAGACTGGACATTTTCAAGGTAGACTCCAACTTTATTTCTTGGGTCCTGGTTTTCCTCCACTTTTCCGCGATAATAGCCTCCGGTTGCGTACTCGAGCTGCGATTCAAACGACTCACGGAATGATTTTCCCAGCTGGCCGACCCAGGCGCGAAAGTTATCCATGGCTGTGCCTGCTGCTTCCAGCGCCGTGAGGCGCTCTTCCGGGCCAAGGATTTCGGTAAGGTCTTCCGATAAAATGGGGAAAAGGGCGGAGTTGTAAAGCATGAAAGCGTTGAAAACAAGCAACCCAAACAATAGAAACAGGCCCATGTCTGCAAATGGAGCGTTGTAGTTAATGATATAATACAGGCTTGCATACACATAGATGGGGAAAATCAGCCTATTGGAGAAGAAAGCCCAAAGGGGGTTGGTTTGTCCAAGACTTCGGAAAATACCATAGACGAGAAAGTCAACGAAGAGGAACACAAACAAGTTGAGAAGGGCATTATTTTCTGTTGCGCTATAATTTCTAATGACAAAAAAGAAGAATAGGGCAGCCATGAGCAAGTGAAGCGTTCCTGCCCAATGAGATGCACCCCCGAACATGATAAGGGCATTGATAAATAAACTTATAAAGAAAATGAGAAATGGAGTTAAAAAATTTTCAAAGTGTTCTTTAAAAGAAAGCGCCCCAAGCAAGAAAACGGCAACAAGCAAGGCGATACGGAGCCACAAGTCACCAGTTCCTGAAGCGACAAATCCAATAAGGACGCTGCCAATTCCCGCAGCTAACAATCCCTTGAGATTAAGTGGCTCTTGGCCTCTTCGGAGGAAAAGGATGTAAGCAATAGTTCCGATAAAAAACCCAACGTTAAGGAAAACCCTTCCATACCGTTCTAATGCGAGGCCTGAAAAATAGTAATCAAAATCAATGATAAATCCGCCCCATCGGGACGAATAATCAACAAACCAAAGGCCTAAGGCAAAGAAGAGCGTCAACCATGGCGCTAAACCTGGATTTGTTGGCTGTGGATTTTGCTGATTGGCTGGCGGCATTCAT
>JACPII010000090.1 GCA_016188175.1 Candidatus Woesearchaeota archaeon | reverse complement strand
CACCATAGCCTTGATCGGGGGAGATGATGAGGTTAGATTTGTTACCTACCAAATACTTCTTCATCCGTCTTTTGACCCTTCCCGGATGGCGCTTGTGAAAGGAAAGGAAAGGATTACTGGCTACACGATTGAGGAACTATCGCGGTATCAAGCGGTGATTCTGGTGAACGGTGTTTCTGATGAAGAAACTCTGAAGATGCAGAGGGAATATGCTGCAAGAGGAGGGAAGATTCTTCCGGATATT
Source organism: Candidatus Woesearchaeota archaeon (assembly GCA_016188175.1). Lineage (GTDB taxonomy): Archaea > Nanobdellota > Nanobdellia > Woesearchaeales > JACPBV01 > JACPII01. Next base: position 18,317 of record JACPII010000090.1, on the reverse strand, counting down.
GCTTCGGGGAAAAAAGCGATTGCTGAAGAGGATGTCATCTCGCTGTTTTCATCTCTTCCGGGAAACGGGATTGCCATTTCCGATGACTCGGTTGTGATGCTGGATTTTGATACCCGGGAAATACGCTCCCTTAAAGGGCGGAATGGATTTTTGGTGTACAGCGAAAAATTTTCGCTCTATCCCGGCTGGAAAGTTGTGAATGAGCGCGGGGAAAAGGCGGGCATGGAACTTGCGAACGGAGTCAATACGGCGGTTCCTCTTGATGGAACTTTTGACACCTTGCGCTTTACCTACGAGCCAAGGGGATTCAAAGAAGGCTCATGGGCTGCCATAGCGACGATAGCCCTATTACTGGTATATTTTGCGATATCATGGGTGAGAACGAAACGGATGGCCAATCGTAATCAGCCAGAAACAGAAGAAAAACGGGCTTGTCTGGACGATAATCAATATCTTCCTGATGTGGGTGACGATCGATGTTGGGGGGATGCCCGGCTGGCTTGGGTCAAGCATTGTTGTCATCATCTCCTTTTTCGGGAGGTACTACCACTACCTCTATGTCAACCTCATTGAGAGGGAGTTTGGGAAATACGCAGTTACCAACATCCTGTTCGGGCTGCTGACCGTTGGAGGGATGTCCCTTGCCGTCGATGTTCTCCAATATCCGGCTAAATTTTCTGCACCCGTTGTCGTCGGGCTCCTGTATGTGGTGAAGTTCGCGGTTTTTGAGAAGACGGGATTGATAAAAAGATAAAGAGAAACGCTGCCGTTGCCTCGGGCCGGTTTCAGATTTAGAAATAAGTTAACGAGGCCGCTTCCTACAAATAAAATACCTTCTTAACGCAATATATCTCCTGATGGGCTCGCCAAGGAGATTTTCTGCAATGTTTCCGAGCTTTCTGACCATTTTCGGACCAACGGGGACAAGGATGGCCGTCTTTTCTTTTGTTATGGCAAATCCCGCTTTCCTGAGGAGGAACATTATCTCTTTTCTGGGGATGAAGCGATGAGGACCCTCGGGATGGTGGATGCCGAGAAACGCAACGAGAGAATGTATCCAGTCCCACGAGGTGTTCGGCGTTGAGAGGATGAGCTCTCCTCCGGGCTTAAGGACCCTGAAAAATTCACCGATGAGCTTTCCCGGATCGGGAACATGCTCAAGGGTCTCGTAACTCGTGATATTGTCGAAGGTATTATCCTTCCAAGGAAGTTCGAGTGAGGTGAGCTGGGATGTTTTTGATTTTACACCGGCTTTTTTAAAGCGGTTTTCCGCAACCTTGAGCAAGCGCTTTGAGACGTCAACGCTGACAAACGAAAGGTTATTTCGGTGTTTGTGGTAATATTCTTCGACCTTGCCGCTCCTGCACAGGAGATTAAGGACGTGGGCGCCGTCCCTGATGGAGGACATTGCAAGGCCATCGATAAACCTCCAGTTATGGGCGGGAGTGGCATCATTGATGTCGTCATAGTCCACAAGCCGGTCGTAGTGTTTTTCGACGTCCTTAATGGTGAATGTGGGTTTCATAGTTCCTGCCTGAATATCCATGCTGGGAAATAGCATCTCATTGCAATTTTTTCATTTCCTGCTCTTTGCGATGAGCTCAGCAATAAACCCGAGAAGAATAATTTGGAGGCCGGAAAGGAATAGGATAAAGGGAAACTGGCCAAGATCCCTTGGAAGGGAGGTGAGAACCTGGTAGATGCCATAGGCCAAGCCCAAGAGACAAAGCAGAATGCCCGGCCAGAGGAAGAAGCGCAGCGGCTCAAAGTAAAAGACAACCTTAAAGATGGTTTTGTTGAAGCTGACAAAGTCATTGATGGGCTTGACCGTCGAGGCCCCCTGCCTGCTGAAATAATTGATGGGCACCCACTTTACCAGATAATCGTTGGTTAAGCAGGCAAGGGTCAATGTTGTCGTAAACGAGAACCTTGAGGGGAACAGGTGAAAGAACTCCAAAGCAACCTGTTTCTTAAAGAGGCGCATGCCCGAGTTAAGGTCGGGGATTTTCTTACGTGTCAGGAAGCAGGCAAGGCGGGTTAGGATGAACTTTGCCGGCTTTCTCAGCAGCGGGACGTGGACATTCTTTCCCGTCCTTGCGCCGACAACCATATCATATTGGGCATGGAAGCTCCAGAGTTTGGGAAGATCCTCGATCGGATAGGTGCCGTCTGCATCCACAATAAATATCCAAGGATAATTGGCTTCTTTCAGGCCCCGTTTCAAGGAGGCCCCATAGCCAAGGTTGTAAGCATTCACCAAGAGAGTGATACCCTGGACGGATCCTAGTATCTGCCCTGTCCCGTCGGTGCTGCCATCGTCGATGACGATAAGCTCAGAGGGCACCCGCAGGTTTTTTATCGCATCTTTTATCTTTTCCAGGGTGCCTTTTATCGAACCTTCTTCATTGAAGACAGGGATAAGCACGGACAAGCCTTCACCTGGCGATTTCCTAGATGCTGAGTTGTCATTCACCATTCTGAAGCCACGCTACGGTTCGTTTCATCCCCTGCTCGACCGACATTGTTGGCTTAAATCCCAGGAGCTTTTGCGCAAGGGAAATGTCGGCAAACGTTATCGGGACATCACCCGGCTGCGGGGGGAGCTTTTTAATCATTGCTTTTTTTCCGGCAATTTTTTCGATTGCACCAATAAAATCCCGGAGAGAGACGGGATGGGAATTTCCCAGGTTGATGATGGCAAAGGGAATCTCTTTCTTAAACACGGAGAGGATGCCCTCAACAATATCCCCCACATAGGTATAATCCCGCTTTGAAGCCCCGTCACCAAACTGCTCGATGGGCTTCCCTTCCAGGATTGCCTTTGCAAACCTGTAAGGGGCCATATCCGGCCTGCCCCGGGGGCCATAGACGGTAAAAAAACGGAGGCAGACGACAGGAAGCTTGTGTTTTTGGTGGAATTGCCTGCACAGGAGCTCTGCCTGGGCTTTGGATTCTGCATAGGGGCTAAGCGTTTTTGTTAAGGGATCTGATTCAGCAAAAGGAACCTTTGTGTTTGCCCCATAGACGCTTGAACTCGAGCCAAAGATGAACTGCTTAATGCTGTATTTCTCACTAAGCTCGAGAAGGCATCGTGTCCCATCGACATTGACGGAGAAATAGAGCTGCGGATCCTGGAGGGATGCCCTGACTCCCGCACGGGCGGCAAGATGGACTACTTTTGCGGGGGCATGCTGCCTGAATATGTGCTCCATCCCAGATCTGTTCCTGATGTCTTCGCGGCAAAGGGTAAAATTTTTATTTTTTACAGCAGAGGCAATATTCCGTTCTTTACGCTGAGGGTCATAATAATCGTTAAAGTCGTCAACACCCACAACGCGATAGTTTTTCTCGAGCAATGCGTCGCACACATGGCTCCCGATAAAGCCTGCGGCACCGGTAACCAGGATGGTTTCCATGAGTCATGCAAGTTTTACATGATTTATAAAGATGATGGAAGGGCAGCCCAACGAGGCTAAAATGCCAAAAATATTCCAGCGGCCTGTGACTGCGGGTTTTGACAAAAAAAAGCCTGAGTGAAAAAGGCTAAAGAAACATTTTTAAAAGGGGTAGGCAACCGCTCATTGGGGGATTGAATGGTGATTATGGAACAAACGCATCAACCATCTTGGCTAAAGAAGTACGGCATCCATGCTGCCTTTTTTGTTATCGTCGTCTTTTCTGTCCTTTATATGTACAAAGATGCCAACCTGAAGGGAGTCATCACTGCAAAGAATGAGCTTGCGAGCATGCATTATTATTATTTCAGCGAGCAGAAAATAGCCCTGCTGAATTACAGCCAGTTTCCCCTGTGGTCTCCGACGGTGTACGGAGGAACACCCCTGCTTGCACTGCCCCAGTCGAATGTCCTGCACCTTACCGGATTTATACCGACGCTGTTCTTTGACAACCTGGAGCTCGGGATGAATATGATTGCGATTGTGCAGTCTATCCTTGCAGCCATGTTTATGTACCTGCTGATGCTGATTGGGTTCCGGATCAGCCCATTTTTTGCGTTCCTGGCGTCAATGGTATACATATTCAACCAGTATTTCTTAGGGACAACACCATCATGGATTGACCGGAATAATATCCTGATGTTTGTGCCCCTTGCATTTCTCCTGTGGATGCTGGCGATAAGGAAAAAGAACTTCCTTCCCTTCGCCATCGGCTCGGGAATTGTGCTTGCGCTCCAATTCCTCGGCGGGGGGCTGGATTATTTCATGCTGTGGATGATTGTTCCTGCGACATACTTCCTTTTTGAAGGTATCATTGCCGCCCTGCAGGGACAGTACGGCAAAATCCTCAAGCTGGGGATCATTGGGGCGGTGATGGGCACAGTGTTCATCGGGCTGATAATGGTCAAGCTATTGCCCACTGCGGAATTCAAGCCCTATTCGAGCAAGTCGACGGGATTTGATTATGAGCGGTCAAAGGGGAATACCCTCGAGTGGAAAGCCCTCCTTACGCTCCCCTTCAATGACAGCGGAATTGAAGATTCTAAGGGGGGAACGAGGATCGGATGGACTGCATCTATCCTTTTTTTGGGATCGCTGCTGACGCTCAGGAAGAAAAGGACAATCTATTTTTTCATGCTGCTCATCATCAGCCTTCTGCTTGCGGTCGGGACAGGCCTTTATTACCCGCTTTGGAGATTTGTCCCGGGATTTACTGCATTCCATAACCTCCTCCGAGTGCTCTTTGTCAGTGAATTTGCGATTGCGGTGCTTATCGGCTTTGGGGCGGAGGCGCTGTATGGGCGCTTTGGAAAAACAAAGCTCGCGAAATATTGGAAAATAGCTGCCCTTATGGTTGTGGCCCTGCTCATCTTTGAATTGGTCATCGCGCCATTTGCAAAGATACCGAACAGGCACCCGAGCAATTTTTATCTTCCTCTCGGTGTTGAAGGGACTGCAAGATCAAACGAGCTGATGAGCTATATAAGCAAACAGCCAGGGCTGTTCAGGGTGCATAACCTGAGGAACAATGAGATAGCGGGATGGACACCGATGTATATTGCAGTAAACAGGCTTCAGGAACTTATGGGTGTCGCGTCGGTATGGATAACGGAACATCTCAATGTCTATCTTTCGATAGCACATACCAAACCTGCAAAGTTCTGGGGGATGCTTAACACGAAGTATATCTATTCTGAAGATATGCTGAATGAAAGCGACATCCCTGGCCGGTATAAGGAAGGGCTCCGGCTCATTAAAACATTTAACCAATGCGAGCAATGCTACGAGAACCCATCACAGGACAGGGGGGTAGATGGGCCTTACCTTTACGAGAATGAGTATTTCCTGCCAAGGGCGTATATGGTGAATAACTCTTTTTTCATCATCGCCGACGATTCCGTCGGGGGTGCAGGACAGCAGCTTATGTACGGCATTATGACGAATGACGGGTTTAACTCAAAAAACAGCGCCGCGGTGATGAGGCACCAGAAAAAGCCGCTTACGAAGCCATTCCTTACCCAATTTTCTGATATTATCATCCAGCAGGAGAACGTGGATGGCAACCTGATCAACGACCGCGAGATAAAGCCAAGAGTCATCATCAGCCAGGAAATGTTTTTGGAACGGCTCAACGATACCCAAAATACCCAGGATTCCTATAAAGAAATGCCGATCACATTCTATTCCCCCAATAAGATGATCATCAAGCTGGAAGGGGAGCGCGGGATTATGGTTTTGGCAGAAAAATTCTTCCTCTTTCCAGGCTGGACGGCAAAGATACGCGGCATTGAGAAGGAGCTTCTTCGGGCGAATGGGATCAATACTGCCCTTTTCCTCGATGGAGAGGCGGGCGACCTTATTGTTGAGTACAAACCAAAATCTTTTATCGTTGGAGCGACGATATCTATCATCGCTTTTGCTCTTGCGGCCGGGTACTACCTTTTTATCCTTGCCCGATACCTGAAGAATAAGAAAGCGAACAAAACGGTGGAACAATCGCAAAACTAGGGAATTCGCTTGAGATCGGTTTGCTGGCAGTGTTTGCAGCTGCTTTTTTGTATCTGGCATTAGGCGAGCCCTGGGAGCATACCATCAAACACGCTCATCCGTACTCTTATCTTGCGTCGGATGCATATCTTCACCAGGCGATGGCGCAGTATGCAAAGGACTCCGGAAGGGTCAAGTTTGCTGCCCCCTATTCAATCGGCGGATATGAAGAATCGATGGATATGCATCCTCCGATGCTTTCCCAGATAAGCGCTTCGCTTTCCCTGATGACCGGAATCGAGGTGTATGATATAACGATGTTTTCTGCAGCTTCTGCCCTCTTGCTTGCGATGCTTGCTGCCTACTTTATCTGGAGAAGGGGCTCAAAAGCCATTGCACTCATCGCCCTTCCAACGATGCTGTTCATGCTCACGGGAAGATTGCCTGCCCTTACCTACTGGGGATATTGGCTCCTGCTGCACGGCGTCATGCTCCTGCTGGCATTTTTCTGGGCTTTGACACACTGGGAAAAAAAGGGAATGCCGTTTGTTGCGGGAGTTTTGCTTTCTGCAATCGCGCTCACCCACCAGCCCGAAATGGTGTTTGCGGGGGTTTTTTTTGCGGGTTTTCTTGTTCTAAAGATATGGGGGGAAAAATCCTGGAAGGAAAGAAAGGCAGCCATAGTGATGGTGAAAAAAATAGCTGCCGTCGGAATAATCTTCGGAATCTTATCTTTCTACTCGCTGCTGATATTCTCAAAAACGTACCTGCTCTCCGAAGGGTACAGGAATGCGTGGGATCCCGAGGAGCTTCGCGGTGGCTATCCGGTGTTTAATTTAGGGGATCTGGGCTTGTTTGGAATCATCGCAATCCTGGGAGTTGCTGGCTTTTTTCTCATGAAAAAAGAAAAGCTCTGGAAACCAGCATCTGTATCCCTGTATTGTTTTATCCTTGGGTTTTCCATCTTTTTTGGATTGGGAAAAAGGGGGTATGCCCACAGGCTGTTTTGGTTCATCTACCTGTCATTCTTTTTTGGGCTGGCCGTCTATGCAGCATTACGGATATTCCTCAAGAATATCCATGGAGCAATCCCGTTCGGCATCGCCATCTTCCTTATGGTGCTCATCGTGCCTAAGATTTACGGGAATACAAAAATAGGCCCCGGCTCCATGAACCCTTATGATTGGGAGGCGCTGCAATGGATAGGAAGAAACATACCGCCAGAGGGTTATGTCTATTATTTTTACTCTGATGCGCTGTCCCATAATGCGCCGATATACAGCTCAAAGCGGATCGGATTCAATATCAGGCTGCAGGAGTATATCCAGGCGATACAATCGGGAAATATCCAGGAAAAGTACACGTTTGGGCTTGCCGACGGGTATACGGTCTATCTCCATCCGCTTTCTCCGTTTTCCTTCTGCTATTATGCCCATGAGCTCAAGCCGCGGAATGGGAGTTTGGAATGCCTGCCCACCTACCAGCGCTATATCAAGGTTTCCAAAGAGGATGAGGTAAAGAATCTTTGCGACATCTCTTATTATTATTTCGATAAGCAGGCAAGCCAGCCTGTGCTTGCGCAATACAATATGGCTATCCGAGAGGTGCTGCTCAAGAATGGCTGGATAAAAGAGATATACTCCAATCCGCTGGTGTCCATACTGCAAAACGAAAAACCGGGAGATGATTGTGTTGCACAAAGCGCTTGAGTTGGGAAAGGAGCATGGAAAAGCACTCGGGATATCATTTATCCTGATTTTTGCGATAATCTTTATCGCCTTTTCCAAAGAATCCATAGGGGTTGTCTTAAGGCTGGCTGGCTCGATGTTCTGGCTTTACGTGGTTCCGGGCTATTTCCTCCTCGGGATTGTTTCAGAAAAATTTGACCATGCAGAAAGGATTGTTTTAGGGACGATTGTGGGGATCGGAGCGTATGGGGCTCTCGGGTATAACCTTGGATTGTTGGGGGTTAAATTTTCACTCCAGCGATGGATTGTCCCTATCATCGAGATAGGGGCAGGGATCATTTTTATGCTGAAGCGCTCCCCACCGGCGGAGGAATCCCCGGCTACCCAGGGAAAGGAAGAGCAATGATGGATGGAAAAAAAATCTTGTTGAGAATACTTCAGGCAGGAATCCTTGCCCTCACGCTGTTCTTTCTTTCACGGACATTGGTGACCCACTGGGCCCAGCTGCAGGAATTTGAATTCAAGTTTACGATCTCTTTGCTGCTGCTGTCGTTCATCCCTTTGATTGCGGGCCTGTTTTTGGTGTCATTCACCTGGCGCCTTATCATGGATTCTTTTGGGCAGGGCATCTCTATATCGGATGCATTCCGTGTATGGACAAAATCGGAAATGCTGAAATATGTTCCGGGGATGGTGTGGACATTTGCGAGCAGGGCGATGCTGGCGAAGAAGGACAAGGTCCTGACGGTTGCAAGCATGGGCATTGAGACGGCGTTAAAGCTTGCTGCTGCCCTGCTGCTCTCTTTTCTCCTGATGTTCGCCTTTTTCAAAAACATATTCAATATGTATATCGTGTCGGCGTTGGTTGCTGCCGGGCTGTTATCCCTCCACCCAAAATTTTTCAATGGGGTGATGGGCGCCGGGATGAGGGTGTTCAAAAGGCAGTGGACAAATGTAGAAATGCGCTACCGGGATGTTTTGCTCTGGCTGGCGCTGCTGATCGGAAGCTGGGTGTTGATCGGACTGGGGTTTGTGCTGCTCGTATGGTCATTCCAGGGAACCCCGAACAGCATTTCATTCCTTATCGGAAGCTTTGCATTATCATGGTCAGCGGGGTTTGCATTCTTTTCAGTCCCGCAGGGGATAGGGGTGAGGGAAAGCGTGATGACGCTGCTCCTTCGGACGGTGATGCCGGAAGGCGTTGCGGTGGCAATCTCGCTGGTTGCGAGAATCTGGTGGACGGTGGGGGATGTTCTGGTGCTGAGTGTGGCGAACGTTTTTTTGAGAAGGAAGTGAGGGTTTCTTAGGCTAGGGAGTATATTAAGAGTTTATAATTTCTTGTTTGGCTCATGAGGGAATTTTGTGAGAAAGGCATCTGGATTTATAATTGCAATGTTGTTCACATTACCAACGGAAAGTAGGCCATTATCGCTTGAGATTATGCAGTCCGCCCCCCCATCCACAGCCAAGGAAAGGAATTTGTTATCATCCTTATCCCGGCAAAGTTCTATCGGAGTTTTAGGTATTACCCAAACAGCCAAGGCATCCAAAAGAGCAAGGAACTCTTCCCTCAATAAAGAATCAATAAAAGAAAATTTTTTCCTTTCGAGAACTTCTTTTAGCTCGGAAAAGGATTCTGGGCTTTGCAACAGGTGGAGCTCTCCGTTGACGCATCGGTCAAGAATCATTCTTGGCTTGGAATCCTTCCATCCAATCGCTGAGACTAGAGTAGTTGTGTCAACCACAACCCTTATCATAATGCCTTCCTCAATGCAGTTATTTCTTCCCTTATATCATGCTGGGAGATTCCATGCTTTTTAAACCCATCTGAAAACATGTCCAGCATCTTTCTCATTCGGCTTTTCAATTCATCTTCCTTAAGTTTTTTAACAACAATCGTGTCTTTTTCACTTAATAGCACGAGCTTATCGTTCTGGTGCAAGCCAATTTCCTCCCTCATTTTCATAGGTATAACTATCTGCCCTTTGCTGGAGACCGTTGCTATATCAATCATTTTTTCACCTCTGAAATTGACCTTTTAGGTAAGAAGTAAGGCTGGGCTTACTTTTAAAGATTTCGGTCTCACCTGTCCTAAGGTTTTTTCCAACAATTTAGCAACCATGATGTAATCCTTGAATTCTTAGTAACGAGCTCCCGACATTGTTGAAATCACAAGAACAAGCCGAATCCGGAGTGTGGCTTTTATGTTCGCATTTTTAGACTCAAAAGCCGCCCTCATGCCATAAATCGTTTAGATTACAGGGCATGCATAAACTAGGTATAGGGCATTTTGGTATCCTAAAAATCCCCGATGGATATCAAAAAAATCCGACCACCACCAGTCAATAGGCCGGATGGAATGGTGGCATTCAAGCCTTCCCGCCAGAACCATGAACCAAAGAGCTACGTTTTCTTTTTCTGAGAAATAATCCCGCCCCTATAAGGATGGCAAAAGAAAACCAAATAGCCAAACGAAACGGCATGATAACTCCGAGCCAATAAGCAACCGACGCAAAAAGGACAAACCCAAGGAAAAGGGAGAAGACTATCTTTTCTCCAATGGAAAGGGTGAGGCGGGAGAGCAACAGATAGGCGGGAACAAAAAACAGCAGGATAGATCCCAGGGCAAGGCGGACGCCGGGGAGGCCAAAAAGCACCAACGACCAGAGTCCGATGAGGCCGATGATGAGGACGGCAGCCTTTTTGTTGCCGAGGGTCATGGTGATGCTCCTGATGCGACAGGGTACACTTTGATGAAAGGATTTTTGTATATCGCTGTCCTGTTTGCAAACTTCTCATTTTCAAAGTTCTTTAACTGGTTTACGAGCTGCTGGTTCCCCATCTGGGAAAAATCAGAATAGTCGATGATCATGAAAGAAACGTTGGTGATGTCCGATTCCCGCTCAATAATGTAGCGATGGCCAACCATCCAGAGCCAGCGGGTCTTCGCCAAGGAAAGTGAGCCCATGTGATAGAGCTCTGCATCCAGGGGGATATTTCCACTTTCTCTCAGCCATCCTGCAAGCTCAAGCTGATAGGGATTTACTCTTGAGATGCTAGGGTAGGCGCCTTTCAATGAATTATAGGCGCTTATTCCGATGGCGGGAAAAAGGAGGGCTACAAAAAGGATGCCTAACGCCGGCTTCAAGGCCTTCTGATAGTTCCTGAGATAGGGGATGATAGAGACAAGGAAAAAAAGGCCAAGAATCATCAAAGGGTAAAAGAGATGTGCAGTCCCGCTCAGGGAACGGTGGACACGGCCTTTGCCAATGATGTCGAGATGGATCATGATATACAAGCTGACAAGCCAGGCAAGCATGAGCAGGTCTTTTTTACTGCGCCTCAAAAGGAGGAAGACGATGCCCAGCAGGACAAAAGGAACAGTCCATAACGGCCCAATCATCTCTTTGTAGGAGAAATAAGCTGCGGGAACTCCCTGATTGTCCTTCTGCGGCTTAAACCAGGAGAACAGTCTGGAAAAATCTCCTTTGTCCGACTGAAGGCCTTTCTGCTTTTCGGACTTGACGACGACATTAAGCGTCTGATAAGGAAAGATGCTGAGCACAAGCAGAAAAAGCAGGACGGCTATCCCCGCATGTTTCCATGAGAAAAATAACTTTTTCTCTTTTGCAAGGAAAAAAAGCCCTGCAAAGAAAATGGCAAGGACGGAATGGAAGAAGGTCATCGGATGGATGAAGAAATTGGCTGCCAGGAGCAACGCCATGAGGTAAAGGTAATGGGCCTTATGCCGGCCCTGCCCGTCCTTTTCGCTGTATTCGTATAAACAGTACAGGATCAATGGCAAAAATGCAAAACCAATCCGCTCGGGCCATTGGCCCCAGAGGTAGATCATGATGTCCCGGAGTGAAAACATCAATAGGAAAGAAGAGAGGAACGCTGCCGGGATGCCATACAGCTTCCTTATCAGGAGATAGACGCTGATGAGGATGAGCAGGGTTAAGAGAGCATTGGTGACATAAATTCCCCTGGCTGGGTCCCCACTGAGGATGCCGCCGATGGCGTAGGTGGTGTGGATGGGGGGCGGATACCACAATACATGCTGCTTGAAATCGTTGTCTTTCCCGTAGCGCTTGTCGATATAGAATGGCAAAGCGGTTATGGAGCTGCCGCTTCGTATGGTGTAATCTGCGACGGCGTAATGGGATGACGCATCAACTTCCCCATAAGGAGATGGATCATTGCGGATGGGAATTGTCCATAAGGTTACCGCGCTGAGAAAAAGCAATGTTACCAGGATAGCTTCCCACTCCCCATTGATGCGCATACCCATCGTATTTTTGGAGAGTTTTTATAGTTTCTTGTTACGGTTGCTAACTCCTCATTTTCGGCTACCCCACTTGCCACTTGCCACGTGCAGCCGGGAAGTATTTAAATCGGTTTTCTCCATTAACTCAGGCTGAACGATGAAAATCAAGGATTATGCTCTTGAGCAAAGGCCGCGGGAAAGGCTGAAGGAAAAGGGGGTTTATGCTTTGTCTGAGGGTGAGCTATTGGCCGTGCTGCTGCAGTCTGGCTCGAAAAATGAGAGTGTCATTGAGCTGAGCAATAGGCTGCTGGCAGTTTTTAGCCTGGAGAAATTGAAAAATCTAAGCTTGCAGGAGCTTACCAAGGTTAAAGGCATCGGCATCGCAAAAGCCTCCAAAATCTTGGCTGCGTTTGAGTTGAGCAAGAGGGTGAATTCCGGGAGGGTCTGCGAAAGGATAATTACCTGCGCTTCTGATATAGCCTGCCATTACATCGAAAAGATGAGGGAGAGAGTGAAAAAGTCATCGTTCACCTTTTGCAAGGAATCCTTCAATCTCCTTCTTACCTTCCGGGAGCTTATTCTTTACCACATCCCACACCAACTGAAAATCAATGCCAAAATAAGAATGTGTCAGCCTATCCCCCATCCCCGCCATCTCTTTCCATGGCAAGGGAATTTTATTCCGGACCTTTTGGGGGATTTGCTTGGCTGCTTCTCCCATTATTTCAAGCTTTTTAACTACAGCACTGGAGGTCTTGTCATCTGCCGAGAACTGCCCTAACGCCAGCCCCTCAACAAAAGATTCGATTGCGTCAGAGGCTTTGAGAATATCTTTCAGAAACAAAGAAACATCTCTTTTCATACGGCTACAACCTCCCCGAGGATATGCTCCCGCAATTCCGGCCTTAAGGCCTTTTCGGAAACAAGGTCAACTTTTACCCTTAACTTTTTCTCGAGAAAACCAGCAAGGGCGATCAAATCGAAATAGGAAGCACTTTCATCAAACCTTGCCAGGATGTCAACATCGCTTTCCTTTTTTTGGTCGCCCCGCGCATAGGAGCCAAAAACGCCCAGTATCTCTGCCTTGAAATCCTGCCTTATTTTGGCTTCAAGGCTCTTTAAGGCCCTCATAACTTTTTGCAATGAGTTTTCCTCTTTTGCTGTTATCTTTGCCAATTGGAGATAGGGCTTTGTTGCAGGGTTCTTGAAATTCAAGGCGAAGATGGAGGCATTCCCGACCTTATCCGCGGTTAAGATCCCCTCCCGAACGAAATTTTCAAAAGAAATCCGACACCCCCCGTCAAAGACGGGGGGATTGCTCGCTCCCTCCGGTCGCTCGGTCGGATTTCTGAGAATAAAGATATTCCCGCCGCATTTCCGGCAGGATTACACCATCAGTTAAAAACTGATGGAATATCTTTATTTAAGAATTTTATATGCCCCATTCGGCGCCATTCCCAAATCTTTGGCAAGCTGGTTGATGGATTTTCCTTTAGCTTTCCCATCTGCAAACAGCAGGAGGAGCCTCGTTTCGTTTTTGGTGAGCATAGCTATACTCTAATAGTGGATTGATATACACTAAAAGTGTATAAATGCTTTGGTTCTTTAGGTGGAAAACTCAAAAAGGTGATCATTCTCGCTTAAAAAAGAAATCACTTACCGCATCCGTTCCGGGAATATTAATTACCGTAAAGACCTTATTATCCCTCACTGCATAGATAAATTCATCGTCCTGGAGAAGGGAAACCCCGGATACATCCATCCTGATGTTAGGATGGATATGCACACCCGGCTTAAAGAAATCGCGCGGGTTAAAACTGCTTGGCCGTGCGCAGCGCACCCTCCTCTCAATCTCTTTAACAACCCCTAGATGGTCAACCCAGTAGGTCAGGCTCCCGTACTTCCTCAGGCAGTACTGATTCTTGGCATGGCCGATTATTTCAAGTTCCATGAAACATTAAGAATTAATGGCTGTTTAAAAAATGATGTCTGGGGTGATGCCCAATGTGCAGCGGTTCCCAAGGATTCACTTACCCAGCACTCTTCTCCAATCTTCAACCATCTCGTTCAGCGTCTGAGAGAGGGGGATAGTTGGCTTCCAGCCTGCGGCTTTAGAGAATTTGGAGTTATCGCCAAGGATGACGGGCGTATCGTGCTTGCGAATCTTTCCAGGTTCAGTCCTGACGGGAATGGATTTGCCTGACAGGGAGATGATGACGCCTAAAATCTCTTTAAGGGAATAGCTCTTTCCACCGCAGATATTAAAAATGTCTTTTGGCTTTCCTTTCTGGAGCGCAAGAAGATAGGCTTTGACCATGTCCCTCACGTCAATGATGTCTCTTTTGATGGAAAGTTCTCCGGTCGTTACTTCTTTTCTTTTTCCTAATTCAACTTCGACAACCTGTTTGGCGAAATCGGAGCATACAAAAATGGGATTTTGGCCGGGGCCGGTGTGGGTGAAGCTCCGTGAGATGATGATCAGGAGATTATAGGAAAGGGCAAGCTGCTCCTGCTCTAAGCGTGAATGCCCATAGGGGCTGATGGGCTTCAAAGGAGATTCTTCTGTCAGGGGAAGCTTCGCCGGGATCCCGTAAACGTCGGCTGAGCTCACGAGCAGAATTTTCGGCTCAATGCCTGCAGCAAGGACGGCATCCAACAGGTTTCTTGTCCCTTCGACGTTAACTTTCCGGGTAAGCTCAGGCTGCTCCCAACTCAATTTGACGCTTGACTGGGCAGCAAGATGGAAAATAAGCTCCGGCTTTTCGCGGGCAATGAGCTTTAGGACTTTATCCTTATCCTGGATGTCTGCGACAACATCAACGTGCTCCCCCGGATGGATATCTGTCCCCACAACCTGAAAACTGTTCCCTTCGAGGTGGGACTTCAGATAAGGGCCCACGAACCCGTTAATGCCGGTGATAAGCGCTTTCATCCCGTTTTTAAGGTTCTCACAAGGTTTTTAAATATTGTTGTACTTTGCCCGATAATGGCTTATCCAAACACCTACGAGACCGTGCTTTCGCTTATCGACGGGCTGCCCAGGGATGCTGCAATCGCTGACCTTGGCTGCGGAAAGGGGTTTACCGTCGAGATGCTCAGGAGCAGGGGCTTTACGAACATTTCCTACTGCGATATCAAAGATAGGTTTGATGGGAAAGCCAGGCTGATGGATCTCAACAAGGGGATAACCTATGCCTCCGGGAGCTTTGATGCGGTGCTTGCCGTCGAAATCATCGAGCACCTTGAGAACAAATATCTCTTTTTCAGGGAGGTGAAAAGGATATTGAAGCCGAATGGGGTTTTTATCTTTACCACGCCAAACATCGCCAATGTGTTTAACCGCGTCCTGTACCTTTTTCGGGGAAGGTTTATCGAATTCCATAAAGGCTACAAGGACCATATCAACCCGTTTTTTCCCTGGCAGGTCCCCGATTATTTCTCTGTCGAGAAAGTTACCTACAATCGGGGGTTTATTCCCATCATCCGGATGCCGTTCTTCAACGGGAAATTGTTCGGGCAGTGTGCAATATACAAATGCGGGAAAAAAAAGTAAGATGAAAATCGCTATCCTGACGCCAACGTTTTCGGAGTTTTCCGGAATAGACCGCATTGTTGAGCAGCAAGAGGAGCATCTGACAAGGCAAGGGCATCACGTGACTATCTTCACGCTATCCGCGTCCCTAAAACCGAAAAGGGCTGCATTAGCCGTTCTTGGGATGCCCAAACAACCATTCTTCCAAAGGATGTATCGGCTGCTGCTGTTTCTTGACCGGAACAAGGTCAACAGGGTTGCCGAGCAGCTGACGGGATTTGACCGGGTCATCTGCCATCTTTACCCGATGACTATTTTTGCCAACCTGGCAAAGAAGAAGAAACCAACCATCGAGTTTGTATACTATAATGCAGGAGTCGGAATTGTTGAGACGTATGGTTTTTTGGAAAAGCTCTATCTGAAGCTCTTCAACTGGCTCAACAACAGGATGATAAAGAACTGCGACAGGGCAGTTTCCATCTCGGGGTTCCTTCGGGATGAGCTAAAGAAAGAGACGGGGATTGACAGCAGCGTAGAGTATGTTCCTGTTTCCCAAAAGAGGTTCCATCACGGAATCGATGGCAGCAAGGTCCGGATGAAATTTGGTGCAGGCAGAGACCCTGTGCTGCTGTATGTCGGCAGGATAAGCCCTCATAAAGGGCTGCACCTCCTTATTCGGGCATTTTCTCTGGTAAAGGAAAAGATTTCAGATGCAAAACTTATCATCGTCGGGAAGCCGACGTTCAGGCGGTATTTTCTGAAGCTTCAGCACAAAGCGCCTTCAGGGGTAATTTTTGCAGGTTTTGTCCCTGATGGAGATCTCCCTTCCTATTATGCTGCGTGCGACGTGTATGTTACCTGTTCGCTGTGGGAGGGATTTGATATTCCTATTGTTGAGGCAAAGTACTGCGGCAAGCGATCGGTGGCGTTTGATGTGGGAAGCCATCCGGAGGTTCTGAAAGACGGGAAGTTAGTCAGGAAGGGCGATGTTGGGGGGTTTGCGGAGGCGGTTGTGGAGCTGATAAAGAAATGAGAGCAAAAACAAAATATCTCATCCTCACCTTCGACTGCGAGGAATTCGTCGGCAGAGAGCTTGGAGCGGATATCCCCGAGGATGCTGCTTTTGAGATAGGCAGGAAAGGGCTCCAGATAGGATTAGGGCTTCTCCAAAGGTTGGGAATCAAGGCAACGCTTTTCTCCACATGGACATTTGCGCAGTATGCCGAGAAGGAAATCAAGCAGGCTATTTCCGAAGGCCATGAGATAGCGCTGCACGGCTATGAGCACCATCACCGATATGCGAAGATGCCGGAAGGGGATGCTGAGGCGCTTCTCAGGGAGGCAAAAGAAAGGATGGAAAAGAAGTTTTCTGTCAAAATCGTTTCCTTTCGGGGGCCGCAGATGTCAAGGCCTCCGTATGCTGTCCTTGAGAGGATCGGGATCAAGGTTGACAGCTCCTGCCATCCGACGTATATTCCGGGGCATTATAACAACTTCTTTAAGACAAGGAAAGTCCATAACGAGGGAGGCATAACGGTTGTTCCCATCTCGGTGACTCCTGTGTTAAGGATGCCGTTTTCGTGGATATGGCTGAGGAACCTGCCCCTTGCATATTCAAAATTATGCACGAAGCTTGCATTGATCGACAGCACCTACCTCAATCTTTATTTCCATCCCTGGGAATTTGTGCCCCTGGAAGGGTTCAAGGGGGAGATACCTTCACTTATTGTCAGGAAGACAGGAAATTTGTTTTTGCAAAAATTAGAGATGTATCTGCGATGGTGCCTTTCATCTGGATTGCAGCCGGTGACGATGAAAGAGTTTGTGGGGCGAGAGGGCAGCTACCATGAAGCATAGGGGACGGAAAGGGGCAAGGGTGGAAGCTGGCCTTATTGGATTATGAAGCGGGTTTGAGCCGGAAAGGTGAAGTTTGAGCATGAAAGCAAGCGATTACTTTGACAAAAAGGCGCACGAGTATGAGCATGAGCGCAGCTCCGGGTTTATCGGCAGTTTTGTAAAAAAAGAGGAGGTTATCGCGCTTGCGCTTCTTGACCCAAAGCCGGATGAAGGAATCTTAGATGTCGGCTGCGGCTCGGGGCATTACACCCTGAAAATAAAAGAATCTGGAGCACATCCGTTTGGGATCGATATGGCGCCCGCGATGGTGGAAAGGCTCGGTGAACAAGGAATTCCTGGCGAGGTTCTCGACATCGAGGAAAGGGTTCCTAAAAAAGTATTTGACAAGGCATTGTGCGGGGGAGCCCTTGAGTTTATGAAAGACCCCGGGAAAGGGATCTCCCATATCGGGAAGGCGTTAAAAAATAATGGGATCTTTGTTGCCATCTACCCCCGAAGGTCATTGGGCGGCTTTCTGTATAAGATGTTCCACCTGAGCCATGGCATCGAGATAAAACTTTTTTCCAGGGAGATGATGAAGGGGATGCTTTTAGGTTCCGGGTTTCGCGTGGTGGATGATGTTAAGGCTGATGCGATTGCGAATGTGGTGAAAGCGATAAAAAAAGTAAGAACGCCTTCACCTGACGATTTTGAAAAAATTGTTAATTTTGGTGTAAAGTTCGCAAGGGAAAAGGGCATTTCTTCAGAAAAAGATGTTGAAAGGGTGATCCACGAGGCACGAGGGGTTCAATGAAGGCAGTCGCTGATACCAATATCCTCATTTCTGCCCCTTTTTGACATTGCTAACTTGGCTCTACCCAAAACTCACCGCCGGCGGAACTTCCGAACCGGGCTTTGCCTCAAAATAGGGCCTGTCTTTGTAGCCAAGATTCCCTGCAACAATCCTTGCGGGAAACATCTTGATGCGGGCGTTGAATGATTTTACGGCGTCGTTAAACCTGCCGCGCTCAACGGCTATCTTGTTCTCGGTG